>JAJZGH010000020.1 GCA_021798635.1 Planctomycetota bacterium | reverse complement strand
CCGACATATTGGTTTGTAGAAATCAAGGTTATGCGACATTAAATGGGCCATGTAATCCACAAAGGGCTTTTCACCGGGGAAAAATATTCCCAGTTTGCGTTTAATTTCCACGTGAAATTGCCCTGTAGTTATCCGAATCGGGTCACCTGAAATGTCTATGACGGCCGACGGATCGCCCGGGGCATGGGCGTTGGGCGCCAACACGGGTGTATGCGGATCACTTTTTCCATTGGCCAATAAATCCATGCGAAGGATTCCGGGAGAAGGTGTTGCAACCCGTAAGATGTCTTGGCCCAGACTCAGCGATAATATGCCGGCCTTCGCGGCGGCGTGCGTTACACCGTCGGCACCCTGCCGGGGCGAAGCGGCGCGGATCTGATGGGACACGGAAGCGGCCAATGCCGCGGAAGAGACCGCTTTTAGAAAATGACGCCGATTTGCCATTGTAACTACTCCGTTAATCAACTCATCTGCGCGAATGCCGAAAACGTCAGCCGTTTTATTTTTGTGCCGCCGTTGAAGGCAAGCCGCATTGTAGCCGCAGCTAAAACTCATGCCCGTGCCTGCGCAAACGATAAATATTTTTGCGCTCCCGTTTTATAATCTCGGTTGAATGAAAGTCGGCGTTTTGCGGAAGAGCAATCGCCCACCAAGCAGGGCAATGCGGCGAAAGGTATGGATCGCATGTTTAACGTAACCGGCCGATGGAACCGGGGGGTTCCCGGCCTGCGTATAAAACGCACGCATCATTGCAAGAAGTCCGGGACCGGCAGCCAGAGGCTAGAGGTCCACCCGTTGCCGCTGCGGCTAAATTCGATTAAATTCTCGAGATGATGAAAACGCCTGATCAAGCATCCCCCGAACCCTCCAACGAACCAGCTCCACGCAATTTAACGGGTAACGCGCCTGTGCACGAGGCCCCGCTGCTGCCGCCGCTGGCAGTGGTCAAAACACCCTACTGCCATTTGCTTGGCTACAGCGTGGCGGGGGAAGAATCGGTGATTCAGGCACCGGAACTCAATGTGGTATTTGATATCGGCAAATGTCCGCGGCCGGTTCTCACCAGTGATTTCTGCCTGCTCACGCACGGCCACATGGACCATAGCGCAGGATTAGCTTACTACCTTTCTCAAAGATTTTTTCAGGGCATGACGCCCGGCACCGTCATCTGCCACGCCGCGATTGCTGATGCGGTTTCCGGAGTTATTAAATCCTGGACTGCTTTGGAAGGCAAAGCTATTGCCCATCGGGTGATTGGCTTAAATATTGGAGAAGAGTTTGAATTGCGCAAGGGCTTGATTGTGCGAACATTTGCCACGCGGCACACCGTGCCATCAGCGGGTTTCCTGCTGCTGGATCGGCGGGAAAAGCTTAAACCGGAATTGGCGGAACAAAATTTACCCGGGCACATGTTGCGTGATATGAAAGCCCGCGGCGAAAAAATTACGTACACCCTGGACGTTCCCCTGATCGCCTATACCGGCGACACCAGCATGGGCGAAACCCTGCTGCAGGACGGCGTGCGCGACGCCCGGATTCTGATTACCGAATGCACTTTTTTTGAACATGGCCACCGCAAGCGGGCGGCTGTGGGCCAGCACATGCACGTCAACGAATTCATTGACGTACTGCCCAAGCTGGAAAATGAACTGGTGTTGATTTCCCATTTATCCCGTCGGACCTATTTACGCTGGGCGCAAAAGCAACTGGAAAAGGCCATGGCAGGTCTAACCATCAAGCCCAAAGTGGAATTTTTCATGGATCACGCCCAGAAATTACAAGTCCGCCCCAGCAAAGCCGCCGCGTTCACCCCCGCCGAACCCCTCGGCAAAGACGACACCGAAGACGCATAAAACATAGTTCAAATGTTCTGGTCGCTATCGGCCGGGCAACCGTAAAAAATTCCGCGACCCGTGGTCCCGACAAAAACCCCGCCGAATACTCTCCAGTCACCGGTCATTGTATTGGGCGCATCGCCAACCCTTTGCATGGGTATATCAATGCGCACCCAACTTCGGCCCTGATCATCTGATCGGAAATATCCCGCGATACCTTCCACTTCACCCTGAACGAACAACGCCGGAAAAGTTCTCCCCGGCGGCGCTTTGCCGAAACAGAACGTATTGGCCGCTTGGATACCCTTGACCTGAGCAAAAGTTCGACCGCCATTGCCCGAGCGGAACAAGCCGTGTTTCCCGCCTGAGACCCAAACATCGCCGGGCCGGCCGGAGGTAAGCACTTTATGATTCCAGTCATCGGGCACTTTGGAGGAAGCAACGGAAAAATGTTCCCCCGCATCGGTGCTCACAAAGAGTTTGGACCCCTTGAGAATATATACACGATTAGCGTCCGCGACATCGACCGCAACCGGCTGATCGTATACAAAAATATTATTACCATGAGAACTGCCTGCCAGACTTTGGTGACATTTAACTTTCCTCCAACTTTGGCCCAAGTCATCGCTATGGTATGGCGGCCCTTCCTGGGGAACCCAAAGAATTCGCCGCCGGCTTCCGGTCAGGACTACGCGCCCACCCTTGATTCCTTTGTACGGGAGCTTGGCGAATACGGTCCAACTGTCTCCCCCGTTAACGGAATAGGCCCCGGTACCCGGTGAACTCCAATTAGTCGTTCCTACGCATACAACAAAATTAGAATCATCAGAAGCCACGGCAATTCCGGTGCGATCCAGGCCTGCGGGCAGTCCCTTAACCCAGAGTGATCGTCGTGGGGGTTTATCCAGGGAAGTGTGATCCCCTCCCCCTTCATCTGCGGCACCGCTGTACAAGCGGCATCGGCCCGCCGGCGGTGCGGTCAGGGCACCGATAATGCATAGCTCCTCAATTCCGCCGACAAAATTGGTCCAGACAGGTTCGCTTTGGGTAATATCATCGCAGCAATAGGTTCCATACCAATCCGTGGCCCAAACACGATGCTTGCGGTGTGGGTCGAAAGCCAGACTGAACGGGTTGGAAAACCATTGCCAACCCGCCCACCATGTGATCGTCTCATTACGCTTTCCGGAGATATTCGCCCACGTTTTTCCGCCATCAGTTGAGCGAAATACCGGTGTGCGATTCCCCCCACCCAATGTCGCCACGATGTGCTTGGAATCCCGGGAATCAATTGCCACGGCGCAGCCCGCTCCTCGTTTCGGCGTTTTTGGTGTGATGTTCGTCCAATGACCTTCCGTAAATTTTGCCACTCCGCGACGATGAGATACTACCAGAACACCATCGGTTCCGATAACCCCCTTCCGCGGCCAATCCGGCCCTCCAACAAGCAACTGCCAGCTTTTTCCGCCATCACCGCTTCGGTATACTCCCTCTCCGGTGGCCCCGATATACATGATTCGGGTCCGGGCAGGTGTGCCGGTAATGCCTGAGGAAGGATCGAACACGACAAAGGCTAAGCCGTGTCCCCGTTTTTTCCTGGAATCCCCTTCAGACGACCATCCAGACGGTGCCGCACGCACGCGATCCCATGTCTTAGCCGCATCAAAACTTGAGAACAGTCCCTGGAGTTGCGACGCGTATACCACATGCCGTCCATTTGCCGGATCAACAGCAAGTCGCTCGCCGCAACCTTGCGATTGGTTGCTTCCGCCAGTCGGGGAAAGCGTGGTTCGTGTCCATGTCGTCCCCCGATTGGTGGACTTCATCAGCATTCCTGCGGGGGAAGCCCATGAAGCTGCATACTTACCAGTCGAGATATATACAGTATTTCCTGTTACATCATTCGGATCTACGGCAATGCTATCGACGCCGTAAAGATTCCACTGGGTAAATGGAATGCGATCCAAAAGCGGTATCCATCGCTTATCCGTGGAATCCCACCGATAGCACCCTCCCACGTCCGTATGAATATAGGCCAGTCCGGGCACCTTGGGATGCAGCACAATGCCTGGAATCGCACCCCCGCCGCCCATTGCCACATTGAGCCACCGGTAGTGAACTTGGGAAACGGCGCCTGTGCCGGAGGCAGCTTGGATTTTACGTTGTGCGGATGTCAGGGCAATGCAGGCCGCGACGGTTGTGCAGAACCGCCTGCGGGTAACTGAACCATTACTCTTGCTGGTTTGTTGATCGGGGTTATGAATCATCGAGGTATTACTCCAACTCATGGTTTACCATTACCACCCCAGTTTTTCACGCAGTTCCTGCTCAACGATCGCGGCCATGTAGCGATGTTCACCAACGCTTGGATGCCAATCTGCTCCGAATCCGTACTTACCGGTTTGCATCGGAAAATCCAGGAAATAGACCTTGCGATAGCCAAGACGGTGGCACTTACCAACCGCCGCCAGAATGTATCGATGGCACATGGAACGGGCATTTTTACTGGCGGACCAGGAGTTTGAAAGCATGGGGCTTAAGGCACAAAAGATTGAAGCTCCCGGATCGTGCTTGCGCAGCCGCCTGATAAAAGCCACGTAGGCACTCACCCAGCCGCGTTCTGCCGGATCGCCCCCCGCGAAATCATTGGTCCCGAGGTTGATCAAAATAGCCTGCGGTTTCCAGGCGTAATTCCAGCGGCTCTTGGGGTCTTGTGGAAGCACTCTCCCATAGATTTTGGGAATCGTGTTCTTTGGCCAAAGGCACTTTCCGGACCAGGCAATGCAAACATATTGGGCTTTCAGATCTCGAGCCGCAATAGCCCCGTAGGTCAAATACGCATTTTCCGTTTTAGCCGCGAAGTGAAAGGTCTGGTTGGGTGCCTGATCGCCGTAACCGGCGCTTATGGAATCACCGATTACCTCGAAATGTCGGGGACTGCCCCGCATCGGCAGCAGTTTGCTGTCTGGAGCTAATCTAAAAGACATGATCTGAGTTGTGCCCCAAATTGGCTCGCCCAACTTGAACAGCGTCATAGTATGAACGCCTGGATTTAAGTCCGACGCCAGCGAGAATAAAGCCGGTTTACCAGCCATCGTCAGTATTTTGGTTGCGCGTCCATCCACGATAATCTGCCAGCGATCATTGGAGCCTCCTGACATACGCGCTTCGGCCGCAGTGCCTTTGAATCGCAGCGTAACACTACTGGCAGACCAGGCACAGCGTGGCCCCGCCGGCTGCGAATCATCAAAACGTCCCACATAAAGGATATCCTTGTTGTATGCGGAAATTTTGACAGGCAAGGGCCTCATCGGGGCAATCGCGGACACGGGGGCAGCTCCCCAGAAAAGCGAAGCGTACATCGCCGCTGCCAAGGCTAATCCACTGGTATAAAGCGCCGCGAAAGTTTTTGCCATTTTCTGTTCTCCGGTTCGCGATCATCAAGTCATTCACGCTCTCACTATATCCCGGTTGGATTGTCATTTGGCGTCGCGGGCGATGTCACTTTGCGCAAACACGCTGCGTGGCACCGCTTGTAATGACGAAGACCTATCAATGGCCGCCAACCCAATGAAGCGCTGCTTATGCAAAGCTTGGATAAATTCTTGGATTGATTTCCGAGCAAGATTAGCAAATCGCTCTTCCTCTTTCAGTACCCCACCCGCGCATTGCGCAATAGAACATCATTTTTGTCGCAAAAGGTCAAGAGCAACCGGGTATGATTGCTTTTTTGATCGGCAGTGAAAGCGTTGTTTTACGGCGACACGTTAATGGCTCGCCGGTTTTGCGCGGCACAGGTAAGTAAGCTGTAAGGCGATGATAAGATATTAGAGTGGGCGCCAAGAAGGCACCGACGAAGCAGGCACGAATAGCGGCAACAAGGCGAACAATGAAATGGTCGAATAACCTAATGGAGCGTCCAATGAATCAACCCACCTCTCTGAACCGAAGGGATCTCTTGAGAGCCGCCGGCTCCGTGGCGGTCTCACTCATGGCACCGCCCGGGCTGCTTCAAAGGTCAGCCTTGGCGGTTGGAAAAGACCGCGCCAAGACACATCCGACATCGTACCCGCTCCAAATCAGCGGCAACCGGCGTTATCTGATGGATCAGCACAAAGCGCCTTTTTTAATCGCCGGCGATGCGCCCCAGGCGATGGTGGTAAAACTGAATGTTCAGCAGGCATCACACTACTTTACCAATCGGCTGGCCTACGGATTTAACTCTATGTGGATCAACCTCCTGTGCGCGGGGCCTTACTTCCCGAGTTGTAATACGGATGGCAGCACCTTCGACGGTATACGGCCGTTTACCGGCTATCTATCTGGCGGCACGGATTTAGCGCACTATGATCTCACCAGACCGAATGAAGAGTATTTTTTCCGGGCCGATCACATGCTCGCAATCGCCGCAAAAATGGGTCTTTTAGTATTTTTAGATCCAATTGAAACCGGCCAGTGGCTAAAGACCTTGCGAACCAATGGCCCCGAAAAATGCCGGAAGTACGGAAAGTTTCTCGGCCAACGGTATCGTAAATTTAAAAACATTATATGGCTCAATGGCAATGATTTCGGAAGCTGGGCGAAACGCCGCAACGACACGGTCGTTGAGGCCGTCGCAGAAGGAATTCATGCTGCCGATCCCAGGAGCATGCAAACCGTCGAATTGTTATGTACCCCATCGCTTCAGGATCCCGCGTGGACAAATCTCATTTCTCTTAACGGGGCCTATACCTACGGGGCCACGTATCAGCAGATGTTGCAGAACTATAATCACCAGCCACCGATGCCCACGTTTCTGCTCGAGGCGCACTATGAGATGGAAAACGTCGGTCTTCCCCCGGATTATGGCACACCGGCAGTGCTGCGGCGACAGGCGTATTGGACAATGCTTTGCGGCGGATGCGGACAGATTTACGGCAACCATTACGTCTGGGGCTTCTTCCCCGAATGGCAATCCCACCTCAACACGCCAGGTGCCACACAGATCAAGATATGGAAGCACTTTTTTAATTCCATTCCATGGTACGCGCTGATACCGGATCAATCACACGATATGGTAACCGCGGGATTGGGAACTTATGGAAATACCAAAATACGTGTCAGCCAAGACGATTATTGCACGGCAGCATGTACTGTCGAAAGAACACTCATGGTGGCCTATCTGCCCACGCCGCGCACCCTTGAGGTCAACATGGCAAAGCTCTCCAAGCCCGTGCACGCAAGTTGGTTTGACCCGACGAACGGAACTTATTCCGCAGTTTCCCACTTACCGCTGCTAAATCGCGGAAAAATGCAGTTTTCTCCGGCACGTAAAAACCATGCGGGGGCCAGTGATTGGGTCCTGGTGCTGGACAGTAAACGGAATTAATTACAGGGCGAGTATTTTTCCGGTACAATAAAATCTTAGATGATGTATATCTAAAGCCATGGTGACAACATGCGGATTAAATGGCAGGTCATTTTTCTTATCGCATGCGCGATTCTCACTGGACCGTCCTTCCGCAACGATGTGGCGGCCGCTCCGGCCGGCAAATGGCATCTGGTTTGGCAGGATAACTTTGCCAATCCGGGACGGCCCAATCCCGCCAAGTGGAGCTATGAACGCGGGTTTGTGCGTAATAAAGAGCCGCAATATTACCAGCCGGGCAATGCGGTGGTCCGCGCAGGCATGCTGGTCATTGAGGCTCGCAGGCAACGTGCTGCCAACAAGCAATATCGCCCTGGAGCAAAGAATTGGCGTTACGCCCGGAAATGGGCACATTACACATCCGCGAGCCTCACGACCTTAGGCAAGGAGAGTTGGCTGTATGGCCGCTTTGAACTGCGGGCGAAGCTCCCCGCCGGAGCCGGAATGTGGCCCGCGTTTTGGCTGCTTGGCACCAATATTTCTAAAGTGGGCTGGCCACAATGCGGGGAAATTGATGTCATGGAGTGGCTCGGCCGCGAGCCACGTGTGGTTCACACCACTGTTCATTGGGAAGGTGATCACCAGGCCCAATCTCAGTTTCGGACATTCACACTCCGAAGCTCGGCAGCGAAGAAATTTCATACCTATCGCATGGACTGGTCGCCGAAGCACATCACATTTTTCATTGATGGAATTAAATACTTCACGTTTAATGTTTCGGCCGCGGGCACCGGCGCAACCAATCCTTTTCGCAAGAAGATGTATTTAATTATTAACTTGGCGATGGGAGGAAACTGGGCCGGTCCGATTAATAATAAAGCACTGCCTGCGAAATACGAAATTCGATATATCCGGGTTTATCAAAAGCAGCGACCGGCAGCATCGAGGCAAAAGAGCGGCAAGCGGACGAATGAGACGGCTCCGAGGCCAGCCGCCAATAAATTTCCATGAAAGTCATAACCCTGCATTACGCCAATTCTTGGCGGCGCCGAAAATGCGCGGGCGTTTCACCGCTGACTTGACGAAACATTCGACAAAGGCGGCTGGCGCTGCGAAATCCGCTGCGTTGCGCTACCACGGAGAGTTTTAAATCGGTGGATGAAAGCAGCATTTTTGCCCGCTCCACACGCAGCCGCTGGATTTCATCGAGAATACTGCGTCCCACGGACTTTCGAAAACTCATTTCCAAAGTCCGCCTTCGGGAAGAAACCGTCATCAACACTTCCCGCACGCCGATGCCACGGTGGACATTGGCTTGGATAAAGCGAATCGCGGCTGTCACATCCGGGTCATCAATCGCCAGAACATTGGTGGACTGTCTTTCAACCACCCGCACCGGTTGGAGAAGCTGGCGGCTTGAAACCGCGTTTCCCTCCATCAATTTCTCAAGGGCAACGCCCGCTTCCCATCCGACCTTTTCCGCGGGAGTTTCAATACTTGAAAGCGGCGGCCGCCCCATCTGGCAGAGCAATTCAGCATTGTCCACTCCTAATATGGCCACCTGCTCCGGGACCGCAATACTCAGGTGATTGCACTGATCGACAATCATCGTTGCCCAGTCGTCGTTTAGGGCGAAAATCCCCGCCGGCTTGGGCAGCTCCCTTATCCATTTTGATACTGCATCGCCCCACTGTCTGCGAAAGCTCGATGACCACGCCGTTGCTGAAAATGTATGCGATCCGGCTGAGGCGGCGGATGGCCCCGCGCGCCGCAGATTTTCAACCGGTGGACGATGTTTCTGATTGGGATCCCATTGGAAACATTCCAAGTCTTCGGCGCGGAGGATTCCCAGGAACGCATCGCGGCGCTCCAAGGCGTAACGCGTCGAGTAATCACCGACCACCGCGAGATTTTTAAGCCCCAGCGACAAGAGGTATTTAGCGGCCATATCCCCCACCGCCGAATCATCGATTCCAACTTGAACCACACCGGCTAATTCCACGCAATTATACACATCAACAATCGGTGCATTGAGCCTTTTAAGCGCGCGGCCGAGCTTTATATCGTGTAAACCGGCTACGATTCCGTCGGGCTTCCAGTTCCGCAGCGCATTTAGCTCGCCAAGGTGCAGTTCACACCCCTGGTGCTCCCACAACGGTCGAGTCTGAAGAAAGCGCCACAGTCCGCGAACCACGGCTTCGCGATACCCAACGGCCAACTCCACGACGATTGCTATGCGTTTATTTTGCGCCACCATGGCCTCCAAAGGGGGACAATTCCATCAAGCAATCATACAGAATCCGCGCATTTTAATCGCCCCACGCGCCGATGAGACAACACCTCCTCAAAATAAACCACATCACAAACGACTCGAGCACCTACTACGATGGTCATGGTTTCAGGCACGAACACAGCAGGGATCCCGCATTAACGCCCTTTTGGCGTTGATTTCGCGCTATGCGCAAAGCAACAACATTTTTGACGCCAAAGATCAAACCAGTCCATGTATAGTTAAATCGTTAGATGCACGCGGCTAACCATGTTCTGCCGCAGGAAGCATCCGGTGAGATATTATGAACGGTTCCTTTTTTTGGAGGATTTATTATGTCTGGCAATTCATTCATCTCTCGCACGGGTACGAGTCGAGGCTTTACGTTAATCGAATTACTGGTGGTGATCTCGATTATCGCATTGCTCATCGCCCTATTATTGCCGGCGCTGGCAAGGGCGAAGGATTTGGCCACCTCCGTGGCCTGTGAATCCAACCTCCGGCAAATCGGCCTCACGCTGGTCACCTATACGGAGGAAAACAAGGATTTCGTCCCATTTGGATTCGGCTACGCCAATACCGTCAACTGGGTTGGCCGGGATTGGACGCAGCAGCTGAGCATCGAAATGGGGGTTCAGCCGACCACGACCGGGACCAACATTGGCCAGGTAACCGATAGCAAGGTATTTATGGACCCGGGCGCGCCATTAGCTCCGGCAGGGACCGACCAATACACCGGGAACCCGCGCATCTTCAGTGGCGAAGATGGGGATTTTGGGTATTGGTCAGGCCAAACCTTTAATCCATGGTGGTCTCAGTACACGCCGCCGGTCAGGCTGTCAACGGTTAAGGATATCAATCAGACGGCCATCGCCTGGGATGCCCAACTGGCCTACGATGCCAACTGGCAGGCCGATCCAATTGAAATGCAGTTGGATAACTGGGCGATTGTACAAGTCTGGCAGGACTACATGGTCGCCGATGGCCCCAACAACTCTATCTCCTATGCACCCTATCCATGGACTTACAGTTCCAGTGCGATCGCTCCCTACAATGTCGATGAGACGTATGCTCACATTTTCTATCACACCGGCCCGATGACGTTCCACGGATTCAGATATCGGCATAACAATAACATGGATTGCAATCTGGTATTTGGGGACGGGCATGTGGAATCGCGGGCAATGGGAACCATTACGCGTCGCGATTTTTGGCCGCATATTCCGCTGGCTCAATAGTAATCCAATATTGACTGGGCATTACGCAGAGCTTTTCAAAGAGCTGCAGAAAGGAGTGTCCGAAGGGAGAACACACATCTGCACGCTGAATCCCCGCGCAGTTGGCGAAAGGGGTTCACGTGTGGAAATGATATTTGCACGCCATCATCCGTCAGTGTTGACGGGTGCTCTGGCCGAAACAATGAAACACTATTTTTTGGAGATACCACAATGAAAACCAAATCTTATTCACATCATGCAATCGGTCTGCTGGCTTCGAGTGTTCTGGCGGTTGGACTCTTAAGCGTCGCTGGTACGGCACAGGCAAACATGCTCACAAACGGCGGCTTCAGCGCGGGGTCAACATTCGACTACTACCAAGGGACCACGGACAACACGAATGTACCGGGATGGCAGTTAACCGTTAATCCGGCCGCCAATCAGTACGCTTATTTCGGCGTGATCGGGCCGACCGGAAGTTCCGACGCCAATGGGCAGACCGTAGCTCAGCTCGGCGGCGGCACAGGCAACGCGCTGGAGATTATGACCGGGACGTTTCAGACTTCCGCGGTAGATCGTGCCGCGGTAACGCCGGGTGAATCGCTGAATCTAAGTTTCCAATGGGCGCTTTCAGGCAACGTATATGAGTCTTCGCAGGTCTACCTCGATTTCTACGGAGATAATACCGCAGGCGATTACACGCCAGTTTCTTCCTCCGCAGCTTTTTACCTGCCCAATTTGAATTCAGGCCAGGGAGCCGCTGTTGGCAATCCGTTCGAAACCTTCAATTTAAGCGATGCGGTTCCTACCGGAACAAGTTATGTTGGCGTACGGGTCGTGCAGCATCAAGCGAGTTACGATTACACGGAAGTTTACGATAACTTCAATCTCACGTCCGCCGCCGTACCTGAACCGGCGACACTGGCTTTATTCGCAGCTGCGGGCAGCGGGCTATTACTGCTGGCACGCCGCAGGCGCTTCACAGTCTAACGGGAATAAATTGATGGCGGTACCGCAGCATTATTGCGGTACCGCCATTTTTGAATAAGCCGCGAACAGATGTTTTGTTGCACAACGGATTTATGATAATCAAGCCTCTCGCCTAGAGTGATAAACTCCCGCCTTCATGGTTCGCAGTAGTTCAAAATGTTACTGGTTGCTCGGCTCCCGTAGTGGCCAAAAGGCGCTGTTTGGGTGCTTAAGAAAAGTTTTGTCAGTCGGCGCGGCCTTGAAAACACGCTCAATGTTCTGAAGATTTCCCAGGGGAAGAAAGGGTTCTTTTATGATAACACGTAAATTTAGAATTGAGACATCGTCCCTGCTCAAAACGGCTATGATTACCTCCTGCGTGCTATTTGCAGTGCCTATTATGGCGCGTGGTGCGACCGGGAGCACCCTGGGCGCATCGACCAGCACGGGAGGATATCGGGGAGCCAATGCCTGGGATGTTTACGGCGGCGATAGCGCGGCGGCCATGTCATCTTGGGGAATCAATATTATTCGTGAAGACATTCCGGATTTTGACGTGGTTCCCATGGGAACAAATACTATTCAGGCCGATGGGAGCTATCTGCATGGACTGCAAAGCGTTGTTAACAACAACTCTGCCGCCGGCGATACCACAATTCTTTGTCCCTTCACCTGGTCG
The DNA here is from genome assembly GCA_021798635.1 of Planctomycetota bacterium. Next base: position 16,900 of record JAJZGH010000020.1, on the reverse strand, counting down.
GGATCGCAGATTCTTGGTGTAACGCCTTCACAAACATCGTATTGGAATGCCTATAACGATCAGCTTACCGCCATGGCCAAGCAATTCGCCGGGCAGTCGAACGTTTGGTTGGAAGTATGGAACGAGCCTTACGCCTGGAACACGCCAACGGCAGATGGCCAATGGCTTTCGGATATGGAAACCATGGTAAACAGCATCCGCGACGGAACCGGCTTCACGGGAAACATTGTGATTCCCGGCGGGCAGGAAGCCGGTAGTGTGGCTCCTGTAGTCGCCGATGGATCAGCACTGGTCCAATATGATCCGCAGCACAATCTGGTATTCGATCTTCACGCGTATAATTCATGGTTCTCTACCGGTACGTCAGGAATGGAAAGCAGCATCGCAAGTGTCCAGAATGCCGGCGTTAAGATGATATTTGGAGAATATGGGTGGTCCACGTCGGCAGGCGGTTATAATGTTTCTCCATTCCTTCAGGCGGCTACGGCAAAAAATGTTGGTGCCATTGCCTGGAACTGGAGCGATGCGGACAGTGATACCTTGCATAACAGTGATGGCACACTGAATGATTCCACCGAAAATTACAATTGGGCGTCGCAGGTATTAAACTATACGCTGGGCACAGGACGTGCGGCATTGCCCAGCACCTGGTCGGATGCGGATATAGGCGCTCCTTCGATTTCCGGCGCGGGCAGTTATTCCAAAGGTGTCTTTACGGTCTTTGGAAGCGGCTCGGATATATGGAATGTTTCCGATCAATTCAATTTCGTTTCCCGCCCCTTAACCGGTAACGGTGCTATTTCCGCGAAGGTTGCGTCGCAACAAAATACGGATGCCTGGGCGAAGGCCGGCGTTATGTTCCGCGATTCGGCGGCGGCGGACGCTCAGTTTGTGGCGGTGGAATTAACCCCGGGCAATGGCGTGCAGATGCAAGCCCGTACGGCCGCCGGCACCGACGCGATCGAAATCGGAAGTGCCACTGTAAGCGGCACAATCTGGGTGCGTCTGGTGAAAACGGGAAGCACGTTCACCGGATATTATTCAACGGGGCTGGCGCAAGGGGGTGCTTTGGACTGGATCGAAATAGGCTCGGTGCCCACCCTGGACTTCACGGACTCAAGCTTCCTCGCCGGGCTGGCCGTAAGTTCTCACGATACCAGCAGCATCGCCACCGCATCATTTGCCGATGTTACCGTGACCCCGGAGCCCGCCACGATTGCCCTGTTGAGTGCGGGAATGCTGGGCGTCTGGCAATTACGACGACGAAATAAACGGATACATTCTTTATGAAAAACAAGATAGTCTGGTTTTTACAGAGTTGCCGCCGGTCACTGGCGCCCGCGGCCTTGGCCGCAGGTTCAATTCTGCTCTCGCCCGCATTGACACATGCAGATGTAAACATATTTGCCATTCAGGGCCAACGCCCCTGGTTAAACGCCGCTCAGCCCATTGACCAGAGAGTCTCTGAGTTGCTTTCGCGTATGACCCTGCGTGAGAAGGTGGGACAATTAATGCAAGTATGCTGGGGAACACAACATCTGCGTGCCCTCGCGCCAGCCATCAAATCAGGTGATGTATCATCCTTTCTGGGAGTTCCAGCGCCGGTTCATTTGACCGGAGCGGCATTTTGGAAATACAGACTATCCCGGGAGAACGCCGCCCAACGCATGGCGGTATCAGATACGCGGTTGGGAATCCCCCTGCTGTTCGGCGAGGATGTTGTTCACGGGTGCAAAACAATTTTTCCGATCCCTTTGGCGATGTCCTGCTCCTGGTCTCCAAGTTTGGTACAGCAATGCCAGACTGTAGCCGCACGGGAGGCTACAGCGGCGGGAATCGACTGGGTTTTTGCTCCTATGGTTAATATTTCCCACGACCCGCGCTGGGGCCGCGTGGCGGAAGGCTTCGGAGAGGACCCCTACCTTGATTCATTATTTACCGCTGCCGCAGTGCGCGGATTTCAGGGCACCGCTTTGGGGACGCCCGACCATGTGATAGCGTGCCTGAAGCATTATATAGGATATGGTTCAGTTCAAGGAGGAAGAGATTACAATCAGGCGGAACTTACGCGATTTACATTGTGGAATTATCATATCCCCGCGTTCCGCGCCGGAATTGACGCCGGCGCAGCGACGATCATGAGTGCATTTAATTCAATTGGAGGCATTCCGGCCACGGCGGATCGGTACACCCTGCATCATGTTCTTCGCAGGCAACTGGGCTTTCGAGGATTTGTCGTCAGCGACTGGGGAGGCGTAGGGCAACTGGTCAACTGGGGCTACGCCCGCAGTCCTGCGGACGCCGCCCGAAGAGCTTTAGGTGCCGGCGTGGACATGGAGATGCTCAGTCATACATATACAACACTGATAAGCCAAGTTCGCGACGGCAAAGTATCGTTGGCAGAGGTCAATTCCGCAGTGCGTCGGGTGCTGGCTGTGAAATTTGCAAGCGGTCTGTTTGAACATCCGTACTTCAGCATGACACGCTGGAGACATGCCTTTCTTAAACCCGCATCCCTGAAACTGGCCTTGCAAGCGGCGGAACAATCGTGCGTGCTTCTCAAAAATTCACATAATATCCTGCCGCTGCTTCATCCACCGCAGGATATTGCGCTCATTGGACCCTTTGTCAATACGCGCAGCCAATTTTTAGGCTGTTGGCATGACCTGGGCGGTGTGCATCACATGACCTCCCTGGCGCATTGTCTGCGCAAGGCCTTGGGGAGAAATGTTAAATGGTCCATTGTCAAAACCGGCATGTCGGGAAATGGATTTCGGCAGGCGGCGGCGGCGGCCAGGAGCGCTGATCTGGTGCTGTTAGCGGTTGGTGAAACTTCCAGTATGACCGGTGAAAACACCAGCCGAAAACGAATCGGCCTGCCGAAGAAAGAGCAACAATTGTTCAACATGGTCGCGGCCAGCGGAAAACCGGTTGTCACGCTGTTATTTAATGGACGGCCGCTGACAATTCCCCACGTGGTGCGGTCGTCAGCGGCAGTTCTTGAATGCTGGCAGTTAGGCACGCAGACCGCCCCTGCCGTTACGGCGGTGCTCTTGGGCAAGTATGATCCCAGCGGCCGGCTGACCATGGATTTTCCGCGTTCGATTGGACAAATCCCGGTCTTTTACGACCACCTGAACACCGGACGCCCAACCCTGGGCAAATATATTGATGGAACTCGGAAGGCGGAATTCCCTTTCGGCTACGGTTTATCTTACACAAAATTTCATATCGGATCTGTCCACCTGAACGTTACACGGTCCGGCGGCACCAAGCCTGTTATCGCCCGCGCCCGGGTGACAAATATTGGTCACGTGCCGGGCATCGCAACCGTTCAGCTTTATATCAGGGGTCTGTACTTTAGCGCGGGCTGCCGACCGGTCAGAGAGTTGAAGGGTTTTCGCCGCGTGCGACTTGCCCCGGGGAAAAGCCACAGTGTCAGCTTTGCTCTTGGTGCCAAGGACTGGGGATACTATACTGCCCAAGGCAGATGGCTAGTTGAGCCGAGTCACTTTGAAATCTGGATTTCCTCGAATTCCAGTTCAGGTCAACCGGCAGACTTCACGTTGGCCAGACCATCATCGCCAGTACGAATGGGAAAGCGTTCTGTGACCACTGTGGCAACATCGCTTTCATACCATGGCCGACACCCCACCATTAGGAGTTTACCTCATCCATGAACAACAGACGTGATTTTCTTCGGGCGTCCTCAACGGCCGCATTAACTGTTGCACTTGTCGGAAGCGAATCGCTGCAGGCTGCTTCTCGGACAAATCAACAAGCGAATGTTCACCGCCAGGCAGATTCCTTCCAGCTATCCAGAGGCGATGACGTATTGCACGCGAAAGCGTTGTCGCCCGGCATTCTGCGCCTGGACCTGCTGGCCCACGGGATAAGTGATCCGCACACACCAGTACTGGATCCCATCGCAACATTTCCCGGCGGCGCGCAGACCCTGATAGAATCAGACACGCACAGTGTTCGCTTAAAAACAACGGAATTTGAGCTGCGGGTCCAGCGCGATTCGTTGCAAATGACCCTTTTTGATGGTGCCGGCAATGTCCTGTTAAGCCAAACCGGGACGCAAAGAATGCTGGTGAATCCCAAAAATCAGGGCACCACCGGTGTGGCTTTCGGCCACGATAAAAAAGCGAATTTTTATGGCATTCATAATTCCGCAGAGTGGACGGCCCACAAAACCCCGGTGCTTAAAAATGGCCAAGGGGTGCCAAATGGAACCTACAAAGTTGAAGCCTCGGCCGAGGGCGGCGGCGGAGCGCCCTTTGCCTGGACCACATCAGGCTACGGCATTCTCGTGGACTCTGACGGCGGATATTTCCACATTAATGATGATGAAATCCACTTTTATTATGGCAATCCTAAACCGGAAGACTATGGCCGTAATTATTTTCGTCCCAACAGTCTAACGGTCTTCATCTTTGTTGGACCGCCAAAAGCCATATTCCAAAGCTTGGCCGTGACTTCCGGCAAAATGCCCCTATTTCCCAAATGGGCCTACGGATTTACCAACTCACAATGGGGCACGGATCAACATTTACTGCGACACTATCTGGAAACCTACCGGGCCTTGGATATTCCGATTGATAACTTCACCCTGGATTTTGATTGGAAAGATTGGGGTGCCAGCCATTATGGTGAGTTCCGCTGGAATCCGGTTAAATATTCACAGGCCTTGCTTCCCGGCGAAAACCCGGATGCACTGATTAACTGGACGCGGAATTTGGAATGCAAAATTACCGGCATTATGAAACCGCGGATTATCATCAGTACCGTGAAAGGCAAACTTGAGCCGATGACCACACAGGGCGCATCGGCAAAAAAACTCGGTATTTTCCTGCCCGGGGAAAAGCCCTTCGCGGATTATTTTTCCGAATTGATGTCGCTGGATCTGGATTTTTACAAACCCCTATGCCGGCAATGGTATTGGCATGCCACCTGGGTTCATCAATGCATGGAGCAGGGAATTGCGGGATTCTGGAACGACGAGGCGGATGGCGAAAATACCGGCAATTTCCAGTTTCTGCACATGCAGCAGTCCCTCTATGACGGACAAAGGGGGGTTCGCCCGAATGATCGCGTATGGTCGATTAATCGCAATTTTTATCTCGGCTCCCAGCGCTACGCTTATGCCACATGGTCAGGAGATATATCCACAGGATTCCATGTCATGCGGGAACAAACTCTCGCAATGATTAATACTATCACCATGGGGCAGATGCGATGGGCGCAAGACACCGGCGGATTTAACGGACACCCCACCCCCGAAGTCTACACGCGCTGGTTTCAATTCACCGCAGTGTGCCCCACGCTACGAACCCACTGCACGAACGGTGAGCGTCGACAGCCCTGGGTGTTTGGAGATCAGGCCTGTGAAACGGTCAAACAAGCCATTCGCCAGCGTTACACATGGTTCTTCTATACCTACGCCATCGAACATGCCGCATGCGTGCAGACCGGCGTGGGCATCGTGCGGCCCTTAACCTTTGATTATCCCCATGACCCAAACGTCGTATCCATGGTGGATCAATGGATGTTTGGCGATTGGATTCTATGTGCGCCAGTGCTGGAAAAATTGGGAAAGCAAAAGGATCAATCCGCCACTCGCCGGATTTACCTTCCCGCCGGCGAATGGACAGATTACTTCCGAGGCGATCGATACACCGGCGGCCAGTGGATTAATTACACTCTGAACACCGATTCCTGGATGGACTGGCCGCTATTTATCAAGCAAGGCGCGGTTATCCCCGCTCTAGAGCCGGTCCGGGCCATTCACACGGCCAAACCCGAAATCGTCTACTTGGATATTCACCCAACATCAGCAGCCACGTCAGGGCTGTTTTATGACGATGATGGAACAACTTACGGCTACGAAAAAAACGAATTTCACCGGCAGCAAATCACCGCGAAAACCGATGGACAACATACCATCGTAACCGTAAGCCCCAGTTCGGGGACGTATCAGTCTTCAGTCAAACATTTCATTTTACGAGTCCACGGAAACGCGGCCGCGAGTGTAAGCGTAAATGGTTCACCGGCTCACGAGGTGGACCTATGGACGCAACTCGCCCACGCAACTGTTAGCTGGGTCACGGATATCGATGTGGCAGGGCCTGTGACGCTGATCAAAATTCCGTGCGGACCCCAAACCGAGGTGATCCTCAGCGGGACAAAGGTGATTACGAAGCGTTCCGAGGTATTCAGGGCAGCCGAGGCCTCGCTCTCCGGCCCAACTCCACAAGAGCGTCCGGTCATAAACAACAACGATCAGGGACAATCTTGGGTCGCGGGACTTGATACGATCGCAATGGCGGCGACATTTTATCTGCGCCGAAGACGGGCGGGTAAATATCATGCGGTATTTCATGTCAAGAATCCGTCGATATTGGATACGCAATCAGCGAATATTTATATTAACGGACGATTTTACAAAACGCTTAAAATCCCCCCGGCGCGAAAATCGCATCCTTGGGCCAGCGTGCAAGTGCATCTGCAATTGGCGGCAGGCAATAATACCGTGATGATCCGCCATGATACGGGAACCAGCGGGAAATTCAGCTTGAACGCCATTGAAGTTCCATGGCACCCACTGTAAAAACCGCGCGTACCGAGCCGCCGAAGCATGCGTCATCAACGGCCAGCCGCAGCCGCGGACGCATGGCATTGCAGAAATGGCCCTGAACCTTGCTAATCAAAGCCATAGGGCGACAGACGGCGTTAAGTTTCCCGGGCCAGGGTACTAAGCGATATAATGATTGGCAGCAGTTGAGGCAATCGTTATGGCTAAAACAAAATCTCCGCAGCGCGAAGATCGTATTCACACGGAAATAGTGGTTGATGCCCACGGCTCGGAAGAAGTGGCAATGAGCTGGTATTATTATCTTGAGCAGGTGATAAAGTTTCCTGTCACCACAACTTGCCGCGCCCGTCGTGCGACATCGCCGCTTAAAAAAGGGGACGAAGTTGAGATTACAGCTTTGGCGGACATGGATGATTGCGAACATGAGATTTTTGTCATGACACGCTGGGACACCAAGGATTATTTGGCCGTCCCGCTGGCGCAGCTGACGCCGATACCCAGTACCGATGAGGCTACCACGGACGCGATAGAGGATTGGCATTACTGGGTCAATCAAGGCTATGAATTCTGACCGCCGCTCCCATCTGATTTCTCAGGCTTTTGCGGCGGCTGGGGACGGGGCGTTTGGGGGCGTGGCGGCGGGTTCTACTCGGCCGAAGATCATGCGGCCGGCGGAGGTTTGCACGGTGTTGTTGATCAGGACGGGGATTTCCTGACCCAGAAACTCTCTGGCCCCTTCCACAACGACCATGGTGCCGTCATCGAGATATCCCACACCTTGTTGCGCCGCTTCGCCGGGCTTGATGATCCGCAGGCGCATGGTTTCACCGGGCAATGCCGTGGGTTTAATGGCGTTGGCCAGGTCATGCAGATTCAGCACCTGCACGCCATGCACCGCCGCGACTTTATTGAGATTAAAATCATTCGTCACAATACGGCCGTTTTCCTGCTTGGCCAGTGACACCAGCTTCTGGTCCACCCCCACCAGCGCGGCATCCTGCAGGGTACCATCCCAGATATGCACCTCAAGTTTTGGCAGAGCTTGCAGCCGATGCAGCACATCCAAGCCCCGCCGCCCCCGCCCGCGCTTTAACTTGTCCTGCGAATCAGCGACGGCCTGCAATTCATTAACCACGAACCGCGGCACGACAATGCGGCTTTCAAAAATCCCCGTGGCGGCGATATCAGCAATGCGCCCGTCAATAATGACGCTGGTGTCAAGAATAAACGGCCGAGTTCCGCGTTTGCCGCGGGTAAATTCCACATACGGAATGACAAAACGAAAATCATCACGTGTCTGAAGAATCAACGATACCGACAGGTAACAGGTAATAAGCCCCAACAGCAATTTAATGCCGGTAATCAGCGGTTGTGCACTGCGCAACTGGGCTGGAACAAAAAATATCTGCAGCACTTCACTGATAAGATAATCCAAGGCCAGCGCCACCAGAATTCCAACCAATATGCCAAAAAACATGCCGGACATCGCGGCAAGATTTTTCCGCTTGATCAGAAAATCCAGCATAATCACGGCAATGGCGATCACCACGGCCACAACCATCATGATGTACGCGGCATTGCCCGCCGCCACCGTGGAAGACAAAAACGCCAGAGCCACCGCCGCGACCAGCGAAATAAACAAAATACGAATGACCGCAAGAATCATAACGACTCCGAAAATTATAAGGGCCTGGTGCCAGATGAATTATCCGCTATTGTAACGCCAATCATCTTTACGCCAAGACATGCGTTCATGTCGCCGGATTAATGAACCTGCGCGGCCGACGATGCTCTGCGGCCGGACGTGCTGTGCTGGTTGAGAAATTTGATCAAAGCGGAAAACCCCGCGGCCCGTGCCTGGTCCGAAGAACTCATAAAAGCATGGCCAATATTGGGAATCATTACGACCTGCTCCGGCACAGCGCTTTTCTTCAAAGCTGCCGCCATCTCGGTGGCCTGAAATGCGGGGACCAGACGATCCGCCAATCCCTGTACCAGCAGAGTCGGCACACCATCGCGGGCATAAAACACCGGCGACGCCGTCAACAAGCCGCGCCGGGGATGCAATTTTACCCAGGCGCGGACATACTTAAATAAGATTTTATAAGCCCATGATCTGCGTGGCAGCCACTTAACAAAGGACGAATCAGTGGGCGTATAAAAGCCCACGGCAGCTCTTACATGCAGCTTCACCTGCGGATATTGAGTGGCGGGAAAGCGGTTGGCTTTAATAGTATATGCGGCCATCAGGGCCAGATGCGCCCCGGCGGAAAGGCCCACGGGAATGATGGCCCGCGCGTTAATCCGATATTGCTTGGCATGAACGATCATCCATGCTAAAGCATTTTTGACATCCTGAACATCTTTGGGAAATTCTCCTCCTTGCCGGACCAGGCGATAATTGATATTAAAAACCACCCATCCACGCGCCGCGAGGCGGGGTGCCAGAAATCGCACGCCGCGGTCATGGTTGCTCCCGTCCACCCACCCACCGCCATGCATTAAGAGAACCGCAGGATGCGGTCCGGGCGAGTCTGGCACATAAAGCTGTCCATTGCGAGCCCCGTCGGCGGGATGAACATAAGAAACGCGATGAAACAGCTTATAGGGAAGTTTGTGAGCCGCTGCGCGGGCGGCACATCCAATCGGGCATGACATGATGCCAACGAACAAAAACAGGGTTGAAGCCGAAGCGAAGTTTATTGTTCCGAGCCGTTCCGGCCAGCGGTGCATCATATCAGGATTCCGAACAACGGGTGCATTAAATCGCCTGAAGGTTTACAAATCCAGGCGTGTATCAATAATAGCATGACTATCTCGATGGACAATAAGAAAAAGGGATACAATTTGCGGGCCTTGTTCATTACTCTCTGCCCCGCACAGGTGGAATCGGAACCCCTTTCACCCGCGGGGATAAAGGCTCTGCCTCACCTGGTGGCCGCAATGCCGAATGTTGCGGTAAGCGTGGCAGCCCTGCGCCCCATGCTGTCTTGGTCGGAAAAATCGCGCGCCACTGCCAATAACCAGGAGACAAAGCCTGCCCATGCGGACCCCGTTAATGTGACGACGCACATAATACGCTGGCCGGTGCTGGCGCTGCGCAGTTCACAGCATATTGAGAAGCTCTGGCCAGGGGCGGGATTCGCATTTCCTTTCGTCGGCGATCGGCTGGTGAACATCTTACACACACTCCCTTTCGATATTATGATCGCACTTGACCTCCAATTTACCGGATATGTCGCCTATCGCCTGCGCGAGATTACCGGCGTGCCCTATGTGCTTGTCCAGGGCGATTCCGGGGAATTAACTCAACCGCGGCAAAGCCCTGCCCGCCAGGCAGTTCTTACGGCCATCGCACGTGACGCTGAATTTGTGCTGGGCCACAGCTCGAATGCGAAAGCCGCCACGCTACGGTATCCCGGCAGCCGATTTCGTGATTTTGACCACTCGGATTCTTCCGGGGATAAGTTCATCGTGCTTTTGCAGGAGGCTTTGCGGCAGTCCGGAGAGAGCTTTGACTGGTAGAGTGGATGGATAATGCACGGCTGAAAAAGGTGGTAGTGCGTAGCTCGCGGTAAAACAGTAAAATACTGTCGCCCTGTGGTACTGGTCCACGGTGGCCCTAAGCGGAGTACCAAGAATAATGCCCCAACAGAGCATTTTGATTATCACCGGCGGATTTTATCACGATTTTCCGGCGATGGCCGCATTCTTGAAAGAGTTGCTGATCAGGCACGGATTTCAGGCCCATACCACGGAAGATCGTGATGCCTTGATAAGCCTGCCTGAAAGCAACTACGCAGCTCTTCTGGTGTGCACCCAGGGCGGAACTTTGACCGACGCGCAGGAAGCGGGGTTGCTGAAATTTGTAAAATCCGGCCGCGGATTTGTTGGCCTGCACGGTGCCAGCGCCAGTTGGAAGGAAAATGCCGGTTATATTGACATGCTGGGCTGTAAATTCATTAAGCACGGCCCGGAAGTGGAATTTTCTATTGAACCCACCGGCATACCGCACAGCATTGTGCGGCACATACCGACATTTCAAGCCGATACCGAACTTTATCAACTGGCCGCGAAAGTCGGCGATTTCACCACCCTGCTGCACGCCAGTTGGCAGGGCAAATTTGAACCCGTCGCGTATATCCGCCCTTACGGCACGGGCCGGGTATTTTATTTCTCCATCGGTCATGATGTTGGCGATATGGAGGACATAACCTGGCAAACCGTGCTGTTGCGTGGCTTGCGCTGGAGCATGGGGTTTACCGAGCGACCGGGATTGAAAGTGGGCGTGATCGGCTATGGCGGCGCATTTAATATGGGCCGCACGCATTTAAATGAAATGAAAAATGCAGGATTTATTCCGGTAGCGGCCTGTGATATTAACCCTGCCCGAGCCAAAGCCGCCAAGCAGGACTTCCCGGAAATTCAGAGTTTTACATCCATCCATGAGATGCTCGCACAGACCGATGCACAATTGCTGACCGTTATTCTGCCACATAATGCCCATGCGAAAGTGGCGGTGGATGTGCTCAATAGCGGGCGGCACTGCATTGTGGAAAAGCCCATGGCTACAAGCTCGGATGAGGTGTACGCCATGATCGCGGCCGCGGAGAAAAATCAGCGGCTTTTAAGTGTATATCACAACCGTCGATGGGATGGCGATTTCCTGGCCATGGAAGATATAATTCGACATCGCAAACTCCTGGGCGAATTATTTAAAATTGAAACCGGCATGAGCTGTTTTGCCTCGCCGGGAAGCTGGTGGCGGTCGAGCAAGGAAATTTCCGGTGGACTGCATTTTGACTGGGGCGCGCATCTTATATTCATGGCGTTGTCGCTGATGGACGCACCCATTGAATCCGTGACGGCCACGTCGCAGAAGCGTTTATGGCACCATGTCACGAATGAAGATCAGGTGGACGCCTGCATCCGCTTCGAAAACGGTGCCACGCTGGATTTTGAAATATCCACCATTGCGTCTATACCCCGACCGCGATGGCGGATTCTGGGCACACGCGGCGGAATTCTTGATGATTGGGATGACACTTCTTTTCAATTGGTGGTGCAGCAGCGAGGAATGACCAGTGCGCCGCAGCGGGTTAAATATCGCCCCAGCCAAGGCTACCGCTATTATGAAAATATTGCCGATCATCTAGGGCTGGATGATCCGTTGGAAATCACAGCGGAAAAGGCCGGGCGCGTCGTTCACGTGCTGCACGCCATAGATAAATCCGCCCAAAGTGGCAAGGCCGAATCTGTATGCGGGGAGGCGTGAAACCCCATGAGAAAAACGCTGCACTGGTATATTCTGCGCGAATTGCTGCGCATTTTCGTTCTCACAAGTTCAGTCCTGACGACGATTCTGGCATTTGGTGGAACATTTCGCCCGCTGACCAAGGAGGGCTTGACGCTGGTGCAATTACTCCGGGTGCTCATGGACCTCATGCCGGCCATGCTGGCTTATTCCATTCCACTGGCGGCGCTATTTGCGGCGGTGATCGTGTATTGGCGATTGGCGACCGACAATGAACTAACCGGTGCCCGGGCCAGCGGCGTAAGTTATGTTGCGCTGGTGATGCCGGCGGTGGTGCTGGGCTTGGCGGTGGGCCTTGTGGATATGGCATTTGTGGGATATGTGGTGCCGCGATTTCTGCAAAAAACCTCCCAGGTTATCCAGACGGATGTCGCTTCGATGCTGCTACATAACGTGGATCAGCGGCAACCGTTCAATCTGCAAAACAAGTTTGTCATCTATGCCAACAGCGCCTATCGCGTGCCTACTCCCAGCGATAACCAGCCGCCACCCGGGGTTACTCGCAAGATCATCCAGTTGCGCGGCCTCGCGGCCATGCCGCTGCGGAACGGACAACCATCATCAATAATTATCGCCCGAGCGGCCAATGTTATCATTGATACCAATCGTGCTAAGAATCAGGTCAGTGTCGGCGTACAACTGGATCACGGCACGGCCTTTAATTCCAACAGCCTGCAACAGATTCGGGGCACCGTGCGCTATTTGCCGCCAAATGGCAAGCCGGAACCTTTCGGTTCATTACTGGATAGCAAGCCAAAATTTCTCGATTTATTCCGCTTGGCCGCGCTGGATCGCAACCCGCTGCTTTTGCCCCGCATTGCTAGAAATTTCAATACCTTGATGAATGAATTACGGGTGCAAAGCATTTCCCGCTGGTATCTACATCAGTTTCAGCCCGGCAAACCGGTACAATTAAAGCGCCGTCAGGGCGCGGCCATTGTGCTTAGCCCGGTGGCAACGCTTACTGGTATTCACAGAAATCTGCTATTGACCGGTGCCCGGGGCGTGCCGGTGCAAGTGCAGGTGGTGCACCATGGACACATCACGCAAATATACCTGGCTAACCAGGGAGAACTGCTGATATCACGGCGCGAACCAGATCAATCATCGACAGGAGCACCGGTGGGTGCGGAAAAATATGTAGCGGCTCTGAAACTCACAGGCGATGTCCGCGAAAAAAACATGGGTTTGGACAGCCGCTTTCATGCCGGTCCACCCTTAATCGTCATTTCCTCAATCCATCTGGTCGTCCCCGATACCGGCATACCCGCCATTCCATCAACACGGGAAGCGTCACCCATTGTTTCGCAACTCATAAAAACGATTCATTATCAGGAAGATCGTTTGCGTCGGCAGATCCTGTCTGAATTTCAAAGTCGCGTATCGTTCGCATTTTCCTGTATTGTCCTGGTAATTCTGGGTACCGCCCTGGGAATTATTCTTCAGGGCCGCAATCCGTTGGCCGTGTTTGTCGTGGGAGTTGTTCCCGCGATGATTCTGGTGTTACTGATTAATACAGGGCGCGAGATGATCGCGCGGACGCCGCATTCGGACATGCCGGGAACGGTGGTCATCTGGGCGGGCAACGCCGTTATTCTTGTCCTGAACGTCGTTATTTATTCCCGACTGCTCAAGCGATAAACTGGAACCGACATGAAGATTCTTGACCGATACATTATCCGCAATTACCTGATCAACTGCCTGTTGGCACTGGCCGTGATGATCGGCATGTATATTCTGCTGGATGTGATTGTCAATTTTAATCTCTTTACCCAAAACCACGCCTATCAACACGCCACAGCGTTGCAGGCCTTCTGGGGATTACTTAGAGAAATTACTATTTTTTACCTGTATCGAACTCTGGTCATTTTCTCCATGATTTCCGGTATTATTCCGCTGCTGGCCGCGGGATTCACCATGGTGCGTATGACCCGTAACCGCGAGCTTATTGCGCTCTTGGCCAGCGGCGTATCGCTGTATCGTGTGGCGGCACCTATTATTTTATGTGCCGTGGGATTTAATATTCTCGTGGTGGTGGATCAGGAAGTGCTCATGCCCGCCAACATCAGCAAATTACTGCGGAAGCATGGACAGGTTTCCGCATCATTCGGACCTGATGAACCCATTTATTTCGTTCCGGAAAGTGACAACTCACTGGTGCTGGCGTCCAGCTATGACGCAAAAACCAAAACCATGCGGGATGTCCGCATTATTCAGCGTAATAAGCTCGGCGAAGCGAAAGCCATGATTCTGGCCAAAAAAGCCGTGTGGAAAAAAGACATTGGCGAAGGCCCTGTCTCCGGCGGCTGGCGCATGTATGATGTGGTGCAGATCAACGCGGCCAAAGCGGCCAATCCCAATGACCGCCCCGAGCCGGTGAAGGAAATGACCTATCAAACGCCGGTTACGCCGGGGCAGTTGAATCTGATTTTTCAGAAAAAGGCTGTGGAATATCTGTCCACGGCCCAAATTGACAAGCTTATTCTCTACAGCACACCCGCGACGCGCGTGGCCCTGGAAAAAATCATGTACACCCGCATTACCCAGCTGATTATGAATATGATTATGCTGCTGATAGGCATTCCGTTTCTGCTGGCGCGGGAGCCTAATAAACTGGTAACCAACATGCTTTGGTGCAGTGCCATCAGCGGAGGGTGTTTTATTACAACCTTTGTATTCTTCCAGCTGGCCGGATCAGGCTTATCTCCCTTTGCGGGTGCCTGGCTGCCCGTGGTACTGTTTGGCCCGTTGGCCATTGTCATGCTGGATATGGTCAAAACCTGACGCATCACGCAATGTTATGCACTTTGTCATATTGCTGCGCGGTCATAAAGCCGTGCGGCTCAACCGTGGTTTTCAGTTTCACCAACCACCCCGTGCTGTAGGGATCCTGATTCACCAGCGACGGGTCTTTTTTCAGCGCGTCATTGACGGCCACAATTTCCCCTTCCACCGGGGCGTACAGTTCGCTGGTGGCTTTGACTGATTCAATTTCACCGAACGTCCCGCCCGCGGCCACTTTCCTGCCGATAGCCGGCAGATCCACAAAAGTGACATCCGATAGCTCATCCACGGCAAATCGGGTAATGCCGACGGTGAGAATGTCCCCCTCTTTTTTCATCCACTCATGGGTCTGCGTGTAAAGATAATCCGCGGGCGATGGCATGGTAACTCCTGAAATAATCAATCGCCGCATACCGGCGCTGTCCGGTCGATAGTGTACCCGAAATATCGGGGGCCTTAAATCATAAAACAAAATCGTCTCATCACAGTTGGCTCATGCGCTGGATTTTGACAGCTTATAAAACGGCAGTTTGACCACGGTGGTGCCGACGCGATTGCCACGCAGGTCCATTTCCAATGCGGTGCCTTCTGCAGCACACACGGATTGCACATACGCCATAGCGATGCCATGACCCAATGTCGGGCTGCTGGCACCGCTGGTAACGGCACCAACCTCTTGCCCGCCCGCCCACAAAGTCATGCCCTGCCGGGCGGTCCGCGGGCCATCCACCGCTAAACCCACCAGCCGCTTCTCCGGGCCAGGTTGTCTGATTCCCGCCAAGGCATCTGAACCGATAAACGGCTTTTCTTCCGCCACCGCCCATTGCAGACCGGCGGAAATGGGATCAATATTTTCATGCAGTTCATGGCCATACAACGGCATTCCCGCCTCCATCCGCAGTGTATCGCGTGCGCCCAGTCCGGCGGGCTGCATGGGAGCTTCGCGGACATCCCGTCCCTGCTTGAAAAGCATATTCAATGCCATTTGCGCAATAGTTGACCCGCAGATGATCTCCACACCGTCTTCCCCGGTGTAGCCGCTGCGGAATACGGTAAACTTGGCGATCAGATAACTTTGCGTCATGAAGTGATAGCGTTTTAACGAGGACACCGGCTCCGGCAAAAGAGCATCCAGCAGGGCCATGACTTTGGGGCCTTGGATGGCGATCATGGCGGACTGCATCGTCTCATCTTTCAGTTGATAATTAAAGCCGGTGCTGTTGGCCTTAAACCATTCCAGGAGCTTGATGCGGTTGGAGGCGTTGCACACCATGAGCCAATATTTATCAAACCGGGAAACAATCACGTCATCCAGCACACCGCCATCAGGTTTGCAGATCAGGCTGTACAACGACTGCCCCACGACTGCCTTGGATAAGTCCCGCGTGCAGATATGCTGCAAAAATCGCAAAGCATCCGGACCGCTGAAATGCAGCCGTCCCATGTGCGAGACATCAAAGACGGATGCGGATTTTCGCGTTTGCTCATGCTCAGCGATAATGCCGCGATAGGACAATGGCATGGCCCAGCCGCCGAAGTCCACCATTTTCGCCCCCTGGCGAATATGAAAATCATAAAAACAGGTTTTTAACAGCGGTACCGTCGATTCCGTCATAAAACACTCCTCTAATCCCCGCAAGGATATGCAAACCACCGCCCGTGGCAAGCGCCCATGTTATAGCCCACGTTATAGAGCACCCTGGTGACAACCCCGTGGTCGGTTCCCGGCACGGGATCAACCACCGGATTATCATCCGGTGCTCTCGGGTCAAGCAGTTGAGCCCAGACCCGTCGCAGCGGCATTGGTGGACATCGAATGGGGCGACCGTTATTCCCAATGATCCTCGAACTCCGATTCCTTATCGCTTATCGACGGGACAGTTTCCACTGCTTATACTGTCTCCATAAAAGCAGCTAAGCGCATGAGGTCGATATGCTTACAATTTCCGGCCGACAAGTGGGGAAACGCAAACAACTATTTGACGATTACTCCATACCCCTACCGCCGGATTCCGGCGACGGCGGCCCTTGGACACTGCGCAAGCTGATTATCAGCATTGTCAACAGTGAAGTTGAAGCCTTTAGTACTACAACGCTATAAGTGACTCCAATCGCAGACTATCATGTCCTTCAATTTCAGACCCAACGCGTGCAATCGCCGAAGTGTCCGCTTGCGGTGGCTGTGTTCGGCAGCGGCATTGCGG
>JAJZGH010000234.1 GCA_021798635.1 Planctomycetota bacterium | reverse complement strand
CGAATGGCGGCAGGGACCGTTTTTTCCACCAGATCATCCAGCGAGGCCAGATTCAGCGTTTGCAGCATCAGGGCGACTTCATCATCGGATGGGCCGTTGTGCCGGGCGGCAAACCCGCCGGAAGGTTCCAGTAAAGCCCAGTTCCGGCCGGCTCGGGAGTCAAGGTTGGAAATCACAGGGGCGGCTTGCGCATTCATATTCGTGTAATACCTTCAAATAGCAGGTCATGGGGGTTACTCAATCTTAAATTATGCCGTTCCAATCAGGCGGCAAAGCCAAAATCGGCAGGCGGCTGTTATTCAGGATGGCCCGCTGGATGTTGCCTTCAATCAACCGCTCCAGCACCCCCTGCCGGGAAAGTCCCAGAACAATCATAGTCGCCTCATGGCCGGTCGCGGCCTGAAATATTCCATCCACCAGATCATTGGCAAACAAAAGTTGCGATTCCACACGGGGATTGGTCTTTTTCAGTTGCAGGACAACCTCTTTAAGCGCCCGTTCGCCGGGGCTTTCCTCTTTGACATTTTCCGACATCCCCACCGCCACATGCACCGCAATAATCGGCGCATCGAGCCGATTGGCCCACTGCCCCAGAGCGTCAAGGCGCTTATCAGGCGTCCATTGTTCGGAAACTGCCAACAGTATTTTGCTCATGAATCTCTTTTCCAAACCCGACATTTAATCAGGACTCTTCACCCTGCCGCCACGCCATTAAGCCGGCCATCCGGCCAGCTTTGCAGCGCCAAAGTATACCCCAACCGCCCGCCCCCGCCACTATGTTGCGCCAGCGAATTTGCTCTACTTTCAACTCTCCACTTTCTCTTCTCTCATCAGGCGCTCATCAGGCGCTATTGCGTACCGGCCGCGAATCCCTAAACTAACTGCCATTCAGGGTACTGGAAAGGCAGAAGAGAATTTTGGCTACGGTTATAGAAACGCAAATTCCGGGTATTCCGATGCGGCGCGGCAAGGTGCGCGATGTTTATGATCTGGGGACGCAATTGCTGATTGTGGCCACGGATCGCATCAGCGCTTTTGATGTGATTTTACCTACGCCCATACCGGAAAAGGGAATTATCCTCACGGCCTTGAGCAATTACTGGTTCAGGCTTTTTGCACCGCATATCAAGCACCATCTGCTGGCCACGCGGCCGGCGGAATTTCCGGCGGTGCTGCGGCCATTTCGCGCTCAGTTGGCGGGGCGATCGGTGCTGGTGCGTAAAACCGAAGTCATACCTATTGAATGCGTGGTACGCGGTTATATTGCCGGCGGCGGCTGGAAAGAATACAAAAAAACCGGGGCGGTCTGCGGCGTAAAATTACCGCATGGCCTGATGCTGTCCCAGCAATTGCCAACACCCATTTTCACGCCCACGACCAAGGCCGAAAAGGGCCATGATGAAAGCATCACGTTTGATCAGGCCTGTGACAAAGTCGGACGCGACCTGATGGTGGAATTGCGCGACACCTCCATTAAGCTTTATAACCTTGCTGCGGAGGCGGCGCGCCTGCACGGTCTGATTGTGGCGGACACCAAATTTGAATTCGGTGTGGACCCGAAAACCGGACGCCCCATTCTTATTGATGAAGTCCTTACACCGGACAGTTCCCGCTTCTGGCCGCTGGTGGATTACAAACCGGGGCTGGAACAGATCAGTTTTGATAAGCAATATGTAAGAAATTATTTGGAAACATTAACCTGGAATAAACGCACACCCGGCCCCACCTTGCCGGCGGAAGTGGTTCAGCAGACACGTCGAAAATATCTGGAGGCCCTTAAACAACTCACGGGCGACCATGTGGATCAGGTAAGGCACTGCCTGGATCAGCAGGATGTGCGCCTGGCGGGTTTGTAACGGTCAGTGGGTCTGATGCGTCAGGGGCATGATGCGCAAGCGGTTCGCGGTGGTACATAGTGCATAACGGCGATGTGGATTAAATTGCAGCAGCAGCCACAGGCGCAGCACGGGTTGCACTTTTGTGGGTTGACTGTTGAGCCAATTATAAAAGTCCCGGCCATGGTGCGGATGCGGGGGAAGAAAAATCTGCCCTCTGGCAAATAGCGCGGTGTAATTTTTTGGAAGCGGCACTGCTAACGCCCCCGAAGGCGCGGTGGGCGGAATTATATTGCCACCGGGCAGCTTGGGGCGGATACTGGCAGTGGTCTGGCAGGCCAGAATGGTGACGTGGCGGGTAATACGGTAAGCCAGCGTGGATGTGTTGGCATGTAATGTAATAACCCCGTGAAACGCAAGCCAGGCACGAGCCGACCAGGCCAGTGGCAGCGTGATGCCACGTGTATGGGTTGCCGCCCGGCTGGAACCGTGTAACGCGCGCTGAATTCGGATGGTCGTGCGCAGGCGCACTGGAGCAGCCGGAAATTCGGTTTGCCATTGAAATGTGGTTTGGGCAGGTGTAGTGGTCGCGGTCAGGAAGCAAATGGCAGCCAGGGAAAGCAGGGCCACTCCGATGGCCATGCTCACAATCAAATACCATTGCCCCGGGACCGCCCAGCGCAGCAGGATCAGCATGATAATGGTTAGCGGGCCGATAGCCCACGCGGTTATTTCCCATGATGTCGGGGCGTGCAGGCCCGGCAAGCGCATACGGGAAAGATGGGGGACAACCATCGGCGGCCCGTGTGAGAAGCCATGGAGTCGCACCGTTTTCCAGATCGGCAATACGGCGGCGGTTTTTCCGGTGTTCCTCCAGAACGGCGCAGGCAAAACGCGGTTCGGGGCGGTGCCGAGATAGATCAGACGTATTCCCAAACTTAATAAGGCCGACACGCGGCGGCGAGGAAGCTGCCGGGCAGTTACACGATTAAGCAATAACCAGCGGCATGTTGCAAAGTTGAGCACCGGTGAAGCGGCCAATTGGCGGCGCGAGAAAAGCACCGGCGTTACCGGCTTGCCCAGCGCCAAGGCCACTGCGGGAAGTTGTGATCGCACGGCTCCGGGGACCCCGACAATTACCGCGCCGCCGACCCGCGCTACCGGCAGGTCAACATGAACCTGCATGACCCGCTGCATCTTCCCGGCACGAAACAGTTTGACCACCACCGGCCACGCACGGCTCGAACCAGTTGCCCCGGCAACATAAGGTAGCGGCATAAGAATATGTCGGCGGTATACCGCCAGGCGGCGGCGAACTATCGGGCCCCCGCGGCGATCCTGAAGTTCCACGGTGATATTGCCGCCCGAAAGCGATGGAAGTGTCAAGTGCAGTGTGGCCCATGAGTTGACAGGCGGAACGGCACCACCAGCTATGGCAACATCTGCCCGGCTCACCGGCTCCGCAGCCCGCAGTGCCGGAGTCAGAAACAGAGTACCGAGGATGGCCCCAGGAACGCAAAACAAATTGAACCACCCGCGATTCGACATGCCCGCCACAGTATCCCCAGCCGCGGCCAAGGGCAACACGAATGGGGGCTTTTCCAGGCTTTTCCAACACAGGCTTTTCCAAGCTTTTGCGGTTTTGGGATGTGGGGGGTATAATGCGGAGCTTTGAATTTGGTATTAAACGGTTGAAACGCTAAGGATCGAAACATGGCACGCAAAAAGAGAAATCATAAGTTACGTTGGGCCGGCAAGGCTGCTAATCATGGCCGCAAGCCCAGCCGCGGTCGCATTAAGGGCTGGAGCGCCAAGAACTACGGGCTGTAAATACAGGCCTGAAAGTCCTGAAAGAATTCAGGATACGTCTTGGCCGCACACTGCGGATTTTCAATTTCCACGCCCGCAATACGGGTACCGGCCACCGCAAAGGCCATGGCCATGCGGTGATCATCATACGTACAAATGCGGGCACCCTGCGGTTTGGTCGGCGGATCAATGATAATGCTGTCGGCAGTCGTGGATACCGCGGCACCGAGTTTAGTCAATTCTTTTTCCAGGGCGGCCAGACGATCCGTTTCCTTTACCCGCAAATTTCCGACGTTGAAAATTCGTGTAGGCCCCTGCGCAAATAGCGCCACCACAGCCAGCGTTTGAACCATATCCGGAATCCCATTCATATTGACGGTAATGCCCGTGAGATTACGACTTCCGCTTAAATGAATAGCATCAGATTCCATCATCATGTTGGCACCCATTTGCCGCAACACATCGGCAAACAGAACATCGCCCTGCAGAGAATCCCGACCTAAGCCGTGGATTGTCACGTGTGCTCCCGGACAAATAGCCGCAGCGGCGAGGAAATAACTGGCATTGCTGGCGTCGGGTTCAATGGCATATTGCCGGGCCTGGTAACCGCTGCCGTGCGGAATATGAATTACACGATTGGCGGCAGAATTGTCGGCGGTGCGGAGGGTTCGGCAGGTGATGCCAAACTGCTGCATCATAGATAGTGTCATGCGGACATACGGCTCACTGGTGACCGGACCGATTAATTCCATGTTCACAGCGTTGCGGGCCAGGGGCGCGGCCATGAGAATGGCTGAAATATATTGGCTGCTCTGGCTGGCGGAGAACCGGCAAGTACCGCCTGAAATTCCCCCGCCGACACGAACCGGCGGGTAGCCCGATTCGCCGGTGTAATCGGCAGCTGCGCCAAGTGCCCGCAGCGCCTCAACAAGTTCACCGATTGGCCGTTGCCTCATGCGTTCCACGCCATCAAGCAGATAATGCCCATCACCAGCAGCGCACAGTGCCGCAAGAAAGCGAATGGTGGTGCCGGAATTACCGCAAAATAATTCAGCGGAGGCGTTGGGAATCTTTGAGCCTAAGCCTTCGATCGAAATACTTTTTCCCGGTTTATCAACGCTTAGATCAAATCCCAGCTTTTGCAGAGCTTCAATCATCCGCAACGTGTCATCGGCGAACAGCACGCCGGTAAGTGTGCTTTTTCCGTATGCCATAGCCGCCAGAGGTAACGCCCGATTGGTAATACTTTTGCTGCCGGCAATACGGGGAGATGCCCTGAAGGGCCGTCCCGGCGGACTGAGGGTAATGAAGTCAGGCATTCGTTCGGGCATAAGTGCAACAACGCTTCGCATGAAACCGCCGGATTAATGGGTTTGCAGAGCGGAAATCCTGTGCGGGATAGGAATTTTTGGAAAAAGCTTCTGCACTGCGCCCGCCTGCCCCTGGGAACCGGTAATCGCATTGACCGCCAGAAGAATGGCGGCCGGGTTGCTTTGCGCATTAAGACCGGAGAGAGAAAAATTAGTTGTACCGGTAATGGCGTTCATGGCCGCAGAGGCGTTGCTGATGGCGTTAAAGGCGGAAAGTGTCTGTTTACGGTCCAGTAATCCGGCGCTTAGATATTGGGCGGTATCGCTCATCAGCACGGATAAGGTATTCATGGCTGCGAGTTTTTGCGGGTCGGTCAATGTTGAGCCATGCTGGGCTGCCTGCGTCAGGTCCGCCGTCAGACTGCTGGTGATATCCAGATTGGTCGGTACAACATCCTGATATCCAGCAATACTGCGGGCAATCGCTTTGGCGATGAGATCAGATAAGCCGGATGGAATGGGATTCTGCGCCAATAAAACAGTACTCATTTCCCCGGCAACTAGCGGATCTTTTTCAACAGCCAGGGCCTGCTGAACGGCCGCAACGGCCTGCTGGTAGGCCGGCCCGATGGACATCAGGGCGGAGGAAATATTGCCCATTCCTTTGGCGCCCCAGTAGCGAACCGCGGGACTGGCATTGGTCAAGGCGGCCTGCAGGGGAGCCTGCATGCTGATGTCATTAATTGAGCCGACGGTGATGGCGGCATTCAGAGCGGTGTTTTTGTTGGATAACAGAGCGGTAAAATCATTGGCGACTTGCGTGCCGAAATCGTAGGTAAATTCAGCCGAGGGGGGATTGGTGGTAGATAGCAGAGGCGCCAGAAGCCTGCGGCGGGCGCGAACCATATCCCGACGGTGCACGGAGGAGGACATTTGCTGGGCATAATATTGTACAAATGCAGCAATTTCAGTCTGGTCGGATGCGGTAGGCGTGCCGCGGCTGGGCGGTGGCAAAGGCGGGGCCGCCGCGGAAGCTAACTGGGTTAAAAATAAACCCGCCGAACCCAGCAGGGACAGAACCACGCGTTTTTGCCGCTTAACCATAAATCCTGTATCTCCGATGCGATGAAGGGCGGATCGGCCCGCTGAATCAGCAGCAGGCATGATACGATTTCTCCGCCCAAAGCCGTCCGTACAATCCGGAACCGTAACACGCGCCGTGCCGCGTGTCAAGATTCAAGCAGGGTCAGGCCGAGTCAGACTGAACCGGGATCCTTGGTGGAATGGTCTTGAGCTTGTGAATCCGGTGTCACTTTGCGACGGGATTTCCGGGGCGCGGCGGCGCGGCGTTTGGCGGTGATGGTTCGCACGGCGGGTTTGGCCACCATGACCGCCCCGGCGGTGTGCAGGGCCATAAGCTGATCCCGCAATTGCGCCGCTTCCTCATATTTTTCACCCGCCACGGCTTTTTTCAGCAGGTTATTAAGTTCCTCGCGCGGGTCCGGCGGCAACTGCCGACGAATGTCATGGATCATATCTGCCAGGATCAGAGCTTCCGGAGATTCTTTGGCTGCGGGGTTGCCATAGGTATGGATCACATTGCGCAAGGTGCCGCGGAGAAAAGCGATAGCCGTGTTGGTATAGCCATCCCGCAGAGCAGCACAGGCGCGGGCGCGCCCTTCCATCATGATAATATAGGGGCGATACTGTTCGAGAATTTCGCGGTCCTGGTCGGTGGGGCCAAATTTATGGCACAGGTTAAGCACCCCGATATTATGGCGCGTGTCGCGCACGACGCCGTCATATTGCCCCAGCACAAACAGGCTTAAGTAGCGGTGATAAAACATGGCGGATTCTTCGCGCAGCACCTGGCATTCGCGGCGCGTAAGCTGAAAATCTTTTTCTTCGCCGCTGGTTTCGCGGTGCTTTTTCAGGCGATGAAGTTGATAATCCAGTTCCGACGCATGTTTGTGCGGACGCCTGCCGTCCGGGCGGCCGCTGACTTCCATTTGCAGCAGTCCCAGATCCAGCCGTAACTGAATTTTTGGTTTGCCATCGCGCCCGCGGATAATGCGAACGTTGACTTGTCCGGGTTCAAAACTCCAGCCGGAGAGAGCGGAAGAAATATCCACATTGTCCGGATTTTTTGGCCAGCGCCGCATGTTGCACCTCCCGTAAAGTAACACCACCCTCACTGCTCTAATTGAGATTATAGCGTTTGCCGGGCCGGCTGCACGCAAAACTTGAGAAATTTTTACGCGCGGGAAGATTTTTTGCGTCCCAAAACATTTGAGCATCTGTTTTCGATAATCACAACGCACGGTGCACAGTCCAAGGTGAAAAAAGGTACCTGACACCTTTATTGTAACTGTTTACGA
>JAJZGH010000019.1 GCA_021798635.1 Planctomycetota bacterium | reverse complement strand
CCAATCCGGGGCTTCGTCGCGGGGATTGCTCCCGACAACGCCCGGTTGGCTACATGGCTAACGGATCATTCCATGATGAACTCCTTTCAGTTCATGAGACACAGACGGTTTCACTGACGCACCGGATTTCGCGGATAACGCGGATAGGGGGAAATCGGGCTGCGGCCCGATAGAGCAGGGGAATTTAGAAAGTTGAAAGTAGAGCACATCGGGCTGCGGCCCGATAGAGCAGGCGAACGGAGAGAGTTGAACAGTAGAGCAGATAAGGGTGATGCAAAAGCGAGGCTGTCGCCCAGAAAAACGCCAGCCTGCGGTCTACTTTCTACTTTCCATTCTCACGCTTTAGATATCGCGAACTGCGAGATTTCAAATTTCAAATTTAAGATTTTTGCGAAGCCCGGCTTTTATCCGCGAAATCAGCGGAATCCGCGGTTTTTTTCGCTCTATTTTGGATTGCACATCGCGTGCTGGAATTTTAGTTTGGATCCGTTGTTGAACAACAGCTCCTTTGCCGCACGTCCACGCTGCCCACCCGAATTTCTTGCTGTGACAGGGAACTACGGCCTTTCCAGCATCGCAAACGCGGCGTTGGCCGCTTGCTGAGCTTCAGCCAGTGTTGGGGCCGTGTGAATCATGTGGCCCATTTTGCGGCCGGGCCGTGGGGTTTTGCCATACAGGTGAATCATACCGCGGCCATCGGCAAGTACTTTGGCGAAATCCGGTTCGCCGTGCAACCATAAATCGCCCAGTAAATTGGTCATCACCCCGGGCTGCACGGTCTGAATTTCCGGCAGGGGGAGGCCGCAAATGGCGGCAATGTGCATTTCAAACTGACTGCGGCTGGCGGCGCGCATGGTCACATGCCCGGAATTGTGCGGGCGGGCCGCCAATTCATTAATGTAGACATCTCCATCCGGAAGGATAAACATTTCCACCCCCAGCAGTCCCACCACGCCCAACGCCTCCGCCGTGTTGCGGCCTAACTGAATCGCCTTGGCGGCCGTGGCGGGCGGGAAATCGCCGGGCATGCGGGTTTGAAATAAGATCCCGCGCCGATGTTCGTTTTGAAAGATCGGAAAATGTGTCATGCGGCCATCCGCCGATCGCGCCACAATCACGGACGCTTCCGCCACAAAATCAATGCCGCTTTCCAGCACCAGCGGTGTGGATCCCAATGCTTCCCATGTGTCCGCGGATTCATCAGCGGAATGCAGCCACCGCTGCCCTTTACCGTCGTAACCGCCACGGGCGGTTTTAGCCACAATCTTTTTGGCCCCTGCGGCAAAGAGCGTTTCCGCCGCTTCGCTTATCTGCCTGGCAGATTCCGCTATGGCAAACGGGCCAACCGCCAGACCGTGATCGCGGAGGAACAGCTTTTCCAGCCGCCGGTCGCGCACCGTGCGCTGGACGTCCGCCGATGGGGACACACGGCACGGCGAATTAGCGGCGGCTTCCAGAGCTACCGGATCAATGGATTCCGCTTCAACCGTCAGCACGGCACTTTGGCGCGCCACTCGCGCTGCCGTGGCTGGTTCCCCAGGATCGGCAATCAGGTGATGATCCGCCCAGCGCCGGGCCGGATCGGTTTCATGGCTGGAAACACAAAACGTGCGATAACCCATGCGCTTGGCCGCCTCGCACAACATGGAACCCAGTTGGCCTCCGCCCAGCACGGTAATAAGTTCCGACGGAAGAATGGGTTGCTGCGGGATGGATTCAAGTGGTGACTTCATGGGTACCTGTTAGATTTTCTACATCAAGAACGTCGGCTCGTATTTATGTTATTGTGGTGCTGCGGGTATGGCATCCAATGTTTCACCCCGCACTTTTTCGGTGATGGATGCGCGGTACGCGGCATAGCGATTCCGTATTCCTTCATCGGATAATCCCAATATCGCCGCCGCCAGAAGCGCCGCATTGATCGCCCCGGCTTTGCCGATCGCCAATGTTCCCACCGGCACGCCGCCGGGCATCTGCACGATTGAAAGCAGGGAATCCAACCCATTAAGGGCGGCACTTTGAATCGGCACTCCCAATACCGGCAGAATGGTTACCGCGGAAATCATGCCCGGCAAATGCGCTGCGCCGCCGGCACCGGCAATAATTACGCCGATTCCCCGCGCCGCCGCCTGCTGTCCATAAGCGATCATATCCACGGGCATCCGATGAGCGGAAACCACTTTGGCCTCACATGGTATTTCCAGCACGTGCAGTATTTCCGCCGCATGTTGCATGGTAGGCCAGTCCGATTTACTTCCCATCACAATGCCCACCAGGGGCTTTGGAGACATTTTTACGCTTGTCATAACCACTCCCGGCTAGCCGCCGCAATATGCCGAATCACAATCTTCAGCATGTACATGTACTATAACCTTTTTCACCAATCGCGGCCCGCCTTCCTGGGTTACAGGGGACGACGACGAGTTAGAACGCAGGAGTTGGGAGCCGACCTGGGTTACCGACCTGGGTTACAGGTGACAGGTTACAGGTGGCAGTGACAGGGTTGGGGGTTGGGAGTTAGAAGGTTTTGGACACTGGCGCGTTCATGCCCAATGCGTCATATGGGTGTGGAAATTTTTCCGGGCACCCCACATCAACTCGACCGGCGAGCCGCCGGGTTTATCCCGGCGGGCTTCAGCATTCCTTTGAAAAGGGGGCTTTTTTACCCCGCCCGGAAAAATTGCCACGCCCCGTCATATTAATGTGTCATACCAAAGTTGGCGATCGCGCAGCGGCTGGATAGAATGGGAGGCGGGGTTGGCCGGTAACGGCTGCGGGAGTGACGAGGGTTTTATCTTATCTGGCCGCTTTGAGTTGAGAGGATATTCTTATGATCAGGAATGGTGTGAAATTGCTGGGGATGATTTCCGCAGCGGCGCTTCTGGTGCCGGCGGGGATGGCATTGGCGGTGGGGGCGGGGGTTGCGGATGCGGTCGTAGGCGACAATGGTCCGCCAATGGGAGTGGATATTACGTCCCATGGTGGCACGGACGCATTATCCGCCATCAGTTCCGCCGGCGCATATGGCGCGGTGGTGCAGAGCTTTACCGCCGGTACGTCCAGCAATTCCGGCTACACGCCGCCGGACACCAACGGGGCGGTGGGTCCGAACAATATTGTCCAATTGATCAACGGATATTATGGCGTCTACAGCCTGACCCCCAGCGTCAATATCAATGGTGTAGGGACGCCGCTTTTGAGCGAATCGTTATCAAACTTCTGGACTACATCGGGTGTCGCATTGCCGACGGCAAGCAGCGGATATGGCTCATTTGTCTCTGATCCGCGGGTGATTTACGACCCGAGTTCCGGACATTGGTTTGCCAGCAGCATTGATGTGATGGAAAACAGTTCCACGGGTAAGGTAAGCCAGACGAATGATCTTCTTTTGGCGGTGTCGAGAAATTCCAATCCGCTGGACGGATTCACCGGATTTAAGGTTGGAGCCTATCAGCCGACGAACCCATCGCTGACCACCAGCGAGGCGAGTTATGGAAAGACTTTTGCGGATTTTCCGACCCTGGGAATTACCTCGAACTATGTCACGATAGCGGCCAATAATTTCACGGTACCTAATTCCCAGAACCAGTTTGCTTCAAGCCCGGCGTATGAATCAGTGCTCGTGGTGAATAAAAGCGCCCTGACGGGTACAAATCCCACAACATCCAATTTCAATGCCAACAGCGCGCTGACGTATCAGTCCTTTAATAACTTGGGCTTTACCAATCAGCCGGTGAATGATCTAAATGCTGCGGGTAAGGCCTCGTATCTTTTTTCCAATTATGATGCGTCCGGGACCGGCGGCACGTTTACGCAGAATCTCAACGAAACGCGGATTGCGGCCGTCAGCAGTTCCGGTGGACTGGACACCAATTATGGTCTGGTGCCGTTCAACTACCAGTCCGGCGAACCGGTCAACGCCACGCAACCGGGTTCTTCGGCGACGATTGACACCAATGATGACCGTTTGAGCAGCAGTCTGACCACCGACAGCAGCGGTCATATCTGGGGGATTCAATCGGTGTTGAACCCCACGAACAGCGGCCTGTCGGCATTGCGCTGGTTTGAAGTAGCACCGGTTTCCACGCCTGGTACCGGTAACGCGCCGACTATTCTGGCGGAAGGCGTGATCTCGGATCCGAATAATTCACTTTATTTCGGCTCCATCGCGGTGAATTCTCTGGGCAAAGTGGTTATCGGTTTTACCGAAAGCGGAACTATGTATCCCAGCGCGTATGCCCTGATCGGGAATTTAAACGGTACGAATATCACCCTTGGCAGCCCGCTGCTGCTGCATGCGGGGCTGGCAGCTTATGGAAACTCCGGGGCCAATCGCTGGGGCGATTACAGTTCCACGTGGCTGGATCCCACGAATCCCAATATTTTCTGGACCTTTCAGGAATATGCGATCAGTTCCAGCCAATGGGGAACGCAGATTGCGGAAATCGCGGTGCCGGAACCGGCAGCTCTGGCACTGTTTGCCGTTGGCGGTCTGCTGCTGTTGCGACGCACAAGGGCACATTAGCTGGGCGTGGCAATATTTCCGGGCAACGCGCGCCGTGCGGATAAACTTCACATAGCCGCCGGCTCTGCCGGTGGTGGAATGCACCACGTTCGCACCCCGCCGCCGCTGGACCAAACGGTGCGAGTTGCCCATGATTTCGCCGTATTTCAGTCCCGCCCGGAAAACATGCCACGTCGCATTAGCTGATTCGCCACGCGCTCGCTGGATATATTGGCGCTTTTGTGGGAAAATGAAAAACTAGAATCGGTTGAACCCTCCGGACCACCGGGGTTCGGAATCTGAAATTAACCGGTTTTACGGACAATTTATTTGACACGCAGAGCGTGGGCGGATAAAAACTACCCGATTTAACCGCGGGGCGGATGTCTTGCTTTGGAGGCTATTGCATGAAGCGGTATGCGACACTTTTACTTATCGTTGGCGCAGCGGCTGTCTTGCCGATGTTGGCGGGATGTCAAACCCTCACCGACACGCCGGGGCAAAACGCTGTTCGCATTGACCACGCCATGGCGACAGATTGGCTGCAGGTTCCGGATAATGCCGAGCAAGTCCTGATGCTCAATCGGCCCACGCAGTTGTCTGACAAACCTGTGCCGGCGCAATAACGGGTTCTAGTGCGCTGTCAAGCCTGCAAATTAGGATTGATTTCCACGGTTCTTGCCACGGCAATTGTCGCACGCGGACCCATGCCCGTAACTTTTATTGGCCGGTTTTCATTTTTGAGCCGATAATGACTGGGTTGGCCCGATAAGCGGATTGCCGATTGTAAAAATTGGTATATCCGGGCGGCGGTTTTCGGTTCCGCCGCCGGCGTGCGGACTGGATGTGGTGTTATTAGCAGGCATTTTTGTTGCCGAGGGGTTTCTCTCATGACGAAACGTTTTCTTCTTTTACCGTTGGCGATGGCCGGTTCTCTCTGGCTTGGCGGATGCACCAGCCAGAACAACTCCTCAACGGCCATCAGTCATTATGTGCACGGCCAGTTAGATATTGAAAGCGGAAAGACACAAAAGGCCCTCGCCGAACTCACCCAGGCAATTAAACAGAATCCGAATATGGTACTGGCTTATGAAGCCCGCGGTGATATTTATCGCAAACAGGGACAGGAGCATAACGCAATTCATGATTATCAGCACGCCGTCAAATTAAATCCCAAAAGCTTTCACGGTTGGTATGAACTGGGTGTAAGCTTTCAGGCGGTCCATAACTTTCAAAGTGCCGTGGCCGCCTATCAGCAATCGTTGCAGGTTGAACCGAAAAATGGCAATGCTACGATGAATCTGGCCGTGGCCTACGCCCAGACCGGCCAGCCGATCTTTGGCGTTATTTACGGTCGTCGCGCGCTGGCCAACGGTGCCCGGTCATTTTCGTCTCTGGCTAACCTGGGTGCCATATACGCCGAGGCTGCCAATGTTGACCCGCATTATGGTCGAAAAGCTCTGCATTATTTCAAATCCAGCCTGGAGTTAAAGCCCCATCAATCAGCGATATATCTGGATATGGCGGCGGTGTACCTCAATGGTAAACAGTATGCCATGGCGTCGCGGGTGCTTAAAACCGCGGGCAAACTCGCTCCGTCCGCCTTGGTGCAGGAACGGTTGGGGTATGCCTATTATCGTATGGGCAATCTGCCGCAAGCCAGGGCCGCGTATCACGCCGCATTGAAGCTCAAAGCTGATTATCCGCCCGCGCTCAACGGTCTTGGGGTTGTAGATATGGCCATGGCTTTACAATCTCAGGGTGGTGATCCGGCGCTGCGCCGCAAAGCAATTGCCTACTGGCGTAAGAGTCTCGAACTGAATCCGGATCAGCCGCTGATTGAAAAGCTGGTCCGGCGTTTTTCGCAATCATCGCACTAAGGCCGCGGAACTTCGGGCCTGTGCCAATCACCGCCCCGATCCGGGCGAGACAGGAATACAAAACGCATGAATCCGCTGGAAAGACTGCGAAAAAATATCCAAACGGTTTTCTTCGGTCGTCCCGAAGTGGTCACACACCTGCTTGTGGGGTTACTGGCCCGCGGCCATGTGCTGATTGAAGATGTTCCCGGTGTGGGAAAAACGGTTCTTGCCAGGGCCCTGGCCCGCAGTATCAACTGCCAGTTCAGCCGCATCCAGCTTACGCCCGATCTGCTGCCCAGCGATATTCTCGGCGTATCGGTCTACAATCAGGAACGACAGGAATTCACTTTTAAGCCCGGTCCCATTTTCGCCAATATTGTTCTGGCGGACGAAATTAACCGCACCACGCCACGCACCCAAAGCAGTCTCCTGGAGGCGATGAACGAAAATTCCGTCTCCGTTGACGGCCAGACCCTCCAGCTTCCCCGCCCCTTTATGGTCGTGGCCACCCAGAATCCCTTTGAATTTGAAGGCACCTATTTCCTGCCGGAAAATCAGCTGGACCGGTTCCTGCTGCGGATTCAGCTCGGTTATCCCGAACGCGACCGTGAACTGGCCATCTTGCGCGAGCAGCCGGGCCAGCATCGGCTTGATACCCTGGACCCGGTACTTTCCAGCGAAGAAGTGGAAGCCCTGCAGGGGCAGGCGGGGCAGGTGAAAATTGACCCGCTGCTGCTGGAATACATGCTGGATATCGTCACTGCCACACGCACGCACGAACTTTTGCATACGGGTATTTCACCCCGCGGTTCTTTAGCACTTACCCATGCGGTGCAGGCTCTGGCGTTGGTGAATAAACGCGATTACGTCACACCCGATGACATCAAGGAAATGGTGGTTCCTGTTTGCTCGCACCGGGTTATTACCAAGAGTTACATGGCCAACGGTGATATTACTACCGCTGTGCGTATCATGCAGGAATTATTGCAGAATATTCCCTGTCCCATGTAGTTCTGCGCCCGTTGCTTGGCCGCCTGCAAGGCGGAAAAGCAAATATTTTCAAGGCGGTCCGCAGTCATGCGAAAACACCGGCACATGACGTATTACGAGCTGACCTTTACCGGGTTTGTCTTCGCCGGCGTTACCTGCTTTGTACTTATCGCGGCTCTCAACAGTCAAAACAATGTTCTATTCTGGGCGCTGGGAATTGTCCTGGGAACCCTTTTGGTCTCCGCAGTATTGGGCGATTTACTTCTGCGGCGGCTGGAAGTCACGCGATCGGTCAGTGCGCACGCGGTAGCCGGTGAACCCATGGAAGTGCATTACCGCCTGGTGAACCATAAAATCCTCTGGCCCTCCTGCGCTATTCGTATTACCGAGGCGCGCTTCCTGGGAGCCGTCTCGGTTGTTCCCGAAGGTTATTGCCTGCACCTCGGGCCGGGGCAGACCACGCTGGTGATGACCCATCTGGTGCCCACGCATCGCGGAATTGTCGAACTGCGTGAACAGAGAGTCTGCTGTTCATTTCCCTTCGGCTTCCTGAACCGGGCGGTGCATATTCGGGCACCACGCCGTATCACCGTCTATCCGCGTATCGGCATGCTTAACCGCGAACTGCTTGCCCGCTCGCGCACGTTTTGCTCCGGCGGATCAACAACTTCTCCCCGGCGCGGCGGATCGGACGAATTTTTTGGGCTTCGTGAATATCAATCCGGGGATGCCATCCGATCTATTCACTGGCGCCGCAGCGCTCACACCGGACAGTTGATGGTCCGGGAAATGACCACCGACACCCCGCCCACCATTGTTATCACGCTGGATTTACGCCCATGGGCAACCGTACCCAACGGCCCCGCTCTGGCCGAACGGGCCATTGAATTGGCCGCCGCCTGGATGTGCCGCGGCTTAATGGACCACTTTTCCGTTGGCATGCAGATTACCGGTTATAGCCGATCCGTACCCACCCTGATCACCGCCGGTCGCAGTCAGCGCCAGATACTTCTGGAAGCCCTGGCCACCATTGACCTGGCCGCCATCTCGCCCGATGGCCCCACCGCAGATCCTCTTCAGGAAGATCGTATGTCCCGTGAAGCGGAGCACGTGGTCATAGCGCTATCGGAAAAAACCGCGCGCCTTGATATGGTGCCCGCCGGCTGCAATTACACGCTGCTATGTATGGACGATCCGGACAGCCAATACTGGCTCTATTTCCCATCCCAACCCGGCCCCGCCGGCGCAATGGCGGACTTTGCTGCCGTAGCCCCTGAGAGCCTGTCCGGGTAATTACCGGGTTGCGATCCCGGCGCGCCGGGACGATGTTTGGCAACTTGGGGCATCCTCGCGTCATCGAGCACCGTGGTGATAACCCGGTGGCGGGTTTGCGGGCCGAGGTTACGGGTTACGGGGGACAGGTTACAGGGAGCGGGCAGGTTTACCCTGGCGGGCAGAATAGGAGAGCGGCGACGCTTCCGGAAACTCCCAAACTCCTCTGTAACCCGTAACCTGTAACCCGTAACCCCGTCCGCCCCGGCGGCACTGGATCAACCACCGGATTATCATCCGGTGCTCTACAAGTGGGGGCACCAACTGCCCTCTTTTTTCCTGCCGGGCCACGCCGGAGTGCGCTTACGGTTCGTATGCGAATCACCGTTTATCCCAGCGGTGCAAAAAGTGCGCGGAGTTCTTCATCTCCGAGTTTCAATGGCGTTTGGCCGGTGTCATCCAGCAGGCCGGCCACCAGCTCGCGCTTGCGCTTTTGCAGGGCCTGGATCTTTTCTTCCACGGTGCCCTGGGTGATAAGCTTGTAGACAAACACCGTTTTATCCTGACCGATGCGATGCGCCCGATCGGTGGCCTGATTTTCCACCGCCGGATTCCACCACGGATCATAGTGAATCACCGTGTCCGCCGCGGTCAAGTTCAATCCGGTCCCGCCGGCCTTGAGACTGATTAAAAACACCGGCACCTCGCCGCGCTGAAAACTGCGAACCGGTGTATCGCGGTCACGGGTGTCACCGGTAAGGCGCACAAATTTGATTTTCAGATCCCCGAGTTTCTTTTCAATGAGTTCCAACATGCTGGTAAACTGGGAAAAAAGGAGAATTTTCCGTCCGTCTTCAATCATGGAAGGCAGGGTTTGCTCCAGCCATTCCAGTTTGGCCGATTCCGTGACCTTTTGCGCGCTGGGCAGCTTCAGCAGTCGCGGATCGCAGCACACCTGCCGCAATTTCAGCAACGCTTCGAGGATAAAAATGTGGCTGCGGGCCAGCCCCATGTTGGCGATCTGATCGCGGACGTGGCTTTCCATGGTGACCCGGATGCTTTCATATAAATCCCGCTGGGCACCGGAGAGTTCAATTTCCTGAACCATTTCATTTTTTGGCGGCAGCTCCAGGGCCACTTCGCTTTTTCTTCGCCGCAGTATCAAGGGTGCAATGCGCTGCGCAAGCGCCTTGCGCCGTGAGCTGTCACCAAGCTTTTCGATTGGGTCGCGGTACAACTGCCTAAACTGCCGATTATTTCCCAGAAAGCCCGGCATCAGGAAATCAAAAATCGCCCAGAGTTCTCCCAGGTGATTTTCCATGGGCGTTCCGGTTAAGGCCAGGCGGTGGCGGGTAACCAGTTTCCGCGCGGCCTGGGCGTACAGGGTATTGGGGTTTTTTACCATCTGCGCTTCGTCCAGAATCACCAGATGATAAGGTTGCTTGGTTAGAAATTCTTCATCCCGCGCCAGCAGTTGGTAACTGGTGACAATCAGATCATATTGACTTAACTGTTCAAAATGTTCTTTCCGCCCGGAGCCATGCAGGATCAGCACCCGCAAGGCTGGTGCGAAGCGCTGGGTCTCCTGCCGCCAGTTTCCCATCAGGCTGGTGGGCGCTACCACCAGCGCGGGCCGATCCAGCCGACCGGCCTGTTTTTCACACAACAGATGAGCCAGGGTTTGAACGGTTTTTCCCAGGCCCATGTCATCGGCCAGTATGCCTGAAAGATTACAATCCCTTAAAAATTGCAGCCATGTCAGACCATGCTGCTGATATGGACGCAGTGTCGCCTCCAGCCCCGGCGGCGGTTCTGTGGCTGTAGTGGAGGCGGTGCGGATGCGATGAATCAGATCGCGCACCTGTTGACTGCCTGACCAATGCCAGCCATCCACGCCTGCGAACTGCGCCGCCCGGAGGCGATCCGCTCGCAGCGGCCCGCTGCCGTTTGCATCAAATAATTCCAACAGCAGATCGCGAATGCGTTCCAGGCGCTGGGGTTCCAGGCGCACATACCGCCCGTCGGGAAGTTGAATTTCCAGCGGTTCTTTCAGGAACCGATCGCGCGATTGTTCCCCGCGTGCGATAAATATTTTCCGCAGCAGCGGAACCAGGCTGATCCGCTCATTGTCAACAACGATGCCCAGATCCACGTTAAACCAGTCGTTGTCAGATTCATCGGCAGCGCTGGTATCCATAAACCAGTCTTCGATTTCCGCCCGGCGCAATTTGCATGATGCGTCATATTCAATTGTCCAGCCTTGCTGCTCCAGCGCGGGCATGGCTGCCGACATCCAATTCTGCCAGTTGGCCAGATGACTGGAATTCAGTGTCCAGATAAGCTCCGTTGGATACTCTTCCGGGACCATCAATTCCCGCGGGTCCTTTAGAAGAAGCCGCGCAGAACGCAACTGTTCGGTACGCTGCTTCTCCAGAGCCGTGTCGCGGGAAATCTGATAGCGCTGTCCATCAATAAATTTATCCAGTATGGCGGCGTGGTTACCGCCTGATACGCGCACCGGGCCGTAGTTAAAATGAACCGTTCCCCAATGCACAAATTCGTCCATTTCCGCAGCTTCCGGCGTGGTGAAGCTTGCCGCACCGCGCCATAATCCGCTGTGCAATGTTAAGACCGATTGGGTCACTGTTTTAAGCGGGGTAGCTTCCGGAATTGGCGGCGGGGCAGGTAAATGCAGGGCGGTCGAAAACTCGGCAATGGCCTTATGGTATCGCGGCTCAATCGGCGGGGCGGAGAGCCACTTTTGCGCAACGTTCACGGGAACCTGCATTTTAACCGGTCCGATGGTGTTGGCGGCGGCGTCCAGATACAGCATCGGTGAGCCGATAAAAACTTGCCCCGGCGGTTCCACGGTAATACTGGTGTGCTGCCGGAGGTCGCTATCGGTCATCCAGGCGGCCTTTCCCGGGCGGGGCTTATCCCAGGTCAGAGGAGCCTTGAGGTTCTCGAAATAGCAGCGCTGGGTCGCGACCATTGTTTCGAGAATCTTGGTTGAAAAGTCGTCGTAAATAGCGCCGACCGGAGACGGATTGTCCGGGTCAACTCCGCATAACATGCGGAATATGTACACATCATCATCTGTAACATCCCGGCCGAATTTTCTCTGAAAGGAAGGCGTATAGGTGCGCGGTGCCGAAAGGGTGCCTTTTTTTGTAACCGTCACTTTTAATATGGAGAATTCCAGCAGATGGCGCTGGCGTGGGCTGGCTTCCAGAAGATAGACAATGCGTGTATGGGCCGGTTTTTGTTTTCGCACTGTTTGCCGGGATTCACCGGGTTCCTGAATGCTCCGCAGTTGCGACTGCCATTGCTGAACTTCCCAGGGCAGTGATTCCCTGCCCTCCGGCTCGGCAGCGCGGCGATCGGGGGCTTGCGGCGCGGGCATCAGTGCCGACAGATCGGGGCGGGCTTCCGGATGGCGCCGGAAATAGGCTTCCTGTTCCGCCACCTCCCTGAGGAAAAGTGTAATGGTTTCCGCACCACCGATGGCAATCAGCACCGCCGGTACGTGATGGCATCTTTTCATTGAGCCGCATTCACAAACCGGCAGCAGGTGTATCCGTCCGCCGGGCAATTGCTGTACAAGGATTTTCACGGTAAACAGGGTGTTATCATCTTCTTTAACGATGCCGGAAATCATGGACGTAACGGGATCAAATTCGATGCGGCTGACCCGTTTCTCGGAAAAATATTGCCGCGCTCTGGCAATGTCATCGGCGGTGAAGTTCCCGGTATATTCGCCCAAGTTCGTGGTCATGCGTGTATTGAATCCTTCCGGGCTTTCAACAATTTCCAGACCACGCAGTTTACGCTTTTTCCAGTGCTCTGTCACGCCTGCAACTGGGCGTGGCAAATTTTCCGGGCAGGGCAGAAATGGCGCATAATCAAAGGTAGATCGCACCGTCTGGTCCAGAGGAAGCGGGGTGCGGTCGAGGTGCGTTCCACCACCGGCATGGCCGGCGGCTATGTGAGGTTTCCCGGCGCGGGCGCGTTGCCCGGAAACCTTGCCGCATCCACCGACACGCGCAGTGCCGGAAATTCCGGAAATCCGCTATGCTGTAGCGCGGCTGCCGGACCGACTTCGGCTGATAGGGAATGGCATGATGAAACGATCTGCGGATTCAGATGAAAACGCCGGCCCGCTCTCGCAGGAGCAACTGGCGCAAATTGGTGAGGCCCGTATGCATGCCTCGCAGCTTTGGCGCGCTGCTCGCGTCGCCCATCGCGAATATGTCGGGCTGATCCTGATGGGGGTGGTGACCGCGATGTTCTCCTGTTGGGGCGGCATCAGCATTTCTTCTTTGATCATGGGCGTGTGGATGATTGTGGGCGGGGTTATTGAACATCGCGGTGAACAGCGAATCCGCCGAATGGATCCGGATGTTTTCCGAACCCTTAGTCGGAATCAGATGTTGCTCGGTGCCATGTTCGTGGTCATTAGCGCCTGGTGGTGTCTGACCATCGCATTGGGAACCGACAAGGATTTGGCCTCCACCGGTGCCACGCTTAGCAACCTTGGTATCGCGGAACAGCAGATGATGCCCATGATAAAACTAATGCTCTACGGAGCCTACGCTTCGGTGGGGATATTCGGTATCGGCTGGCAGGGCTACCTGGCGTGGTATTACAACCGCCGCCAAAAGGAAATGATTGACTATATCCAGGAAACGCCCCAATGGATTCTCGATATGCAGCGCTCGGGGATTTTGGGCTAAGGAATTTCCAGAATCAGGCCGTCGTGGGCGACGTGTACGTTCGGGGGCAAGTCGCGTTCGATATCCTCATGGCGGGCGTCGTGGGATAGATGGGTGAAATAGGCCCGCCGCGGTTTCAGATCATCAATGATCTGCAGGGCTTGGGAAAAAGAGAGGTGCGTGGGGTGGGGCCGGGGGCGCAACGCATCAATAATTAGTGTATCCAAGTTTTGCAGCAGGGCACGCGAGGCTGCGGGAATATCGGCACAATCTGTGCAGTAGGCGAAGTTTCCGATACGGAAGCCCAGCACGGATACCCGCCCATGCGGCAAGGCTATGGGCCGCCAGGTGACGCCGAAGATTTCCTGCGGACCGTCGATTATTATCGGCTCCAGTTCCGGGCGATAAACCCCGGTTTCATTCCGGCGGATGAAGGCATAACTGAAAGCTTTTTGCAGCGTCCGCATTGTGGCATCGGCGGCGTACACGGGCAGCGGGGATCCCAGCAGCGTGTTGTAACGTCGGACATCATCCAGGCCGAAAATATGATCAGCATGGCCGTGCGTAAAAACCACCGCATGAATCAGATCTACTTTATTGGCAACCGCCTGAAGGCGCAGTTCAGGGGTGGTATCCACCAGGACGGATTTGCTGTTATAGGAAACAAGAATGCTGCACCGCGTGCGCTGATCACGCTTATCGGAGCTGCTGCATACCGGGCAGTGGCAGCCGATCATGGGGACGCCGGCGGACGTGCCGGAGCCGAGGATAATAATTCGTAATGCAGGCATTTCCTTCATGAACGTAAATTACGCGGCTTTAATTTTTGAAGCAAGTTGGAAATTGTGCCGATAATTTTCCCATCGCCACCGAAATGGCCGCGTAACCTGCCGCCGCGCGCAGGAATTCGCTCCATTTTGAACCAGGAGCAGTTGCTCGCCACCGCATTGCCGGGGAAGGCAAAGCCGAAGGACACTGTTAATTTTTCAGGAGCCGCATTGAATGACGCATACGCCTTTTGAGATCATGAGCTTTTTGATTGTGGAAGAAGATGTCGGGCATTTAATGGGCCTGGTGGAAGCATTCACCGAATCCAGAATTTATAACAAACTCGTCGGTTTGCCAACGGGTAAAGCGGCCCTGGAATATCTGGGTTCCGGGACCCCGCATTGCGGGAAAATCGCCGCCGATGCCTTGATTTTCAGCGATACCATGACGGATATGCCGTGGCGGGAACTGGTGCGCGAAGTCAGGAGCACCCCGCGGTTCGAACATTTGCGGCTTGTGTTGCTGACCCATCAATCGGGTAAAGAGGTTATCTCCAGTGAGATGGGCACAGCGGTGGATTTAATTTTGCCGCGGGAAATTCGCGCTCATGAGTTGTTGACAAGCCTGTATAAAATCCCCGGCTTCTGGTGCAGCTTCGTGCGGCCCAACCCCAGTCAAAGTGCCAAACCACCCATGCGCAGTTTTGCACCGCTGGCAGGCCACCCTGTCGCGGCGTCGACGTAAGGGCACTGGAATTCCGGCACGCGGGGTGTGATTCAGAAAAGGCGATTAAAAAACCGCGGATTTCGCGGATGAC
This sequence comes from Planctomycetota bacterium, assembly GCA_021798635.1. Next base: position 14,442 of record JAJZGH010000019.1, on the reverse strand, counting down.
GCGGATAAATACCGATGGCGAAAAACCGTTATGTTAGCCGGCACATTTAATGTGCCGGTGGAACAGGGATCCATGTCGACTTGCAGCTAAAATCCGGTACGTCGGAATACCGTCCAAAAAAAACGTTTAAAAAACCGCGGATTACGCGGATTGCGCGGATGAATGGCGGGATTCACAAAAATCTCAAATTTGAAAACTCACATAGGCAATACCGGACTTGAGAACGGAAAGTAGAGAGTTGAGCGTAGACCGCAGGTGGCGTTGGATTGTCCCGGCGACAGCCACTCTTATGCGCCAGCCGAATTTGCTCTACTGCTCTACTTTCACCTGTCTCCTGCTCTAATCGGGCCGCAGCCCGATTCCCGCCGCATCCGCGTTCGCAGCGCAATCCGCTGTTCTTTCCCGTTATAGGACCATAATAAATCTATACGGCGCACACACTCGGCACAACACACACTCGAAAATGTTCTTGACCCTTTGCGAAATTGGATGTACGCTACATCTATCGTTTATTGCCCATAATCTTGAAGGGAGTTAGCCATGCCTGCGAGAGCTTCTATTCGCGGAACCGTATTAACGTCCTGCGTTGCGGCGTGCCTGATGGCGCTGCCGGTGGCGGCTTCCCCGTATACTGCTACGTGGGTCGGCGGAAGCGGTGGTTGGAGTAACCCGGCAAATTGGAGCTATCGTCCCGGTACACCCTCGCCGGCCACCTTTCCCGATAACGGTAATGATGGATTCAATTACGTAGTCCTGATCACGACCACTCCGACTGCTGTGCTGGATGTTTCAACGTCGATAGCTGGTTTAATTATCGGCCGAAATGGAACTCTGTCCACCGGCTCAGGTGGAGCACCAGTATTGAATGTCGGCCCGGGTACATTCACAAACTACGGAACCATCAACATTATTAATAATTCCAGTCTGACGACGGGCGGAACACTTAGTCAAAATGGTGGAACGATTAACATCGGTAGTAGCGCCGCCGTGTCCACCAGCACCAGCGCATTGATCGCCAATACCAATCTCACTTTCTCGGGAAATGGCACTGTGTCTCTGGCAGACAGTAATAGCAGCATAAATGGTAACGGTTTTGCGGTAACTGCGGACAGCGGCACTACTATTTCCGGTACTGGCACGCTGACCGGCATCAGCACGTTGACCAACTCCGGCATTATCAACGCCGACGTTTCCGGCGGCACGCTGGAAATTGATGGCGGCGCTGTGGTCAATAATCAAACGATCGAAGCCACCAGCGGCGGTGCATTGACAATTCTTGGGGGCACTGTGAGTGGCAGCGGGACGCTTCAAGCCATTAATGGCGGGACGCTGACCTTGACCAATACGACGGTAAGCAGCAGTGCCAACAACACGAGTCAGATATTTGTCGATGGCAGCAGCCATGCACTGCTTAGCGGAGCCACGCTCATTGGAGTTGATGTAAACACCTCCGCCGGCAGCGTGATTACGGTGGCTGCCGGTGCTTCCAGCCTGATAAACAACACTAATTCGGGCCAGTTTACCACCCAAGGCACGGTGAACATTGCGGGCACTGCGACGTTAAATATTGAAGGTTCCATTGGGAACGGCGGTGGCAACGGTGTGATTAACGTCGGTGACAGCACCGGCTCGGCAACGCTGGCGTTGGCGGGTGTCGCAAATTTGAGCACCTCAACGGTGCTCAACGGGGCCAGTGTCATTCAGGGCAATGGTTATGCTCTGACCGTTGGAGGGATTTCCGGTACCGGCACACTGAAGGGCATCAGCACCTTAACCAACTACGGCATTATCAACGCCGACGTTTCCGGCGGCACGCTGGAAATTGATGGCGGCACCGTGACTAACAATCACACGCTTGAAGCCACCAATGGCGGAACTCTGGCGTTGACCAATACGACGGTAAGCAGCAGTGGCAGCAACATCAATCAGATATCGCTCGATGGCACCAGCATTCTGATGCTTAGCGGTGCCACGCTCAATGGAGTTTCGCTGAACGCCTATGTCGGCAGCGTGATTACCGTGGCCGCGGGCACCGCCAGCCTGATAAACAATAGCGGTTCCGGACCGTTTACCACCCAAGGCACAGTGAACATTGCGGGCACTGCGACGTTAAATATTGAAGGTTCCATTGGCAACGGCGGTGGCAACGGGGTGATTAACGTCGGTGACAGCACCGGCTCGGCCACGCTGGCGCTGGCGGGTGTAGCAAATTTGGGCACCTCAACGGTGCTCAACGGGGCCAGTGTCATTCAGGGCAATGGTTATGCTCTGACCGTTGGAGGGATTTCCGGTACCGGCACACTGAAGGGCATCAGCACCTTAACCAACTACGGCATTATCAACGCCGACGTTTCCGGCGGCACGCTGGAAATTGATGGCGGCACCGTGACTAACAATCACACGCTTGAAGCCACCAATGGCGGAACTCTGGCGTTGACCAATACGACGGTAAGCAGCAGTGGCAGCAACATCAATCAGATATCGCTCGATGGCACCAGCATTCTGATGCTTAGCGGTGCCACGCTCAATGGAGTTTCGCTGAACGCCTATGTCGGCAGCGTGATTACCGTGGCCGCGGGCACCGCCAGCCTGATAAACAATAGCGGTTCCGGACCGTTTACCACCCAAGGCACAGTGAACATTGCGGGCACTGCGACGTTAAATATTGAAGGTTCCATTGGCAACGGCGGTGGCAACGGTGTGATTAACGTCGGTGACAGCACCGGCTCGGCCACGCTGGCGCTGGCGGGTGTAGCAAATTTGGGCACGCCAACGGTACTCAACGGAGCCAGTGTTATTCAGGGCAACGGTTACGCACTGACAGTTGGAGGGATTTCCGGTGCCGGCACGCTGAAGGGAATGAGCACCTTGACCAACGACGGTGTTATCGATGGTGATGTGACGGGCGGGACGCTGGAAATTGGCAGCACGAACTTGGTCAACAACGCGATCCTCGAAGCCACCAACGGCGGCACACTGCAAATTGACGGCACCACCGTGGCTGGTAAAGGAACGCTCGAGGCCATCAACGGCAGTATGCTGGCCTTGACCAATACGACGGTCAATAGCAGCAATGCCTACAACCAGTTGTCTCTCGATGGCAGCAGCAGCTTGGTGCTCGGCGGAGCCACCCTCAATGGAGTTTCGCTGGACGCCTCCACCGGCAGCGTGATTACCGTGGCTGCCGGCGCTGCCAGCCTGATCAATAATGCCGGTACCACCAGTGTGCTATTTACTATAAGCACGATGAAGATTGCCCATGCCGCGACATTAAATATTGAAGGTTTCATCGGTAGCAACGGTGGCAACTCCGCGATCAATGTGGGCGACAGCACCGGCTCGGCAACACTGGCACTGGCGGGCGCAGCAGATTTGGGTGTCCAAACCGTGCTCAACGGGGCCAGCGTTCTTCAGGGCAACGGGTACACTCTGACAGCCGGCGGTGCCATTTCCGGGACGGGCTCACTAAAGGGCATCAGCACCCTGACCAATGACGGAACTATCAATGCCGATGTAGCCGGGGGCATACTGGAAATTAACGGCGGCACCGTGGTTAACAACCAGATCCTCGAAGCCACCAATGGCGGAACTCTGGCCCTGACCAACACCACCGTTAGCGGCAACACTATATATCTCACTGCCGGCACCACATTAATGTTGACCGGGGCGACGGTGGACAGCAGTTTGGAGCCGCAAGTCGGCAGCACCCTTGATGTCGCCGCGGGTACGGCCAGTAAAATCGCCGTCGGCTTTTTTCCCATCACGGGAAATGTGGAAATAGCCAGCGGCGGCCAGTTAAATATCGTCCCGGTGTCGACAACTTCCCCCACCAACACAAGCATGCTTTTTGCCTCCGGCAGCGCATTGGATGTTCAACTTGGCTCCAAGGGTGCCAGCGGCCTGCTGACCGTGGATGGCAGCCTGCAATTGGATTCCGGCTCGGCTTTATCGCTATCACAGTTGGCGGGCAGCACCTTCACCACGTCCTATGACATTGTTAACTACACCGGCAGATTGTTCGGGACATTCACCGATGTAACCCCCGGCTATGTGCTGGATTACAGCCACGCCGGTGAAATTCTGGTTACCGCCGTACCGGAACCGACGGCACTGGCGTTGTTTGCGCTGGGATTCGCGGGGTTGGCGCTGAAGCGGAGAAAAATTGCGAAGCGGGCCGTCCGTGCATGAAATTGAGAAATATGCAGGGCTGCCGCAGATTGTTTGATTGTTTCTTTTTTGGTCACGTAACTTTTGATTGGGAGTGAAAAAATGTTCAGCAGAATCTCTTACCGACGCCAGGCATTGCTGTTGTCATGCGCTGCGATTTCCCTGGGAGCGCTGCGGCCCATGGTCGCCAACGCATCTACCACATACACCACTGTCACGGCAACATGGACCGGCGCAGCAGGAGGTGGTGATTGGGCCACAGCCGCCAACTGGTCCAGCAATCCCAACGACCCCAATAATGGTGCGCCGGCGGGCACTGTGTACGATGCGACCATTTCGCCCGGTTCTGTCGGCTTGGGAACCAGTGTAAACGTGGATAGCCTGACACTCGGATCGGGTAACCAGTCGCTTTCAATTGGCTCAGGCGGCGTATTGAACCTCGCGCAGCCGGACAACGCCGGTGCCTCCGGTGTGCTGACGATAGGCACGGCAAACCAGAACCTCTGGCTTTTTGGCGGGGAGATTGCAAACGCCGGCGTTGACGTGCTTTCAAATGCTGCCAACTCCGCTATCACCATGGCATCCGACGGCAGTGGAACATTGCAAAATGTCACGTTGCTTAGTGACCTTACGGTAAGCGGCTATTTCGCGTCGGGTGCCGGCACGACATTAAATATTGTCAACTCGGCTTCTTCTGCCCAGGGAATCGACCTCAACGGTAACACGCTTAACTTTTACAGCGTTCCGGTGAACTTTCAAGACGCCACAACATCCGGCGGCACGGATGTCGGCGAGGTCATCGACAACGGTGCCCTGGACGTAGCCGGCCAGGTGAACGCCGCCGGATCGCTGACGATCGGCTCAACGGCGACTATCAGCAGTGTTGCCGGCGGTGTTGCCATTACCGGGAAAGATGTTACGAACAACGGAAACATCAGTTTGCGCAGTGGGCACAATGTGATCAACTCCACATCCTTCACCAATGCCGCTGGCGGCGTGGTCACCGTCTACAGCGGAAGCTCCTTGGATATTTCGTCCGCCAATTGGATCAACGACGGCCTGATCCAGACCAGCAACGCCGCGGGGCTGACAAACTCCGGCGGGGCAACATTGGATTTCAACGGTTCGTGGACCAATAACGGCACGGTCGACATTGCCAGCCACGATTTTATTTTCTACGGCTCGGCACAAAGCGGTGGCACCGGGACCATCAACGCCAACGGTGGCGCGTTGATTAGTTCGACCAACACCGGCAGCATTAACGTAGGATCATCCACCGTAGCCGGTGTTACCGCGGATTTTGTTGGCCCAAATTTCTCCAACAGCGGCGCGATAACCGTGTATGGTGGGTCCGGTTTATTCCTGGGGCAAAATTCCACGGCCGCCGATCCGCTGGCGACCAACTGGAACAATACGGGGACCATTACAACTGCCAACGCACTGGGTGCTAATTCCGCAGCAGGTGCCGATGTTACGCTTTCGGGCACCTGGTCCAATTCGAATTCGATTCAGATTGGGGCCGGGGACGGATTAAATCTCAGTGGCACCTGGTCCAACACCGGGACAATTCAGGCAGTCGCCGGCGCAACAATCAACCTGGATGGTGTATTCCACGCCGCCGACGTTGGCCTGGCCAGTTCGGGTGCCAATGGCGTATTCAATCCCAACGGAGCCACGGTGAATTTTACCGGTACACTGATTAACACGGGTAACAACCTTGTCTTTGGTCCCTCCAGCGGAGTATGGCATACGACCGATTCCTCCATCGGCCTGAACGCCCTGCCCCGAATTGAGGGCGGCGAGCTAACCGTCCTGACGCAAAGGAATGGAACGCCCTATCTCGAGGCAAACTTCCTGGTGTTACAAAACGTGACGCTGGGATCTGATTACAATATAAGCGGTTCGATGCATCTGGGCATTGATTCCGTTGCCGGCAATAGCGTGGGACTTGAGGCCAACGGCTATGCAGTCAACATAACCGGAGCATCAGATTCCATATATTTCAGCCACCAGAATAACCCGAACCAATCCTATGACGGGACCATCAACTTATTCGCCGATGGGTCGCAGGTGCAGGGTTCAGCCGGTTTGACTTTGACCCAGACGGGGGTCATCAATGGCCTGGCCGGTTCCGGGGGAAACAATGCAATGCTGATTTCGACGACCAATGACGGAACCATCAACGCTGGTTCAGCGACGGTTTCAGGCGAGTCACTTAGCGTGAGCCTGGACGCAAATTACGGCTCGGTAACGGCCTATTCGGGTGACACTGCGACCCTATCCACAATTCCAAACTCGATGGGACTTTGGACCAACCACGGAATATTACAGGCATTTTCCGGGGGGAAAATTGTGGCCGCGGCAGCCTATTCTTCTCTACCCGACGGGGTGGAAATGGCCTCAGGCAGTGCATTGGATATTCAGCTTGGCTCCGCCGGGGCAAGCGGACTATTATCAGTTAGCGGCAGCCTGCAACTAGATTCCGGCTCCGCCCTGTCGCTATCGCAACTGGCCGGAAGTACCTTCACCACGCCCTATGACATAATCAACTACACCGGCGCGTTAACCGGGACATTCACCGACATAACCCCCGGCTATGTGCTGGATTACAGCCACGCCGGTGAAATTCTGGTCACCGCGGTACCCGAGCCGGCAGCGTGGGCGCTGTTTGTGTTGGGATTCGCGGGGCTGGCGCTGAAGCGGAGAAAACATCCGATGCAGTCGGCGGCGTAGTGTAATCCGGCAACGGCAAGGTTTTATCGTGAATCATCTAAGCGAGTTTATTCTGGTCACGTATTTTAGCTCGGAAGGAAAATTATGTCGAATCAGATGTTCAGTCGTAAAGCCCTGTTGATGGCCTGCGCGACCGTGGCCATGGCAGGCTCTCTTGCAACTATTGGTGCGGTGTCGGCGGACGTGGTGACACAGGTCGGTGTGGCAGGCTCAACCGGCGCGGCCTCAAGCCCCAGCGGCGGCGATGGCGAAAACGCGGCGGTCGTCTTATCAGGCAGCACAGATACCACCTACGACGCTACGGCCACGGGAGGGGCGGGAGGTACCGGATACTCCACCACCAGCAGCGGCGGTCTGGGCGGTGCGGGCGGCGCAGGCGGTAACGCAGCCGTCGCGGTCAACGCCGGGACGGCATCCAATCCGATTTCAGGATCTGTCAGCGCCGTATTGACAGCCACGGGTGGCGACGGCGGGGTCGGCGGTGGAGCTCCCGCCTTCAGTCTCGCGGGCCTCAACGGTGCCCCCAGCGTCGCTGCAGGAAAGGCCGGCGTCGGCGGCGACGGTGGAAATGCGACGGTCGAGTCCGGCTCGGTATATGCGACAGGCGACCTCACGCTCCGCGCTGCCGGACTTGCAGGGAATGGCGGCTATAGTCCATCTGGAGCGCTGGGTTCAAATATCGCAACGGGTGGGGGCAACGGCGGCACCGCCTCGCTTGGTACGGATCCGATTTTTGGCGAATCGACAGGCGGGGGAAACGTAACTGTTGGCGTTACTCTGATGGGTGGAGATGGCGGAAGCGGCAGCCCTGGTGGCAACGGCGGAAGCGTATCATTGACTAACGCTGTCAGCGGCAGTACCACCGGGAACCTGACGCTGACCCAAGCCGCGACCGGAGGGGGGGCCACCAGCATTTCAGGTTCTACAGCGGGGAGTGCGTATAACAATCTTACGGTCGACGAGAGTGGCCCTTCCTCCCTGAACGGAACCTGTTATGCCACGGGAGGTGTGGTCTCGTGGATTCTCCCGAGTGTCCAAGGCGCAAATGGAAGCGCCGCCGCGAATATCAGCTTGACGGGGGCAGGGAATATTTATTCGTTCGCTGCCGCCAATTCCTACCTAGCCAACCCCGTTGGCACAGGGGGAAATACCTCCGGAAGCGGTAGCACTATCACCATCGTTAACAACCCGGGGGGGACCGGCGCGCTGGGAACTGCTACGGCAATTGGCGTTTCCACGGGAACTTCGGCGGGGCATTCCGCCGTCTCTGTATACGCGTGGGGGTACGGCTCCGGTGGAGATAGTCTGGGCGGTGCGGGCTATGCCAGCGCCAGCGGCCGCAACGACGGTCCCGATACAGTGACCGTCGACGCGGTTGCGGAGGGAGGTCTGGGCAAAATGGGGGGGACGGGAACAGTCGGCTCCGCGACCGCAGTTTCAACGGGGGGCGGGGACGTTGTGGTCTCGGCGATCGCGGGGGCAAGTAACGGTGCCGGGGCTGCGGTCAGCAATGCCTCGGGTCAGTCGTCGGGCGGGGGAACTGTCAGTGTCACCGCTACAGCGACGGGAGGAACCGGCTCGGGCGGCGGTGGCGATCCGGTGGTGGGAGAAAACGGAGGTGACGCGACAATCGGCACACTTTCGGGCCAATCCGCTTCTGGGGCGGTCACGGTTTCCGCGACCGTCGTCGGGGGCAACGGTGGTTCGGGCATGGCGGGCATTGGCGTGACCGGCAACGGTGGCAACGGTGCCGACGAGGCGCTCACTAACGCCGTTACAGGGGCCACCAGCGGCGATCTCGTGCTGCGGCAAACCGCGGTGGGCGGCAGCGCGGGCGACACGTATGATGCAACCCCGGGTTCCGCAGGCAACGCGCAGAGCGACCTTAACTTTACAGCCACCGCCACGAACTCGCCGCAGAGCGTAGTCCTTGATTCGTCCGCCCTGGGCGGCGCTGGTGGAAGCGTATTTAACTCGCCGACCAGTTCTTTCAATTCGACGACCGGAGGGACCGCCTTAGCCGGCGCAACGGCGCACGTCTTCGGTGCAGCCTCAGTTAGCGTTATGGCCTCGGCTACCGGTGGGGCTGGGACCACATTTGGACCGGCTAGCGCGACGGATGGAGGCGTTGCCGCGGTCGGATCCGTGTTTGGGCAGTCTGCCTCTGGGGACGTGGCCGTCGCGGCAATTGTAACCGGTGGAAGTGGAGGTGGGTATTCTTCCAATCCTTCGTCCTACGCTGGTACTGGAGCCAGCGAGGCGTTAGCCAACGCCGTCACGGGGATTACAAGCGGAAACCTGACTCTTGACCAAACCGCCATCGGAGGGGCGGGGGGCAATGCTACGGGGAGCAACGGTGGCGCGGGTGGTGACGCAACCAGCGCCCTTGCGTTTACCGCCAGTTCCTCCGACGCGCCCCGATCACTTAATATTGATTCCGTGGCCCAGGGTGGTTATGGCGGTGCCGTTGGTTACGGAAATGGGCCTGATTTCACTCTGTACGGAGGAAGCTCCGGAGACGCTCTGGCTTCAGCAAACGGGGCTATTCTGGGAGACAGTTCGGCCAATGTTGTAGCATCGGCTACGGGCGGCAACGGCGGAGGTTATTTCAGCTACAATGAAGTACCCGGGGTCCCCGGCGGCGCAATTGCCTCCGCAACCGCAACGGGCCTTGCATCAAGCGCCGTAATTGCGAAAGCTGTAGCGGTCGGCGGTGCCTCCGGCAACTGGCTCCTTTCAGGCGCAAGCGTTGTCGGCGGCCCGGCGACTGCGGACGCGTACGGAACCGGTTTGGGTGGGTCGGCCACTGCCACGGCATCGTCTCGCGGTGGAACGGCAAGCAGCGTAATCGCCGTCGCCAGTGCACCGGTGATCAGCGGGAACACCACCCACGCCGAGGCGTTTGCCAACGCGGAAAGTGCCGCCCGTAGTGAAGGGTTGGCTGCCGGCATTCAGGCCGCCGCCTTTGTGACGGCATTGCCGAGCAGCAGCGATGTTGGCAGCGTTATCACGCCCAATGTACACAGCGCGGTCACCAGCGCCGGCGACGCGGTGCTGGGTGTAATGACGCTGGCAACCGAAGATATGTACATTGGTTCGACTACCGCATATCACAGTGAGGTTGACTGGAGTATTAATCCTGCCTTGATGATGAATCCATCCCAGCATCTGATTGTCGGCCTTGGATCAGCCAATTACACGGGTAACGGCACCGTGGCATTTTCCATTACCCTCAACAATGGCTCGGCGGGCATCACTGAGAATTTCGCCAGTTTCGCCGCCGCCGATGGCTATTTCACCGACAATCCTCTCGATCTGGGCACGGCGATCGGGAATCTGTTGACCAATCAGAATCTCACGGTCGATGTGGCGCTGGACGTAACGCCGACGACTGCCGGCGCGACGTTCGATCCATCGCTCGTCTTTGCCGCACCCGCAGTTCCCGAGCCGACGGCACTGGCATTGTGGGCGATTGGATTCGCGGGGCTGGCGCTGAAGCGCCGGATGCGAAGAAATCCGACATGGAAAGAATGAAATGATCTCGAATGCGGCGGTATCGCAGGTTTCTTATCGCGGAAACGGTATAAGTTTAATTTGGGAGTACAAACAGTAGTGTCCGGTTAAAAAATCACAGAAGTGGGCGGCAGGCCTTATATTACTGCATTTGCGCGCGGTTGCAGTCGTAATCGATTTGAACTGCCTACCTGGCAAATCCCATTTTTGGAGCCTTTTTTTCGAAAGGCTCCACGCGATGAACTCAGGACAGACGTTATTTTCTCAACTTGCCGGACAGATTCCCCTTCACCAGTTTCGTAAGTGCGTTTCGAATTATCATGGCAACCACCGCACGCGGAGGTTCTCCTGTCTCGATCAATTCCTCTGCATGGCTTTTGCCCAACTGACCTACCGCGAGAGCCTCCGTGATATCGTTGCGTGCCTGCGTTCGCACGATCGTGAACTCTACCACATGGGAATTCGTGGACGTGTATCGCGCAGCACATTGGCAGACGCCAACGAATCTCGTGACTGGCGTATCTACGCCGACCTGGCCCAGGTTCTTATCGGCGAAGCGCGCCAACTTTACGCCAAGGATAAATTCCGCGTTGACTTGGACCATATCACCTATGCAATTGATTCCACGACGATTGATCTGTGCATGTCACTATTCCCGTGGGCCAGCTACAAGACCACACAGAACGCAATGAAGCTCCACACGCAAATGGATCTGCGTGGAAATATTCCCACGTTTATTCGCATAACACCCGCTAAAATGCACGATGTGCGGTTTCTTGATGAGATCACGCCCGAACCCGGAGCTTTCTATCTGATAGATCGAGGCTACCTTGATTTCGCCAGGCTTTACCGCTGGACAACCAGCGGTGCATTCTTTGTTACCCGCTCGAAAAAGAACCTCCGCTTCAAACGCATCCAATCACGCCCTGTGGATAAAACCAGCGGCGTAAGATGCGATCAAACCATTTCCCTAAAGTGGTTCTACGCGGCCAAAGGGCACCCATCTGCTCTTCGCCGTATTCGGTACTGGGACCAGCAGCACCGTAAGACGCTGGTGTTTCTCACCAATAATTTTACACTCCCACCCATGGTCATCGCAGAACTCTACCGCTCGCGTTGGCAGATTGAACTGTTTTTCAAATGGATCAAGCAGCATCTGCGCATCAAGGCGTTCTACGGGACAAGTGAAAATGCCGTCAAGACCCAAATATGGATTGCCATCAGCGTTTACATTCTCGTGGCCATAGCAAGAGAACGCTGGGGCATCAAGGCCAGCCCCTACACAATTCTGCAAACATTAAGCGTCTCAATATTCGATAAAACCCCAATAAAAGAGGTGTTTGCGGGAGAAAATGCGACTGCCCACGGGGATCTGCCCTCAAAACAGCTTGTTTTATGGGATTTTTAACCGGACACTACTGGAGTACAAACTATGATCAATAGGACTGAAATCCATAAAATGACGCTGGTTTTTAGTGCTCTGATGGTATTAGTGCCGGGTGCGGGCAAGGCGCTGGCCGGCACGATGGGCGATATTGCTGCAACTTTCCCCTTTCAGAGCTACGCGCTACTGACCGATCCTAACCAGCCATACGTGTACGCATCCGTGCCCTCATTGGATGCTATTGAGGTAATCAACACAAAAACGCTGGCGGCCGACGAGATCGGCCTGGGCACCGCACCAGAGGGGATCGCACTATCCCCGGATGGGCAGTCCCTGTATGTGGCGGAGCCGGGCAGTAGCCGGGTCGCAACCATCAGCACCCAGTCGTTGGACATCACACGGACCATCACAACACCCTCCGCTCCCTATGAGATCGCCGCCGGATCAGGCAATCGCCTGTTTGTTCTGGACGCAGCATCGCAATATACCCGGATTCAGCAAATCAACGCGCTCACGGGAGCGACCACAGGGTCGGATTTTACTGGCTTCTTGTACTATGGAACTTTTCAGATTTCCCCGGACTTGGGCACACTCTATTATGGAGAGCAGGGTTTAAGCCCCAGCACACTTTTCGCTTATGATGTGTCCACCGCTAACATCACGCTTCTGCGGCAGATTAACACCGGTTCCAATGGGCATAGCGTGGTGCTCAGCCATAGCGGGAAATGGATCGCGCAGCCCAATGGTGCGCTGTATGCAGTCGCGTTGATGCAGGCAAGCAATTTCAGCACGCTGGGAGAATTTGGCACCGGTCCATATCCTTCCAATATGGCGTTCAGCCCCGATGACAGCTTGGCATACGTGTCTCACTACGTCTACCCAACTGCCGTTACAATTTACAATACCTCTACTTTTGCCAGCGTTGGGCAATTCAACATCCCAGATCAAACCAATGCGCTTACCACCGATGCCACGGGCCAGTACCTGTTCGCCAGCATGGCAAATATTTTCTCCAGCCAGCCGGCAACAATTGTGTATCAAACCGGATACGCAGTTCCCGAGCCGACGGCACTGGCATTGTTCGCGCTGGGATTCGCGGGGGTGGCGCTGAAGCGCGGGAAAAGGTCGGGAAGTCACCCCGTAGCCTGAATCGCCCGGCAACGTGATTTTTGCCGGAAAGTCTATCTCCGGCTTCATAAAATTGTAAGGCTCTTATTTAGGAGTAGAGCAATGATAATTAAAAGATCCATTACCATCGCTGCACCGAAGTATTGAATGGGAAGAGACCGCGGATTTCGCGGATAACGCGGATGAACGATGGGCTTCCGGCCTTCGAGGCGCTCGCATGCATGATGCAGAGCGCTACTTGATATATGTCTAAATCTTTATATGTGCCATCAATTTTTTCGTCCGCCCGCTGCGGGGGGGGCACAAAACAACGTTAAAATTGTTATAGGAATATCACAAATTCATACGACGCCCGCTTGATCGAAAGTGGTGCGCGAAATGGCGATTGTAAAGCCGCGATATATATGGTATATATATTCCTGAAGAGGTGTCACTATGTTGCAGGGCAAAGCGAAGGTATTTTGGAGTGGTCCCAGCCAGGCTGTGCGCCTTCCCAAGGCATTTCGGCTTACGGCAACAGAGGTCACTGTGAAGAAGGTCGGCAATACGCTGATTCTGGAGCCTGCGGTAAAGCGCCAATGGCCGAAGGGATATGCCGCCGGCTTTGCGCACATGCCCACTGACTTTAAGCGACCCAAGGCTCTACCGACGTCGGCCGAGCGGGAGCCAATTTGAAATATATTCTGGATACCGATATTTGCATTTTTGCTCTCAAGCAACGCATGGGGGTTTTGGAGCGGCTTCTTCAGGAAAGCCCTGACGACGTGGTCATCAGCGCCATGACCCAGGCGGAACTACACTTCGGGGCTATGAAGTGTAAACATGCTGAAAAGGCAACGACGCAAGTAAATGCCTTTCTGGAGCCTTTGACGATCCTGCCGTTCGACAGTGAGACAGCTTGTAAACATGCCGAGTTCAGGTTTGCTCTGCGGAGCAATCCCATCGGCGAGCGGGACTTGGTGACTGCGGCTGTGGCTGCGGCTAATCATTTAACGCTCGTCACTCACAATACTCGCGAGTTCGCGCGGATCAGATCGTTGAAGTTGGCGGACTGGGCTGGAACTGTGGAACCTTGATGGAGAGAAATCTGAGCATTTGCGTGTAGCTGGCGGGCGATGTGGATGCCCGCAAGGTAGCCGGTGGAAAAGGCGAGTTGCAGGTTGTAGCCGCCGCTGGGGCCGGTGAGGTCCAGTACTTCGCCGGCCAGGAATAGCTGGGGATTTATGCGTGATTGCATGGTGTTGGGATTGATTTCATCCAGGCGCACGCCGCCCGCAGTGACCATGGCTTCCTTGAAGCCGCGCGTGGCGTAAATGGTAAAGGCTGTTGCTTTGAGCCGCTCTATGAGGTCCTGCATCTGCCGGTTTGTCAGGTTAGCGCAGACCTGCTGGGAATCAATCTCCGCCAGGCGGCAGAACATATCCGCCAGGCGGTGCGGGATCAGTTCTGCCAGTTTGGAACGCACCAGTTTCCTGCCTTCCGTGGTGTGCCATTGTCTGAATAAACGGGCTAATTCT
>JAJZGH010000233.1 GCA_021798635.1 Planctomycetota bacterium | reverse complement strand
AAGGATGCGTGCCTGCACCAACACTTTTCTTCCCTGATTATAACTGGAATGATTGGTGCCGAAGCGAACGAATTTGCCACCCGCCGGCAATTGTGACCCGGAAGCCCATCGGAGCAGTTGCCCAAGAAAAATATCTTCCACATTATAGCCATGGACATAGCGTAAGCGCCACAGCTGATTGCTGGCCAAGTACATTACTCTTCCTGACCCCACGGACATGGTGGTCAGCAAGGCACTGCGGCGCGCCGCTTGAAACGCCTGCATAGCGCCGGTGTCACCGGAATTTCCGTGGGTGTTGCCGGCAATAACCCACAGTACGCGGGCATTGGCGCGGGCGTGCGTATAGGCGCTGTGCCAGTACCAGCGCGGCATGGACTGCCAGATGGTGCTGTCGCTGCGTTGATCGACTCCCAATTGTGAAAGGCTGGATTGCGCCCCCTGGACGGTTAATGCCGGGAGAAAGCCGTGGTCGTTCTGCTGCCGCAACAGGGCCGCCGGCCAAACGGCATTGAATTTAATGGGAAAAAGTTTGCCCAGCGGTTGCGTGGCCCAGTCCCGCGGCATGAATTGCTGCCCGGCCGTGATGACCAGCGCTGCGCCTTTGGTTTGCACGGCATACGTGATGCCTTGTTGGGCTTCCGGTGACAGCGTATGGCCGGGAATATCACCGAGGATAATAACGTCAAAGGCCTCCCATGCCTTGCGTCCCGCCGGCAATTGCTGGGCCAGATAGCTGGGATTTTTCGGTGATGCAACAACCGGCGGCGGAGGGGCAACCCCGGCAATAACGGCCGGATGCAATAGTACCGCTTGCAAATGCACACGATGGCTGCGTGAAAAATAATTCACGAGATACTGATAATTCCATCCCGGCTGCCCGTCAATCAGCAGCACTTGCAATTTATCCCGCCGCACCGTCACACGAAACGTGCGTTCTACGCTGGTGCGCATGGTGGCCGCCGGCAGAACTTTCAGCGTGTAGGCGTAGACGCCCGGACCTGGCGGCAGATTTTTGAACTGGGTGGATTTGTACGCATCGGAGCGATGCGTCATCATCACTTTTCGTGCCAGCACACGCCCGTGGCGCAGCAACTCCACCGTCACGGGCTTACCGGCCAGCGAACGCAGATGAATGACAGCCGTCGCCTTAAGGTATTGATGCTTATAGATCCATTGTGGTGCATGAATGGAATCAATGGAGGCCCCGGCCGCCGCATGATCGGATCCGATACATAATGTATAGACCGACACATGATGGATTGCCAGAAGCCGGGCGACTTCGGAGGGATTGGAGCCGACATTTTGCCGACCATCGGAAACCAGCAGGATATCCGCCCGGCGTGAACGTTCAATACGCGACGCGGCGGTCAATAACGCCTGACTGATATTGGTGCTGTTACCGGTGGGGTTAAGGTTGTTTCGCACCACGGATTTGGTATGGCCGTAACGGGGAAATTCTGCGCTATAGGCGGTTCCCGCAAAGCTGAGCAGGTGCACGGCGTCCTTCCGCAGCAGATCAGCAATCGCCGGTTTTCCGCCGCTACTGTGTTGCGTGACAATGTCTGCCGCCAGTTGTGCACGTGTCATTTTCCGCACATGACGAAGCTGGGCCTGAAGCGTTACATTAGACTTATGGGCCGCCAGATAGGCTTGATCAGCACTTCGAGCCATCTGCTGCAAAGCCCGCATGGCCGTGCCCAATTGAATATTTACCGTCGCGAAGGCTTCCGCAGCGGGCGACGGGGCATTGGATCCCGTATGGGCCGCGTGCGAAACTTGCTGTACTTTTCGGGCGATTTGTCGGAGCTGATTGGTAACTTCAGAAGCGGACGCGTGGCGTGATACTTGGTCAATCAGCGAGTGGAGGGTTGCGTTCCAAGTGCGCAGGGCGGCGATGCTTTTGCGAGTTTGCTGTTGTGACCTCTGGCGTGACACATCGGTAAACTGGCTTTCCTGATCCTTAATTATGCGTAGCTGCTGCGAAAGAGCGCTAAGCTGCGCCAGCCCGCGGTCCAGCGCATCGCTGTAACCGGGCACACGGCCCAGGGCGCAAGCCCAACGCAAGGCGTACACTTGCCCAGCCTGGCTGTCGTGAACGCCCATGGATTTGCTGTGATCCAGTAACAGCCAAAGTTGCCCGGGAGACGTTTGGGTGCGCGTCCATTGCAGGGCGGGGCCGGCCAGGGCCAACAGGGCCAACAGCACCATGGCGACGCGCAGCAGCGTCAATGTGATAATCGTTCGCGGCGGTGCCAGATCCCGTTGCTGTTGATACATATAGGTAATTAATGCCAGAGCTAACAGAGCAACAATTGCCAGCAGCCACAGCGGCATGGTTGCATGCAGCATCAGGTGCATGTGACCGTGCGGAGATTGTTCGGGCGCTTGGGCCAAGCGTTCATTCCTTTTTCTGTCTTACAAAAGACTCATCGCCGGTAACTCATTTGCCGGCAGATCGGCCGGGCGGATCAACTGCGCCATGTTCCGGCACAGCCACGCCTCCACCAGCAACATCAATAACACCAGTATGGCCAGAATCGGCCAGAGGCTGAAATTGCGGCTCACCGTGCCTAGCGCCGTGGCGATCTCACGGGTACTAATCTGCTTGCGAATATAATCGTGACTTGTGAGCCATTGCATATCCGCTGCGGAAAGCGTGGCAGGATTCAGGTTGCTGCGATTGATATTCACATTGAAGTAGACATTGGCCCGGCTTTTCGCGGGTTTGAAGGACAGGGTATATAAGCCGGGCAACCCGGTGTGATTCCACGTCACAAGATAGTGTCCGCCGGTAATAAGCTGGGGCGTTACCGAATGGATCAGGCCGTGAGGATCCAGAATCGTCGCGGATTCAATAGCGGGCTTGTCTGAACCGGTCCAGACAATTGGCGCACCGGGATTGATATAGGGCCGATCGGTCAGGCGCTTGGCACCCATGGCCAATTCATACACGGTCTGATTAACCAGCGGCAAAAAGCTTCCGGCTTGAAGAGGCCAATCATTCCAATGCCCATCAACGCCGGTGGTCCAGATCACGACCTGGCCGCCAGAATCTCCCACGCTTTGTGCTAACATCAGGGGTGCCCCCCGTGCGGTGGCCAGCAAAACCTTTTCCCCGGCATCGGCCGGAATAAGGGTGTTCCACTTCAGGAGCGTAACACCCACGATGGCGTTGCGATGCAGTTCCCGCAAAGGGCGTAACAGCGGGCTGGCGGCATCGCGGATCACAATAATCGGATGGTGCTTGCCGGCCGATTGCACCTTTCCCAGTGTGCCAATGGCAAACCCGCCTGACGGCAATTGAGAATTCACAAAATCTTGACTGGCATTGCGGCCCAGGATAAACCAGACTCCTTTGCCGGAACGGGCAAGTGCATGGAGTCGGGAAATCAATCCGGTGGGCAGAGTCGATGGATCATTGACAATGACTACCTGATATTTGCTTAATGGCACATGCTGCGCGCTGCTGACACTCATCACCACAGGTTGGGCCAGCCCGAGGCGCGCGGATGTCGAAGGTTGCAGGGCGGCGCTGATATATCGGCTGGCGCGGAAACGGCCGACGGCCCCCAGTTGGCTGTCAATAATTAATACCGGAATATGTTTCCAGGCCTGAATCACGGCCGTGGACTGGTTATCCGCCGCCAATGCGTCCTGAATTCCCGTGCGCACGGTTATCCAGTGGGATCCTGCCGAGGCGACGCGCAGGTGCATAATTCCGGTAGTGCTGCGCCCGGCCTGCAGGCGAGGGATCATAATGTGATCCATCGGCGTGCCGTCATATAACAGATCAATGGGAATAGATGCCACCGATAAGGGGCCGGAATTACTGACGCTGAAGAGCACAGTTACGCGCCGACCCGCGGCGGGAAATAATGGTTCAATGTGCAACGGCCCGATTGCAATATCGGACAGGGCACTATGGGCGATGACCGGCAAATCAAATACCGCAAGCTGCTTTCCCGCACTTTTTCCGCCATAGGCGGCCTTCCATTCCGCGGAATGGCGGGGCTGCCAGGATACTACCCGCTGATCAGAAACAACAAAAATCACTTTATCAAACAAGGCTCCGCGCCGCGCCGCCCGACGGGCTTGTTGAATCGCCGCGGGGATGGAGGCACCCGCCATCCCCATGGGCAACTGATAGAGGGGAGAGAATAGTTTGCTTCGCACCTCGGCATTGTCTGAGACTGGAACGGGGAACTGGGTCAGGCTGTAAGGGCGGTGGCCGGCAATGACCATCGAAAGTGTATCCTGTCGGCTTAACTTACCGGCGATCCGCTTGGCCGCGGCAATTTCATGAGCGAATACGGTCCGTCGCCCGTCCAGAATGCCCGTGGAAATGCTGTGATCCAGCACAATTACCACATCCGCCGATGAGCCGCCCGCCAATTGTTTGACAGCTCCCGCCGGCAGAATCGGCCACGCCAGGAGCAAGACCAGCAGCAGCAGAATGGCAATGCGCACCAGCAGCAAAAGCCAGTGATCAAGATTACGGCGTTTTTTCTTCAGCACATCGCTGGCTTGAAGAAACATCATGGCGCCCCAGTTGATCGGCGTGGTTTTCTGCCGATGCAGCAGGTGAATGGCAATAGGAATGCCGATGGCCACCAGTCCGGTAAGCATCCAGGGAATTTCAAACATGATGCGCGGCCCTCGTCATGCTCGGCGCCCTTTCATCCGATTGGCCAGATATTCCGACAACGCATTATCAAAAGGGCTGGAGGTATTGAACAGGCTGTAGCTGATATTCAAACCTGCCGCGGTATTCCGCAGCGTGGTCAGATGGCGGCGCAGATTATCCAGGTATTGCCGGCGCATCATCGCCGGATCCAGCCGGAGGCGATGCCCGGGCAATTCCATGTTTTGAAAAAGCGTCCATTTGCGAAACGGGAAATTCAGTTCATCGTCATCCATCACGTGGAGCATCAACACCTCATGCCGCTGGTGACGGAAATGATGCAACGCGCTGACCAGCGCCTCGGGATTTTCAAAAAAATCGCTGATAATAATCACCAGGCCACGGTGGGTAATCTGCTGGGCAACTTGATGCAGCAGCGCGGCCAGGCTGGATTCCCCGCCAGGCTGGCGAGCTTCCAGAGCGTTGACGACGTTAATAAGATGCGAGGGTGTGGAGCGCGGTGGGATAAAATCCTTGATGGTGTTATCCATGGTAATCAGGCCGACGGAATCCTCTTGATGCAGCGTGAGATAGGCCAGACTCGCAGCCATGAATTGGCCGTAGCGATATTTGGACAGCGCCGCCTTTCCACGATATGCCATGGACCCGCTGCAATCGAGAATAATAAACGCCCGCAGGTTGGTGGTCACTTCATATTGTTTAATGTAATAGCGATCCGATTTAGCCAAAAGCCGCCAGTCAATGCGTTTCACATCATCGCCGGGCACATATTGGCGATGCTGTGCGAAATCAATGGCAAAATCAATGTGCTTGGATTTGTGCATGCCCTGTACGTATCCATCCATCACTTGTCGGGCCACCATATCCAACCGGCTGATTTTGGACAGCATGTTCGGATCCAGCAGGGTCGTTGCGGCTTGGTGGCCCGGCATTGGCATCGTGTTGGATTGTCCTGCGGTCATTGGCGCTAGTTCCATCTAAGTTGCTGATGCCACACTGGGCGTAGGCTCACCAAAACTACCCCCCCCCCCCGCTTTATTTTACTTTGCGGTAATGCCCGGCAGTTCGGTCAGCAGACGGTCAATAATTTTATCACTGGTCATGCCCTGCGCTTCAGCACTGAAAGTGGTCAGAATGCGATGGCGCAAGACAGGATGGGCCACCTGGATAATGTCATCCGTGTTCACGTGCATTCGCCCATGCAAAATAGCGCGGGCCTTACCGGCCATGATCAGGTAAATACTGGCGCGCGGCCCGGCGCCCCATTGCACCAAATCATTGAGCCACGGTTTAGCTTCGGCTTCGCATGGGCGCGTGGCGCGCACCAGGTCACGCGCAAACTGATACACATGATCCGCCACCGGCACGCGCCGCACCACCTGCTGCAAATGCAGAATCGTTTGGGCATCCAGTAGTCGTGACAGGGCGGGGCGATAAACGGCTGTCGCCTGTTTCATGATCTGTATTTCCTCGTCCGGCTTCGGGTAGTTCACCAGAGTCATGAACATGAAGCGGTCCAGCTGCGCTTCGGGCAGCGGGTACGTGCCTTCCTGCTCGATGGGATTCTGGGTTGCCAGAACAAAAAATGGTTGCGGCAATTCAAAGGTGGTCTCGCCGACGGTGACACTACGCTCCTGCATGGCTTCCAGCAGGGCGGCCTGCGTTTTGGGCGGAGTGCGGTTGATTTCATCGGCCAGAACAATGTTGGCGAAAATCGGGCCACGGACAAACCTGAACGCCCGCTTGCCGGTGCTTTTATCTTCTTCCAGCACATCGGTACCGGTGATATCCGAGGGCATTAAATCAGGGGTGAATTGCACGCGTTTGAAATCAAGCTGCAGCACATCGCTGATGGTCTTAACCAGCATGGTCTTGGCCAGGCCCGGCACACCCACTAACAGTACATGGCCTTGGCAGAACATGGCGGTGAGCACCTGCTCGATAACTTCCG
Organism: Planctomycetota bacterium; assembly: GCA_021798635.1. Next base: position 787 of record JAJZGH010000233.1, on the reverse strand, counting down.
CCTGCCCCACGATATATTTGCTTAACTGCTCGGTGATGGCCTGATAAGCCCGTGCGAGTTGTTCGACTGTCTGCACATCGGAAGCCATTACACGAGGACCTGCCGCGCCTGGGGCACTTTGTACTTGAGGCACCGGCGATGGTGTTGGAGCCGGAACTGCAGCCGTTGGCTGATCGGAGGCTAAAGGAATGCTGTTGTCGGAATCGTCCGAAAAGCTGCCCATGAATTGCGACATGTCTGCATCTCCGAGTCGGTGACCAAGTTCCGGACTCTAGTCCGTTCCTAAGTATAGTACCAGATGCTTGCTAATTATGGGCCTGAGGGTTGTTGTGCCTGAGGGTGGTGCGAGGCACAGACGCGTATCCAGGTAACAGCCGGGGCGCAGGTGATAGGTGAGGATGCAGGAGCCGGGAGTTAGAGGTTGGAAGATTTTGGAATCGCTGCGCTCTAACGCTTCGCTCTCGCACCATGCTAAATGCGAAATGCCAGATGGCCCGCAGTTTTACGGTGCGGAAAGCCGCGTAATCATCTCATCTTTCAATGCCTGGGCCAGTTTGCTGCGTGGAACTTTTCGTGTGGTATGCGGGTCGATGATGATGGCCGACGGTTCCGGCCCATCAACCATTTCCAAGGTGTTGGCAATGATCACATCAGCCTGGCTATGCTCGCGGCTGGCTTGTGCCACTGCGATTAGTTCCGCTTCATCCAAGCCGACTTCCAATTTGAATTTAAATAGCAAGCCGCGATAATTCCACACCGTGCGAAACTGATCAATCACTTTAGCCGT
>JAJZGH010000232.1 GCA_021798635.1 Planctomycetota bacterium | reverse complement strand
GCACCACCAGAATCCGGTAGTGACATATGGAGTTGAAGAAATGAAATCCACGGTTGACGAAATCCGCGGGCGGTTTGATAACGAGGTTGAGCGATTCAGTAATTTGGAAACGGGGCAGTCGGCTACTATGGATGCGCCGCTTTGTCTGGAATTAGTTACTACTGCGGCCGCGGCGGTTACGCCGCAGGCACGAAGTGTACTGGATATTGGGTGCGGTGCGGGAAATTACACGCTTAAACTTTTGCAAAAACTTCCCAATCTTCATTGCACGTTGATGGATTTAAGCCAGCCTATGCTGGACCGTGCGCGCCATCGCGTCAGTGCTGCCACCACCGGCGTGGTGACAACCCTGCAGCACGATGTGCGCGAGGCGCAATTTGCCCCGGAAAGTTTTGATATTGTTCTGGCTGCGGCGGTGTTGCATCATTTACGAACCGATCAGCAGTGGCACCAGGTATTTGCCTCCGTACTGCGGTGGTTACGCCCCGGCGGATCATTCTGGATTTTTGATTTGGTCGAACATTCTTCACCAACCGTGCAGCAAGCTATGTGGCGGCGCTATGGGGACTACCTGTCAGGCCTTAAAGAAGACGGTATGGCCGGCGAAAAATATCGCGACTTGGTATTCAGCTATATTGAAGCGGAAGATACGCCCAAGCCCCTGCTCTGGCAGATTCTACTTTTATCAGAAGTTGGCTTTGCAGATCCTGAAATCCTGCATAAAAATGGCCCCTTCGCTGCATTTGGTGCCCGCAAAGCCTGACGCCGTAGCCTTAGCCGGTAGGCGTGTGCGCATCGTAACGTGCGTGAGCAACGAGCGTGAGCCGTGTCGGGGTTACGTGTCGAGGTTACAGGTTACAGTAAGCCGGCCAGCCCGCTGGCCGTGCTTCCGCCGGAAAACCGCGAAATAGAAGCTTCAGCGTTTTCGGAACACGCCGGATGCCAAATGCGAGATGCTCGATTCCAGGTTCCAAGTTCCAAGTTCTAACGCCGCCCTCACGCACACGCCGCGGCCAGCATCGGTTTTCTGGCTTGCAGGCGGATGCCGGCGACGTATTCATGCAGCCAATGTCGGCTGGTTAAATGCGGCAGCGATGCGGTGGAAGCAACGGCTTGAACTTGACGGGATGGATTGGGCACCGCGGAATCCCAGAATCGTTCCACATGGGAATTGCCGGAAGATTCGGTGATCTCGCAACGATCAAACCCGGTTGAATTCAATAACTTGCGATAGCTTGATAATTCAATGGCCCCGGCCAGACCGAAGGTAAAGGCCGCAATGGAGTCCGCTATTTCCGGAGGCAGTAATTTGCGGATCGCAATATCATGAATGAGAATTCGCCCGCCGGGAGCCAGCACGCGAAACATCTCACGGAAGACGGCCATTTTTCCGGAACTGGGGCAAAAAACCCCTTCGCTGATGATCCAATCCGCCAGGCCCGGCGGCAAGGGGACGCTGTCGACACGGCATAGGTAAAATTCAATATTCTTAATGCCGGCCTCGGCCGCATTGCGCCTAGCCGCATTGATGGCGTCCGGCGAACTGTCGATGCTTACCAGCCGCCCGCGCGGTCCAACAAGTTTAGCCATCTCAATGGATTGTAATCCGCGCCCACAGCCGATTTCGACGATGGTTTCACCGCCAACCAGTGTGCGTTTTACCGTGGCGAACCCCTGATCGGAATCCTCGGCTCGACGGGTGGATAATTCGTGACTACTCGTGTCGGAGAGGGGTAAAACAATATCATGCGAAATACGCAGATCTCCGCACTTACGCGCCCGCGCTGTGCGGCGTCGGACCAATGGACAATGAGAAAGCGTGGAGGAGTTAGTAACGCCGGCCATTAATGTTTCTCCCGGATTTACACCGTCTAAAACAAAAAAGCAGACCACCTGATAAGCCCCGGCTTTCCAACCGGGCTTAAGTCTCCCAACTCGGTGATCCGAAACAAATTCAGTCTCGGTCCACTCAATAATTCCTGACCTGGCCACGTTTGGCGCGCATTACCAACCCGCAGCCGCAACAACAGCTTGCATGTCTATATCGGCAGCATGTAGATATTTCTTGATCTAATTGTGGATAACTTGTCGGATTTGTCGGAAAAAGTGTCGCATTTTTATGAATATTTATGAGAATATCATGATTTGACCCGCTATTAAGGACATTTATGGTGGGAAATCGCCATCGGCACCCGGCTTGGAAGGGTCAGTTGCCCCGTCCATGACTCGTTTTTTCACTTTTCATTGGCCGGGGCGATTTTTGAGCACGAGCCGCTCGGGCGAGTTGGGCGATCATGGGGTAGGTGAAGCGGCCAGTCTCTCGCAGCAGGTTTAACATGCGAACCCGCACATCATACCGCGCCTGCTGGTACGCCAACTGGGCTGAAAGAGCTAAATCCTGGGCGGTAATAACATCCAGATTCGTGGCGACTCCGACACTGTAAGAATGCTGGGCCTGATGATACGCCGCCTGGGCGGAGAGCATTTCCGTCTTTAAGTTGGCCACTAGGCGAACGCTGGTAAGCCAATCCGCGCGGGCTATACGTACCTGTTCCATGATCTGCCGGGCCAGAAGTTGCCGCTGCAGCATGGCCTGGCGCATCTGTGAATAGGCGGTGCGAATATTCTGATAGATCATGCCCCCTTCAAAAATAGGGAAATTGGCGCTAAATAATCCACTCCACCAACTGTCGCTGGGGAACTGTTCTTTATATAAAAATGTGTTGAAATCAACCGACACCGATGGAAAATATTCATCAATGGCCGCCGAAACATTTCTTTCCGACGTGGTAACCGCATCATCGGCGGCAATCAGATCTTGTCGCTTTACCAGCGCCAGTTGATCCAGACGGCCCAGATTCGGGACGCGATGTGGCGGATTAAAGTTATTGATTAACTGTGAACCATTCAGTGTCGGTGCGCCGATGAGAAAGGCCAGCGTGGCCCGACCTCTATCGACATTGTTTTCGGCTTCGGTAAGCTGCACGCGGGTCTTGGCTTCATCCGCCTGGGATTGCAACACCGCAAGGCGCAGGGCCACGCCCGCCTTGGCTTTGTTGGTCTGGCTTTTAACGTTGGCCTGCTGCACCCGCAAAGTTTGCCGCAGCACCGCCACCGATCGCTGGTCACTAAGCACCTGGTAATAGGTCTGGGCCACTTCCAGAAGCACATTGGATTGCATATCCAACAGCAGGGCTTTGCGCTGATCGACGTACGCACCGGCCGCGGAAATTGCGGTGGCATCTTTGAGCACGTTTACATTTAACTGTGTCTCCAGCGGAGCATTGAAATAATTTGTCTGAAAAAACTGATTCACACCCGGTGGAAGAGCACTGGTATTAAACCCCCGCATTTGAAAATCCTGGGCACTGACACCCACCGTGGGCATAAAGGTGGAGAAGGCTTTGTCTTTGGCAATCATGGCCTGGAGATAATTCTCGCCGGCGATGGCCAATTGTTCATTATTGTCATTCGCCAGTTTCAACGCCGCCGCCAGCGTGAGTTGCCGTGGAATAATCAGTTGCGCCTCGCTGGTGGCGGGTTTACTGTGCAGCACCTTGCGATAGTGCATGACCTCCTCTTTTTGATTGACGCATCCGGCCAGAGACCCCGCGAGAATCACCAGAACGACACTTTTCTTTTTTAACCACATCGGAGCGACTCCTGATCTAAGATAGATAGTTTAATCCACGGGCAGCGGTTCATCATGAAACCGTGGCGTGCGCAGGAGCAGCGCCACGGGTATGACCAACAAAAATAAAGCCGCCAGATATTCAAAGGCGGTCACATACGCCATCATGCCTGTGTGTTGCCGCAGGGAATTATACATGATTGCCTGGGCTTCATGTAAAGCTGAAGAAGCGGATACGCCAGAGTGGATCAGAGCGGCTTTCAAACCGGCGATACCGGCCTGGTAGGCCCGATTCATAGGATTCACGTTCGCCACCAGGTAGGTCTGATGTACCTGTGAACTGGTTTTTACAAATGCCACCGCACAGGAAATGCCGATGCTTCCGCCGATATTCCTCGCCAGATTAATAATCCCTGAAGCATCGCTTAGATTCCGCTTGGGGATAAAACCAAAGGCCGCGGTATTAAACGGCACAAAGAGAAAAGCCAACCCAATACCCTGCACCGCCCGACACATCGCCAACGACATAAAATCGGCCTGTAAATTCAGCCCCGCCATTAGCATCAGTGCCACGACATTTCCCGCTACGCCTATGCAAATCAGCCAGCGCGTCTGCACGCGCGGCACCAGAAAGCCCACCAGCGGCATCAGGCAGAAGACCACCGCGCCTCCCGGTGCCAGCACCAACCCGGCGAGCTTGGCGTCATACCCCATGAGCGTCTGCACCATCAAGGGTAGCAACGTGGTGCTGGAATACAGAATTCCCCCAAATAAAAACATGCCCACGGTGGCCAGGCCGAAATTCCTTTCCTCCAGCATCCGCAAATTTACAATCGGGTGCTCCTGATACCATTCCCAGATAAACGCGCTGGCCAGGGCCAGTACCGCGATAGCCGCCAGCACACGAATGAATGGCGAAGCAAACCAATCCGCATCTTCCCCGCGATCCAGCATGATCTGTAACGCCCCCAGACCAAGGACCAGCAGGCTTAACCCCATATAATCAAATCCCGTCTCGCGCAGTTTTATTCGCCGCTGATCATGAGGCTCATGCAGCAGAATGGACAGGAGAAATACTGAAACAATGCCAATGGGAACATTAATGAGAAAACACCAGCGCCAGGAAAAGCTGTCCGTAATCCAGCCGCCCAACACGGGTCCCAGTACCGGTGCCACAACCACCACGATGCCGTAAACAGCCATGGCCGTGCCGATTTTTTTCAGGGGAAATATATCCCGCAGAATAGCTTGCGCGCCAGGCTGCAAGCCGCCGCCGCCCAGCCCCTGCAACACGCGGAACATCAGCAACATGCCAAACGTCGGTGCCATGCCGCACATCAGGGAACTGGCCGTAAAAACGGTCATGCATATAAGAAAATAGCGCTTGCGGCCCAGCAGGGCGGACATAAAGCCATTCAGCGGCAACACAACGGCATTTGCGACCAGATAGCTGGTAAGCACCCACGTGCTTTGATCAACACTGGTGGACATATTGCCCGCAATATGGGGCAGCGACACATTGACAATCGTGGTATCCAGCACTTCCATGAAGGCGGCCATGGCCACCACGGGCGCAACCATCCATGGATTAAATGTGCGGGGCGGCGCGACAATTTCACCGGCCTCAATAGCGCTCATCGCACCTTAACCTCCGGCACCGCGGACATCCCGGCCGCCAGATACGGCATGGGCTTGGGCAAGTCTTTGAATAGAATTTTGACCGGTACACGTTGCACAACTTTAACGAAGTTTCCCGTGGCGTTTTCCGGTGGAAGAAGGCTGAATTCCGCGCCTGAGCCGGCCTGAATGCTTTGCACATATCCCTTGAAGGTATATTGCGGATAGGCATCAATGGAAATAGTTACCGGATCATTGGGCTTCATATAGGTCAGATCCGTTTCCTTGAAATTCGCGACAACCCACATATTCGGCCGCACGATGCTTAGCAGCGTTGATCCAACGGTCTCATAATTTCCCGGCTCCACGGATTTTTTCGTCACGTACCCGCTGACCGGGGCGCGGATCGTGCAATAGGACAAATTCAATTCCGCCTGCTGTAATTCCGCGCGGGCCTCATCCACCCGACCGGTACTGCCGCTGACATTGCTTGTGGTCTGCCCGATCTGCTGAGGTACCACGTTGACCGCCGCCTGTTGTGCCTGAGCCTTGAGTAAATTGGCGTTCGCCTGCAGCAGTTGTGCCCCGGCGGCCACACGGTTCTCCCGTGCCGCTTCCACGCCGGCCTTGGCCTCCATAAGCTCCGCACGACGCGATAGTACCGTTTTCCCGGCGGCAGCCAGAATAGCCTTGGCGCTTTCCGCAGCGGCGCGATACGAATCAACCTGCTGCGGTGTTACATCGCCGGTTTTCAACAACGAAGCATAGCGGCGATAATCCGCAGTCGCTTTCACGGCGTTCGCGGCATCAGCGACGACATCCGCCTTGGCGCGGGCAATAGCCGCGATGGCCGCGGATACTTGAGCCTGGGCCTGATCAAATGCGGCCGCCGCCTGTGCCTCACCGGCTTTGGCGGTAGCGATGGATGCCCGCGCAATAGCCACCTGGGCTTGCGCTCCGCTTAATGCCGCGGGAGAGGTCCGTTTGACCAGTTGCAGGGAATATCGGCTGCCGCGGCGCGCGGCAAGCGCCTGTTCCAGTAGCCCTTTGTACCTGTCCACCGCCGCCTGGTAATCACGTGGATCCAGCCGCACCAGAACGGTTCCCTTTTTAACATATTGATTATCCAGCACCGGTACCGAAAGCACCTGCGCGGAAACCTGCGGGCTTACATAAATAACATGTGCCCGGACATACGCATCATCGGTGGACATATATTTCTGAGAATGTATGTACCACGGGATCCCCAGCACCAATGCCAGAATCAGCAGGACAATACCCCCGATGAGAAATATTTTCTTGCGTTTCCGTCCGTTATCGGCCGCCGTGGCAGGCGCCGGCTGCTGGGCATTTGGCCCCGGTGTTTCCGATGGTGCCGCCGTCGGGCGCATTCTGGATGTTGATGGATCGGTGGGTTCCGTCATACGTTTTACTCCTTGCCCGCGGCCTTGTCAGGCCGCATGTATTCCAATTTTTATTTTCCCACCTCGGTCGGGAAAAAGTGATTTTATGTTTCCGCACTCTGTTTTTCCGTCCCCGTCACCGGACGCTGCATAATAGCGCGTATTCCCCCCAGGGAAAAGGCCGTTATATGATCGGCGATTTCGTCGATATCCGCCGCACAATAGCCGCCCGTGCCCCGCATCTTCAGCACCACCGCCCGGCAGCGCAGATAATATTGACATTGCCCCGCAATACTCGAAACCACGAGATTCAGTTCACTGGGCGAAAGCTTGCGATCCCCCAGCAACTCAACCACCGCGACCAGTCTGTTCCGCCACGGTTCGATGACATCATGAATGTAGCGCTCCAACGCCGGCGAAGGTTCAAACTGTTCCAGAGACAACATGCGGAAATACCACTCCGGCCGACTTTCATCCAGCAGTGAATCCAAGGCCATGCGTACAAAGGACCTTAGCGCGGTCAATGGATCACCCGTTGACAAATGATCCACATCCTCCGGCATTAAATGCCGACTTAGCCGCCGGCCAAATTTCAATGTTTCGAGATACAGATTCTCTTTACTGGAAAAATAATAATTGACCGCGGCAATATTGGCCCCCGCCTTTTCACAAATCGTTTGAATTGTGGCCCGGTGAAAACCGTGCAAGGCAAACACCTCGCCCGCCGCGATCAGCAGACGGTTTTTCGTCGAATCATCCTGCGTTTTTTCAATATTTTTGGTCACATCGCACTCCGGTGAGTTAAATCATCTAAATACCATTTTAAAAAGCCCATTTGAAATGTCAAATGACCCGTGGCCATACC
>JAJZGH010000018.1 GCA_021798635.1 Planctomycetota bacterium | reverse complement strand
CGCTGTGTGCTTTCTTCTGCCCATCTATCCACCCGAAGCAGAGCGCCACTTCGATGGCTTCAGTGTATGCAACCGACTGAACACCAGCGTCTTTCCTAGCCAGTTGCAACCACACGCCTGACGACTTGTTGTAGTTATTCTTCAACCATGTGGCCCAGTCCCGTTGTCGCTCGAAGAGCTCCATTGGGGCATTGGGCTTGTTTTGTGATTTACTTCCCATCGCATCCCCTGAGAAAAAGGCGTCAGGTACCTTTGTTTTCTATTTTTCGCCGACGGCGAGGATACTTAGGCCGCCGCCGAGATTCATGGCGTCCACGGCTTTTACTACGGGAAGCAGCCACTGGAAAAGTTTAATCTGACGGGCGGTTAATTCCGCGCGGCCCCGCCATTTATTAAAGCGCCAGGCCCAGGCCCCTACCGTGTTGTATTGTGAAATATGCCGGATATTAAATCCCGCCGTCGTCATAACCGCTTCCAGAGATTCCCGGGTGTAGCGCCGCCGATGCCCCAGCGCCTGATCACAGGGACTCATCAGGGCGGGATTGGCGGGCACGAGAACGATAAGCTTTCCGCCCGGCTCCAGGAGGTCGTAAAACCGCTTAAGCGCCAGCGTTTCATCCTCAACATTTTCAAGGATGTTCAGACAAACTACGGTGTCAATGTGTTCATCGCGCAAGTTGCCCTGGGCATTGGGGTCCGTAATATCCGCCTGTAACACGCGGAGATTTTCCAGGTGGCCGAAGCGCCGCCGGGTCATTTCCACAAAAAATTCATTTTCATCCACGCAGATCAGCCGCGGGCGATCCAGTAATAATTCCGCAAAATTGCCGATACCGCATCCGGTTTCCAGGACGCGCGAACCGATGAAGGGTTGAAATTTATTAAAATCCCAGCGGCTCACGCGCCGCGTTCGCCGAAATGTCTGGAGAAGAAAATATTCATCGTTGGTGGTAAAGCGGGTATCAAGAAAGCAGCACCGTATCAGCGTGGTCAAGGCTTCAATGGCATCCTTGAAGCCGATTTTTTTCCCTTCGGCGGCCGTGCGGCCATGGTAACTGATGGGCACTTCATAAATCCGGATGCCCCATTGCGCCAGTCGCGCGGTAATTTCCGGTTCAATGCCAAAACGCTGCGCCCGCAACGGCGTTTGCAGCAGGATATCCGCCCGCACCGCCTTGTAGCAGGTTTCCATATCCGTTAAGTTCAAATCCAGAAACATATTGGTCAGTAGAGTTAAAATTCGATTGGCCACCGCGTGCCAGAACAGCAACACGCGCCTCTGGCCGGAGAAAGCGAAACGGGAACCAAATACCGCATCGGCCTTGCCTTCCACGATCGGGGCCAAAAGGGCCGCAAAATCCCGCGGGTCATATTCGAGATCGGCATCTTGAATCAGCACAATATCGCCGGTGATGTGCGTTACGGCAGTATGAATTGCCGCCGCCTTGCCGGCATTTTTTTCATGCCGGAAAATGCGCACGCGCGGATTGGCTGCAGCCAGTTCCTGCAAAATCTCCCAGGAATTATCCCGGCTGCAATCATCGACACAAATTAATTCAATAGGGATCGGACACGGTGCCGAGAGCACCCGGTCCACAATGGTGCGCAGCGTGCGCGATTCATTGTAAATGGGCATTAAAACGCTTAATAGCCGATAATGAATCGCCAAATAAGTATCACCGTTTGCTGAACTGGTACGCTCTACGGGCACCACGTAAGCCGTATTTCTTACGCTCTTTCATGCGGCTGTCGCGTGTGAGGAATCCGCCATCCTGCATGGACTTGCGCAATGTGGCATCATACAGCGTCAAAGCCCGTCCCAAGCCCTGCAGAATGGCCCCAGACTGTCCGGTATGGCCGCCACCATGCACATTCACCAGCACATCCATGGCACCAGCCAAATTGGCGGACACCAGCGGTGCATTGACCATGGTGCGATCACGGGATTCAGTGAAAAAGGAATCCAGCGGACGGTCATTAACAATAAATTTACCCTGTCCCGCCACCAGACGAACACGGGCGACCGACTTCTTGCGGCGGCCGGTGCCCAGATAATAGGTCTTGCCGCCGGCCGTAATGACGCCACGGGGTTTAATGGCCGGCGCTGCGGATGTTGATGTCGTTTCAGTCATGTTCTGTTTGCCTCTGTTTTCTGGTTATCCCGGTACACCGGGAATGTCTCTTTTGTTATGAACTTAAAATTTGAGCACGGCCGGCCGTTGGGCTGCGTGCGGATGTTTATCATCTTTAAAGCATTTGAGTTTGGCGAACATTTTCACGCCCATGGTGGTCTTGGGCATCATCCGGCGCACCGCCAATTCAAACACCGTTTCCGGGTGCCGGTTCTGCAAATCCCGCAGGGGCTTCACTTTGTGGCCGCCGGGATAATACGTGTAATAATCATATTCGCGTTGATCCAGCTTGCGGCCTGTAACCTTAATTTTGTTGGTGTTGATGACAATAATGTAATCGCCCACATCCACGGTGGGCGTGTAGGTAGCTTTGTGCTTGCCCATCAGATGGGTGGCAACTTTACTGGCCAGACGCCCCAGCGTCTGATCGGCGGCATCTACAATGTACCAGCGATTATCCGTGTGTCCGACACGGGCCAAGGTGGTACGCCCCGCCGGCTTGGCGATGCGATGACGGGTTGGATTGGCTGTTGCTGTCATAATCTACTCAATCTAGTAAATACTACTTATCAGTGGGTGGCGGCTGGGATTCTTACACTCAGGACCCCGGGTTTCCGCCATGCCCGAAAACTTCAAATTGTAAAGTTTTCACGAAATATGTCAATGCCCAGGAGACAACCCTGCGGATAAACCCCTGCACCATGAATCAATAATCGCGGATAATGGGCAAAATTGCAGCCTTTAATGGCCCACCGGGTGCATTGATGGGGCGCCACCACCGGCAGAGCCGGCGGCTTTGTGGTGCTTTTCCGCACAGTGCCATGATTTTGTCCTTTTGAGGAACGTGCTGGACTGTCTTATTTTGGGCTAGGAGCCTGTCCAAGTAATCGCCGGGTTGCGGCCATTACTCGGACAGGCTCCTAGCCCGCAGGGCGGAACTGACAATATGTTGCGCTTCGGAAATAATGCGCTGCAGATGGGCAGCGCCTTGAAAGCTTTCGGCGTAAATTTTGTAAATGGCCTCAGTGCCCGACGGGCGCGCCGCAAACCAACCATTTGCAGCGACGACTTTCAACCCCCCTATCGCTTTGCCGTTGCCCGGCGCGGTAGTCAGAGACGCCTGTATTTTTTCCCCGGCCAATGTCGTGGCCGCAACCGCATCAGGCGAAAGCTTGGACAAGGCGGATTTCTCCGCAGCGGTGGCCGGTGCCTCCGTGCGTTGATAGGCGGGATCGCCAAATTCGCGCGTTAATTGCCGGTATATTTCACCCGGATCACGGCCTGTGGCCGCGGTTATTTCAGCAGCCAGTAAGCCCAGAATCATGCCGTCTTTATCAGTAGTCCACACCCGACCGTTTTTGCGCAGGAATGAAGCGCCCGCGCTTTCCTCACCGACAAACCCCAGTTGCCCGGCGACCAACCCGTCAACAAACCATTTGAAGCCGACCGGCACTTCATAAAGCCTCCGGCCCAGTTTGCCGGTGACGCGATCAATGATGGAACTGCTGACCAATGTTTTGCCTACCGCCGCCGATTTACGCCAGTGCGGGCGGTGTTGAAAGAGATAAAATATGGCTGCGGCAAGATAATGGTTGGGTGCCAGCAATCCGGCGCTGGGGGCCACAATGCCGTGCCGATCATGATCGGTATCGCAGGCAAAGGCGATGTCAAAGCGATTTTTCAACTTGATTAAACTCCGCATGGCGTAAGGCGAAGAGGGGTCCATGCGAATCTGACCGTCCCAATCCACGGACATAAAGCGAAACGTCGGATCCACCTGTTGGTTCACCACGGTAAGCTTCAGGCCGTAATGTTCCGCAATGGGTTGCCAGTAATGCACGCCCGCACCGCCCAGCGGATCCACGCCCAACGTGATCCCCGAATCAGCAATAAGCCGCATGTCCACGACGTTCCCCAAGTCGGCCACATACGCACGAATGTAATTGTGTTGATGCGTTGTTCCGGCTGAAAGTGCCCGCGCCAACGGAATTCGCTTAATCCCACGCAAATGTGATTTCAGAAACATATTGGCTTTGGCTTCAATCCAGGAAGTTGCGGTGGTGTCGGCGGGCCCGCCGGTAGGTGGATTGTATTTAATTCCGCCATCATGCGGTGGATTATGGGAGGGCGTAATGATAATGCCATCGGCCAGGCCGGTTTTACGCTTGCGGTTGTAAGTGATAATGGCATGGGAAACCGCGGGGGTGGGCGTGTAATCCGTGCCCGATGCGATCATGACATCCACTGAATTGGCGGCCAGCACTTCCAGTGCGGTCGCGTGCGCCGGCGCGGAAAGTGCATGGGTATCCATGCCCAAAAACAGCGGACCATCAATGCCGTGCAGTTTACGATACAGACAGACCGCCTGCGTAATAGCGAGAATATGCCATTGGTTAAAGGCCGTATCAAAAGCACATCCCCGATGGCCGGATGTGCCAAAGCTTACCCGCTGTGCGGCAATGGTCGGATCGGGCGTTTGTTGGTAGTAAGCGGTAATGAGTCGGGGCACGTTGACCAGAATTTCAGGCGGGGCTAATTTCCCAGCCAGTTTACTGATATTCACTTTTCCGTTCCTTTTTGCGGTTGTTTTACGGTGATGCTTAAAAGTTGCCCGGCTTTACGCGTGCGACACGCTTTACCCATGTGCCGCCTTATCCATCATGTATATAAGCTCGCCATCGATAGGATGCACGTTGGCGGCGGGAATCAATTCCGGATTGACATCCTTGGAAAGCAATTGCCGCACGACGTTTTTTTTCTTCTCACCGGCCATCAGAAAAACCGCTTTACGCGCCAGGTTAATCAACGGGAAGGTAAAGGTGATACGATCCACCGGGGGTGGCAGCGTTCCGGGCGGGCTGAAGGTGACGAGCTTGGATGATTCATGTCGCGCGGGAAGTCCCGGAAACAAAGACGCAGTGTGACCGTCATCACCCAGGCCCAGGAGAATTAAATCAAAGCGTGGTTCGGCATAGCCGAAAAAGTCTTTGATCCGCTTTTCATAATCCACGGCCGCGGCAGCCGGCGGCAGTTCTGTGTGAACCGCAAAAATCTGTTCGGATGCAATGGGCAATCCATGCAGTAACGTTCGCTGAGCCATTCCAAGATTGCTGCGTGGATCGTCCACTGGAACGGCACGTTCATCTCCCATAAAGATAAACCACTTGGCCCAATTTCCTTTGGTTGCGAAATCACGCCTGATAATTTCATAGGCCGCCTCGGGAGTTGAGCCACCCGACAGGGCAATCATGAATCTTCCGCGCGCGGCGATCGCGGCCGTAGCGCATTGCATGACCATTTCCGCCGCCGCTTGCGCCAAGGCCGGAGCATCTTTCAGAACCTGAACTTTTTTTTCCACCGCCATAGCAGAAACTCCTTTTTACAGACGTCATTTTTATCAAGTGCGCCGCGATCATAAAGCCGTTAAGCATCTTCGGTTGAATCATCGTGCCCCGGCTCACCCGCGGGCGGAACCGGTGATTTTCTGAAAATGGCCAGCACCTTGTCCAAAGGCACCACGAAAAGCTTGTTGTCCGGCTCAAATTCCACGGGAATTGCCTCCCGCGGATCAAAAAGCACCTTGTCATATTGGCGAATGGGAAAATCGCTGTCATTTTCAATCTGCTTGGAAATGGCGATGACCCGTCCGGTTAATGTTGGAATCTCATGATTCCCCGGCAATACGATGCCGCTTTTGGTTTCACGTCGATTTTCATCCTTACGAATGACCACGCGCTTGCCCACCGGCTCAATGATGTCAAATTTAACACGCTTGGATCGACTTATTTCCGGTTGATCGCTCACAATAAAATCTCCACGACCTACAAATTTCAAAACCCGATGAAACGCCGTCAGCGATTCTTCCAACGACCTGACAATCAGGCCATGAATAAGTGTAGGGTGATTATGACAACTTGGCCAGCGCGAGAAATCTGCGACAGAAATTTGGCTGTGTAATGGACCGCGGCAGTTGCGGCAACGCATCCGTAATGTGTTCTTCGTAACCGTTCAGGGGCAAAAGTGGCGTAATCAGCATAAAAAAACGCCGCTTTTGATATTTCGGATCCTGTGTTTCGTGGTTTTTACGCCTCGTAAAGCCCGTATCCCACGTTATTTCTTTTATTTTTCGCGATTTTTGGCCCGTGAGCGATTAAGATAATTGTTTCAATTATTGATTCACAACGCGATTGGCCCGCGCGAGCGATCCCACGTTAAAAACGTTGGTATAACCCATTTGTTTGAGTGCTCGGCAGGCCATGGCGCTGCGCGCGCCGCTATGGCAGTGTAACAGTAGAACCTTGTTTTTATCCGGGAAATGACGCGGGGCGCCGGCATTGAGATCACTTAGCGGAACATTCACCGCACCAGGCAGCCGCCGTGCTTTAAATTCGGCTGTACTGCGCACGTCCACCAGTGTCGCCCCGCTTTTCAAATGCGTGCGCGCTTTTTGCAACGAAATCAATCCGATGCGTTTGAGCATCAGGAACACTAAAAGAATTGCACCAAACCATAAAATCATATCCCAGTTCATGGCGATATTGTAGCTATCCGCCAACGCTATTCAAAACTATGACCGTGGAGTGGCAGGACGGCGGAGATCGAAATAGGAGCATGGAAATGTGTGTCGGAGAATATTGGCTAAAGCAATTCATCGCGGCAGTTTGTGAAAACATGTCATTTTGTCCCGATATTCGTCAGTTTTTTACTATTGCGTCCAAGGCTTCAGCGAGCTACAGTAAGTCCATGGCTGTTTGAGGTTAGATGATAAAGCGGCGGGTCGCGCGGAAGTAAGCGCGGCCGACCTAAAATGCATCTGACAACAATTTGTTTTCGCGAAAAGCCGGTCGTTCACATGAGCTTCCGCGATTTAGCCCAAATGGAATTTCAACAGCCACCGAAAAATGTTCATTTTGTAGTATTCGATGTGTTATCGAATGCTCGTTGTTTTAGTCGTCGGATTTTTTTTGGAAGGAGATATTTACCATGAGAAAACCGACATCAAATCGTCCCTTAATGGGTGGCGCGGGCCTTGCCGCATTTGCAGGGTTGGCGATACTGACCAGCACGGGCTTAAGCACGGCGGGAACAGTGACGCTCAATTTCGGCCAAACCACTGCTAGCGGCATTCCAGATGCCAGTGGGAATGGCACGCCTTTCACGGTGAGGCTGCCGGGAACCGGAGGCTATCTGGCGGGTGCCAACGACCCGTATATGACTCTCAACACGGGCGCTTCGACGCTCACGGTACAAACAGCACCGCAGCCCACGGACTTTAACGGTGGAAGCCAGCCCAATTATATTGATGCTCCGGGAATCGACCTCGCGTCGGCGGGTTACGTCAGCGGGAAAAATCAGGACATTTCCGCGACGGTGAGCTTCGAGGTGCCGACAACGATGGTCGCGTATCAACAATTCGTTGCGTACATTGGCGACGGATTCTACGGCTCGGATATCGCGGGGTCCACCTCTGACGCCAGCGCCGGCTTGGTGCGTGCCGGCATTATCTATGGTATCGGCGGCAATTCAATCCAATCCTATGTTGCAACGAATGTGGGTGGGACCACGGCAGCCAAACCGGCCGACGTAGCAAGTTTTGACGGTGCGGGCAATACGAATATGCAAGTTGCTGGAACGCCGATTTCCTTCACCATTTATAGAGACCTCGGTGCGTGGGGCGCATACTATACGCTGCCGTCAACCTCGGGAACCGGGACGACCACATACGCAGCGAATTTCAATGTAGGCCAGAGCTTCCTCTCCGGCCCTGGCGCATCGGCACCGGATCTTTACGCGGGTATCACCGCAATTAATTCCGGCGTAACATCGGCGCAGTTCACGACGACCGTAACAGGCTTCAACGCCAGCGTAAGTGCGGCACCGACATTTGCCGCCGGCCAACTCGTGCACGATTGGAACGGGGCAAGCGGCAACGTCAACGATGCTGTGGGCGGTGCCAACGGCACGCTGGAAAGCGGAGCCACGGTTTCCAACGGAGCGATTGTGCTGGTCAATAACGCCAACAACGTTCTCACGCAGCAACCGGGAGCGGGCCAATATGTGCAACTGCCCAGCAATATCCTGCCAACATCAGGGTCGGCGTTAACGGTGCAATCATGGTTTACGGCGGCAACGACAGACTCTAGCGGCGGCAAAAACATCAACTGGGAGCGCGTGTTCGATTTTGGCAGTAATAGCGGAGGAAACCCGACGTCAACCTTCTTTTTCACACCCCACAGCAGCTTTGCAAACAACGTAGCTGTGGCGGGGCTGTGGGGCGCTCCGGATATTACCGGAACCGCGAATCTCGCCGACGGCAAGCTGCACATGGTGGATGTTTCCCTCGCGCAGGACGGCCCAAACTTGACCATGCAGTTGTATGTCGACGGCCAATTCGTCGGGGCGACATCTGCCGCGAATATGTCACTTTCGTCCATCAACGACACGTTAAATTATCTAGGGCGGTCGCAGTTTACCGGGGATGCCTATTTTAACGGGTCCATCTCTGATTTCAGCGTTTACAATTCGCTGTTATCAGCCTCACAGATAGCGTCTAATTTTTCTGCGGGCGTTCCGGCACCAGTGCCTGAACCGGCGAGTCTGGCATTATTCTGCTTCGCCGGCGCTGCGATGCTCTTGGTGCGGCGCAAGCGTAAGGCGTGATTGATCAAACCTCCCGGCTAATTTCCTAGGAGCCTGTCCAAGTAATGGCCGGGATTGCGATGGGTCTGAAATGTCCCGTATGCGCGACGGAGGATCGAGCCGACTCTTAATAATGAGTCTGCGAGATCCGACAACAAAGCAGGCGGGGCATTTCAGGCCCACCCCGCAGGGCGGCGTGATTTTTGGCCCCCCTCTGCGGCGCGGCTCCTCGGCGTACCATCCGTGTCAGGTACGCCATCGTCGCCGCTTCTTGATGGTGGCCAAAAATCACGCCGGGCAACCCGGCGATTACTTGGACAGGCTCCTAGCCCGTTGTGTGCAAAAACACACAACGGGCTTTTTTTTGCGGCGGTATTCGTAAAGGTTCCACAGGTTATTTGCCCATCAGAACCTGCAAAGGGGGAAATGGGGCAACTTACGGTGATGCTCGGTTGGCCGCAACGGCTTAGGACACGCCGGTTATTGCGACGAACGCTCCGTTCGGATTTTGCGTTCCAGCGCTTGTTGGCACTCTTTAAAGTAAGCCAAACAAGAGCCTTTCCGCCGCCAGACGTTGGGCCGCTACCTTGATATTGATTTAGCAAATAACAGATGCTACAGCGTAGCCAGGGGCAGCCTGACGCAAAGTTGCTCAAAACAAGGCGGCGCGGTCGTGATTTCATCAAGAATCACGAACCGCGCCGCAAAGGAGGTTCAATAGCTTGACACTGTGGCCGCTTACCAGATGAACCAGGGAGTTCCGCTGCCTTGTTCGCACCGCCATTTCATTTGCCCCGGGGCGGTAATGAGTTTCAGATTCCCTGGATTTCCGAGCTTAACCCACGATACGTGGCCATCCATGTAACATTCATTACCGCCGACCGGAATTCCCTGCGAGTTCAGATGGCTTGAACTGTGCTGCGGGTAGTAACCGCGGATATTTGTGTAGCTGCCATTCTCTTCCATCACCGCGTCGGTTACCATTGGAATATCCGCCACGTTATAGCCGTCGTCAAATGTTGCCGGCTGGTTAAGCCGAGTTTGGTAGCCTGGCGGCGGCCCCTGTCCTAGCCACCGGTCCATTGCCCCGTTGGACCAAAGCTCACCGAAAAAGCTTTGCTGTAAGGGCATATATTCCGTGGGTGCTCGTTGAAAAAGCCAGAAGTAGGTCGTAACACATATGTGGAGTTGCGAGCCGTAAACGATATTCGGGTTGGCATTTGGCGGGAGGTGCGGAGGAGGCCCCCCACCAAGTGGATATCCTCCCCACATCGTTGCGGGAGTGATACTGCTGTTCATCGGGTTTGAAGGACAATACATAGTTCCTTCACTAGCACCGCTATTCACAAGCGCGTCACGGGTGGCGAAATTCAAATCCCACATCCAAAATGGGCCAGCTTCCTTGAAGTTGGGTGTGTTGTTCTGCCCATCGCGTGTGTACACATACGGGAGATAGCCTTTGTTGCTGGCCGCGTAAATCGCTAATGCTTCACCGTCGTCGTGCAAATTACTGGCGCAAACGGTGCGTTCCGCCAAGGCTTTCGCCCGGGCCAGAGCCGGCAAAAGCAGGGCAATCAGCAAAGCGATGATGGATATCACCACTAGCAGTTCTATAAGCGTGAACCCGCGAAGTTGTTTCCTACGCATAAAAATCTCCTTATCAAGGCTCCAAGAGAACGTCGAGAACCGGCATCTCTAAGGGCCGTTTGGAACACCAAATTGAGAGGGTCGCGCGTCGCCCTCTGATCGTCATTCTGATCACATCAGAGGCAAAGTCAAATTAAATAAGTAAAATCAATACTTTTGTGCTATATATCTTTCAAAACGTCCGCATGGATGGCACCAGTTGGTGCCGGGGCCCGAAAGGCAGCATCTTCAAAATTATGAGGCTGGAAGAAATCCAGTGGACCGGGTCCTCCCTATCGCGTAACGCAGAACCGGCCTGCCGCTTCGGGACAAAAGGAAAGAACTCTTGCACCAGAGAATCAGTTGACGGTAGAACTGCCCACCTCCAGCGCAGTAAGAGGATATGCTTCTGCTACAATCGAAAAACAATTTTCCGGCCTTCAGGAGAAACGACAATGAACGGGTTATCTCGTAGAAAACTTATCACTGGCGCTGCGGCGGGTTCGGCCATGCTCCTTGCGCGGCGCGCCGCACGGGCGACAATTCCACAGGGGCGGCAAAGCGGATACGCTTCGCCAGGCACGGGTGCCATGAAGGCGTATGATTTTGATCTCGCTGATGTGAAAATTCTGCCCGGGCCGTTTCATGAAAACATGACACGTGATCTGAATTATCTTCTGGCCTACGATTGCAACCGCCTGCTGGCCTCATTTCAAAAAGTTGCCGGCATTCCTACCAAAGCTCCAAATTTGGGTGGATGGGACAGCGCCGGGCAAGCCGGCACCATTTGCGGACATTACCTTTCGGCATGTGCGATGATGTATTCCCATACCCGTGATCATCGCCTGCTGGAAAAAATTGATTACCTCCTGCCGCGAATGGCACAATGCCAGGAGGCCAACGGGCGTACGGACCCGCAGTTTAAGGGCTATTGCGCGGGCCTGCCGGCCAGTGTAGTGGCTTTCAAAAAGGCTCTGGCGGGTGATATCAACGTGGGCAATCCCAAGGCGTTATTTACTTTTTCGCTTAACGGCATGTGGTCGCCGTGGTATTCCATCCACAAGATCATGGCCGGCCTGCGCGACACATGGCTGTATACCGGACGGCCTCAGGCGAAAGAGATTCTCATTGGTCTGGCGGACTGGTGTGCCCAGTTTCCGCGCAAACTCACTGAAGCACAAATGCAAACCATGCTGATCAGTGAACAGGGCGGAATGAACGAAGTTCTTGCCGATGTTTACAGCATTACCGGGAATCGCAAATATCTGAAAATAGCCGAGGCTTTTAATGAAAAATCCCAGCTTGATCCGCTGATGCACGGTAAGGATATTCTCACCGGGTGTCATTCCAATCAGTACATTCCGCGCGTCATCGGCATCGCGCGGCAGTATGAGCTTAGCGGCCGGCAGCGCTATCGCAAAGGCGCGGAATTCTTCTGGGAAAACGTGGTCCGCCACCGCAGCTACGTATTTGGCGGAAACAGCAATCACGAATACTTTTTCCCATTGGGCGATGCCTGGCAGCAGCTAAGCGTGGGCACCGCTGAAACCTGTTGCACGTACAACATGCTCAAGCTCACGGGTCATTATTTCTGCTGGAACGCCACCATGGAAGCCGCGGACTTTTTTGAGCGCGCTTTGGTGAATCATATTTTGGGATCGCAAGATCCAGACACCGGCATGATGACGTATTACATTTCAATGCGTCCGGGCCATTTCAAAACATTCAACACGCCATGGGATTCCTGCTGGTGCTGCATGAGCACCGGTATGGAAAATCACGCCAAGTATGCGCGGGGCGTCTATTACCACAACGATAAAACCTTATGGATCAATTTGTTTCTGGCGTCGGAACTTCACTGGAAGGCCGCCGGCATGACCGTCCGCCAGAGCACGCGCTTTCCGGATGATGGCAAGGTCCGCATTGATTTTACCTGCGAAAAGCCCACCGACGCGCTTATTAAGCTCCGGCACCCTTACTGGTCCACACCGTCGATGGTGATTCACCTTAATGGGAAGGAAATCAGCGCGGGCAACCCAGGAAAATATTTGGACCTTAATCGAACGTGGAATAATGGCGACAAGCTGGAGATTGAACTTAAAATGCCATTACGTGTTGAACGCATGGCCCACCATCCATCCACGTTTGCCATTCTGGCCGGCCCGACTGTGCTGGCGGCCCCGTTAGGCAATGATCTGATGTTGCCGCCGGTGCCCTATGCCAATGGAAATCAGTATGAATGGGCCAATGTGCCTGATCCAGAAACTATTCCGCAGTTGCTTGTGGACCAGGCCCCGGTGGACCAATGGGTAAAGCCTGATCCGCACAAACCACTGGTCTGGCATACCCACGGCGTGGGCCGGCCGCATGATGTAAAGCTTGTGCCATTTTATAAAGTGGCCCATGAACGCTATGTCGTTTATTTTAATCCCGTGACGCAGAAGCAATGGTTGCAGGAAAGGCGGCTTGATGCCCAACGCAAAAAAACACAACAATTGATTCACAGCGGCACTGTTGATCGGCTGATCATCGGCAATGCCGCATCGCTTGCGGCACATCAACTCCGCGATCAGACCAATGTGGATACGGGACATTCACCGGAAGGCCGCTGGATAGACGCCCACGATGGCGGAGGCTTCACTTTTAACTTGAAAGTGCTGCCCGATTCACCCATGGCTTTGGCCTGCACCTGGTGGGGAAGCGATAGCGGAGCGCGAAAATTTAACATTCTGGTTAATGGCCGCCCCATCGCCACGCAGGTACTTGAAAACATAGCCCCGGGCCGGTTGGACACGCTGCTGTATGATATTCCACGCGCATTAACCCGCGGCAAAACAAGCATAACGGTTCGCCTGCAAGCCGATCCCGGCAACTTCGCCGGCGGCCTATTCGATTGCCGCAGCATCAAGCTGCCGTGAGGCGCAAAGCGCAGCTGTCGCCCCCCCCCTCCCACCGGAAACCTCTGAAGCCGGGCGGCCTCATGGCGGATAGGCCCTGGGTGAATTCCTCGAGGGTGGATCATTCTCATGGGTTGCGCGGGGGGCCGAATCCGAAGCCGGGAGGTGGTCCGAAACCTGGGGGACCTAGACCTCTTTGATACCGTCCGGGCCGTGATCGTCCAGGTGGTTGTTTGTAGAAGCTGTGGTCGGGCGTGCCACGAAAAAATCGCGGAATTTGTGGAAAGTTGTAGGTGACAACGTAGTAATCAGATTCTTTTCTGACATCGGGTGCAGAAGACCGTGGTGCGGCCGGCGATGACTTTGGAGACCAGCGTGGCACCGCAGCGCAGACATGGCAGTCCCGCGCGGCCGTAGACGCACAAGCTTTTGGCGAACCGGCCACGCTGTTGAGCGACGTTGCGATAATCACGCAAGGTTGTGCCGCCCATGTTGATGGATTTATTTAATACGGCATGGATGGCATCCGCCAAGGCCGCGTGATGTCGGGGTTTGAGCTTGGCTAGCACCTGCAGCGGATGGAGTTGCGCCAGCCAAAGTGACTCATCGACATAGATATTTCCCAGGCCTGCCACGGTGCGCTGGGATAATAGATGGGCTTTCAATCGGCTGCGCATAGTGTGCCAAGGCGCAAAATGCGCGGCGGCAACGTCCAAGGCATCCACGCCCATTTTCCCGGTAATTTCCGATCTCTCCGCCGCCGCCCAGTCGGGATAATGCCACAGGCCGCCGAAGCGGCGCGCGTCCTGCATACGAAATTCCACCCCCGTGGCCAGACGCATGGAAAAATGCGTGTGCGGCGCAAGCGGCGTTTCGGGATCACAGCAGTCAATGCGGCCGCTCATCCCCAGATGAATCAGCAGGACCTGCCCATCGTCAAAAATGCAGAAAAGTTTTTTCCCATGCCTGACGGTGCGGTTAACTTTACGGCCAATGAGGGAACCAAGCGCTGAGGCCCCGGAACGGACATAGCTTTTCCGATTGATTTTTACATCAACAATTTTCACATTGAGTACAAATGGCTCAAGCGTGCGACGCACTTCCTGGACTTCGGGAAGCTCGGGCATGGGTTTTATCCAGTTGCGGACGTCCGGGCGGCGTGATTACTGTGCCGCCGGGGCCGGGTTAAGCAATTTATCCATAGATGTAATGAGCCGATCAATGCGGAACGGTTTGTTGATGTAATCATCAACACCGAGGGTTTCCGCATAGGTTTTATGGCGTGTGCCCATGTTGCCGGTAATCATGATAACAAAGGGTTTGCTGCCCTTGGGTTTACGGGCTTTAATGCGTTCCACGACCAGAAAGCCGCTGCGTTTGGGCAACATCATGTCCAGAACAATAAGATCGGGTTGATCTTTTTCCGCCATTTCCACAGCGGTGTTTCCGTCGCCCGCGGAAATAACTTTGGCTCCTGTGGTTGCTAAGGCCGCAGTGATGGTGGCCAGAACGTCGGCATCATCATCCACTACAAGAACCGTTTTATCTTTGAATTGTTCGCTCATAATCAATCCTTTTGCCGCAACGCGGGCACTTATGTTTCCATTCACCTGTTCCTGCTGATTTGCATCAGTGGAATCCGCCATCAACTTCCGGCGCTTAGTATTACTAAGCCCATGGTCGGACTATATACCTTATAGTCACCACGCCATCGCTGCAAGCGCTTTTTCGGTGCTTTCCAACACCATAATTATAGGCGGTTTCCGGGCGTCAGGCCAGATTGCGAATCAGGGCATCGGCAAACTCACTGCATTTCACCTCTTTAGCACCGGTCATGAGCCGGGCAAAATCGTAGGTTACTATCTTATCACCGATGGTACGTTCGAGGCTCTTGACAATGGAATCGGCGGCTTCCTGCCAACCGAGATGCTCCAGCATCATCACACCGGAAAGTATCACGCTGCCTGGGTTTACCTTATCCTGATTCGCATATTTCGGAGCTGTGCCATGGGTGGCTTCAAACACCGCGTGGCCGGTATGATAATTGATATTCCCGCCCGGCGCGATCCCGATCCCGCCGACTTGTGCCGCCAGCGCGTCGCTTAAGTAATCGCCATTAAGATTCAGGGTGGCAATAACATCAAATTCCTCCGGGCGTGTGAGCACCTGCTGGAGGGTAATGTCCGCGATCGAATCTTTAATAACAATACCATTGGGCAACCTGCACCAGGGGCCTCCATCGATCTCAACAGCGCCATATTTTTCCTTGGCCAGTTGATATCCCCAGTCACGGAAGGCCCCTTCCGTGTACTTCATAATGTTGCCCTTATGAACCAGGTTAACGCTTTTGCGCTTATGCGCAATGGCGTAATCGATCGCCGCCGCGATCAACCGCTGGGAACCCTCTTTACTGACAGGTTTGATGCCCACGCCGGACGTGGCGGGGAAACGGACTTTCTTAAATGTTTGTGGAAATTCAGTTTCAATGAATTTCAAAATCTTTTGCGCTTCCGGCGAACCGGCGGGCCATTCGATCCCGGCATAAATATCTTCAGTGTTCTCGCGGTAAATCACCATATTAACCGCTTCCGGGCGCTTCACCGGACTGGGCACCCCGGCAAAATAGCGCACGGGCCGCACGCATACGTATAAGTCCAACTGTTGCCGCAACGCGACATTAAGAGATCGTATTCCTCCGCCCACCGGCGTGGTCAGCGGCCCTTTAATGCCCACCAGAAATTTGCGAAATGCATTGACGGTATCATCAGGCAGCCAGGCTTTGGCGTCGCCAACCGGTTCGCCGGTTTTGAATTTCAGGAATGATTTTTCTCCGGCGTACACTTCCATCCAGGCAATTTTACGCTTTCCCTTGTACGATTTTTCCACCGCCGCATCAAAGACCCGCACCGATGCCCGCCAGATGTCCGGGCCGGTACCGTCGCCTTCAATAAACGGCAGAATGGGATGATCCGGAACATGGAGCTTTTTGTCCGCCCCCATGGTGATGGGTTGTCCGTGCGCGGGAACCTGTACATTGGTAAATTCGCTGGTACTCATGATTAGAAAAGCCTTTCAAAGTTGTGGATCACTCATACTTCCAAGTGGTAGCTTAAAACACAACGCCGGTCTTAACAAGTCCCGCAAGAAATAACCGATCCACTCCCATCGTCATTTTCAAACGTGTTGGCCCCAGGTTGTGCCTCGATTAAGGCGAACCGGGATTACAGCGGTGCGGCGATGATGGCATCCATATCCGCGATACGGATATCCAGATCCGCTTGCAAGTCCACAAGCGTTTGTCGGATCGCTAGAAGCTCATTTTGCGATTTAATCTCCCGGTCTATTCCCCCGTTGCCCTGCTGATAATCGGCGCGGGCCAGAAAGACAATGATCTTCAGGCGGGGCAGTATTGAATTTTGAAAAAGCTCTATCTGCCGATAATCATTGTGCGTAGCGATCACATCCCCAAGCAGTTGTGCCGCCAAAGTAACGTGCGCGCTGCGCCTTGCCGATTGCGCGGCTCGAAGCTGATCTCTGGCCTGCGCGATCGCGGCGTTGATGGCCTTGTACCGCAGCACAGGCACAACCAGCGCTCCGGAAAAACTCTGCGCGGTACCATCCAAGCTGCTGGTAAGGCCAATATCAAAATTGGGGATGTACTGCTGTTGAGCCCGGCGAATGTCAAAGCGGTTCGCGGAGATATCGCGTGCCAGACCGCGTAATTGCGGATTCCGATGGGCGGCCAGAAGCCACAGTTGTTTTGGTCCGAATCGCGACAGGGATAAAGCCGGAACGGCCCGCGGAGGATTCATCGGCGCTGCCGGGGGACGTCCTAGAACACCGTTAAGCGCCGCCAAGTCACGGGGCAACTGATGCTGAAGAGCGATGATTTGCACGTCAATTTCATCAACAGCGTTCTGGCTGACCAGCCACCCCGCTGCCGGCCGACCGCCCGTACTGATACCGGCGCGGCTCAGAGCGGCGATGGTGGTAAGAAACTGCCGCCGGCGTTGATTCAGTTGCAGCACTGCTGCGGTTCTGGCATAGCGATACCAAGCAACCAGCACAGCACGGCGAACCGCGAAAATCGCCGCACGATACCGCCAGCCCGCAGCCCGCGCCGATTCCAGCGCCGCCCGGGCCTGTGTGGTGAGTTTGGACGGCCAACGGATATCGCTGCCGGTCATATTACCGGCACCCAGAATGGTATTGGCCAGCGATGCCTGGCCGTTTTGCAGCGTTGTCCCGGCATTAAGCATCAGAGTAGTGGCTTGGGTACCGGCTTGGGGAATCTGTTCAATGGCCGCACGCCACTGCCAATAAGCCTGTTCCACTTCCGGACTGTTTAATAGCGCGAATCGGACCAACTGGGAAGAGGTGGCCTTAAGTGGCAGCGGAGGAATATGGCGTTGAGCGTATGGCCTTTCGTATGGTTTGCCCGCTAAGGCCGCTGCGCGGCGCAGAGAATTCTCACCCTGCGGTGTGACAGTACAACCGGCCAATAATCCGGCGGCTCCAAGCAAAAGTACGGCGGCCAAGGGTGCCAAAGTTGCGCGATACGGTTTCATGGGAGGTCTCCTTCGCTGGGGGTATGGCTACTAGGCTTTGCCTGTTGGTTGGCGAAATGCCCCCGCAGGTGCCAGGCCATCACGAGGTAATATAGCGCGGGCAAAACCAGAAGTTCCAGAACAAACGCGCTTCCCAATCCGCCGATCATGGGTGCCGCCAGGCGGCGCATGACCGTGGCGCCGGCCCCGTGAACCCATAACAGCGGCGTCAGGCCGATCAGGGCCGCGCATACGGTCATGGTTTGCGGCCGGATGCGGCGAACCGCGCCGGTGTGCACAGCATTAAAAAGGTCATGCTTGTCGCGTAATAATCCGGATTTTTTCGCCTGAGCAAAACTCACATCCAGATACAGCAGCAGCACCAAGCCCATTTCAGCGCAAAGTCCGGACAATGCGATAATACCCACCCACACCGCCACGGATATCTGGTAATGCAGGAAATACAAAGCCCAGATGGCCCCCACCAACCCAAATGGCACCGACAACAGCACGCCCAGCACGCGGCCTACGCTGCCGGTGGCCACGAACAACAGAATAAATATCGTCAGCAGCACCATCGGCACGGCAAGCTTCAATCGGGCATTGGCTTGCTGAATCTGTTTGTACAAACCGATCCACTGATAGGTGTAACCGGGCGGCAGGGTTACGTGCGATCGGATTGCCGCATTGGCTCGGCGAACATACCCCACGGTATCACCGCCGGTAGTAGTGATATTGATGTAATTGACCGTCATGGCATCCTGGCTGTCGATTTCGGGCGGCCCGGAGCTGTAGTGGATGTGGGCAAGCATACCCAGCGTGATGAACGTGCCATCCGGTGCGGCTATAGGTAATTGTTTAAGCTCGGAAATACTGCCGCGAAGATTGCGGTCATAGCGGACATTGATCGGCAGCCGCTGCAGCCCCAGCACCATCGTACCGATGGGTTCACCCCCAATAGCTACGCTGATAATACGCTGTACCGCCGCTTGCGTGAGGCCATAGCGGGCTGCGACCAGACGATTGACATGAATATCCAAATAGTAGCCGCCGAGCGGTTGATTGGCGATGGAGCTGCCGGTGCCCTGGACCTGTTGCAGCGTTTGCGCAATGGCATTGGACACTTTGCCCAGCACGCCAAGGTTTGAACCGAACACGCGAATTCCCAGCAACGTTTTACTCCCGGTGTTGGCCATGTTGACTCGATTGGCGATGGGCATCGTCCAGTACGCGGCAAATCCCGGTATCTTCAGCGCCTGATTCATCCCTTCATGATAGTGACCCGCCGCGTCCGTCCAGCCATTCATAACCTGCCTTAGCGTCACCGGTGCCCGGTCGGGCCAAAACGTATGCTTGCAGGGCCATTGCAGCCAATGCGGCCAGGAATGATAGAAGCGGGGAACGTCCACCACCGGCCACTGATTACGGCGTTTAAGCCGGATGATCGTATCAATCATATTCAGCGGGGCGCTGTCGGTGGCGGTATCGGCGCGGCCGATCTGTCCCCATACACTCTTGACCTCCGGAAAGCTTTTGATAATTTTGTCACTCTGTTGCAATACTGTTTTAGCTGATCCCACACTGATGCCGGGATACGTTGTCGGCATATATTCCAGGTCGCCTTCATAAAGCGGCGGGGTAAATTGCGTACCCAAACGACTAAACGGCCAGATCACCGAGATGCATAAAACCGCGGCCACGAGGATCAGCGGCCAGCGCAAAAACATGGCTGCCCGAAAAATGGGATCAAAAATGATCTGCAGCAACGTGGCGATAACATTGTGTTCCTCATGGATGATGTTTTGCGGCAATACCAGCAACGCCGCAAGGATCATCCAGCCGCCGCAAATCCACCAGCCGTAACGTGCCAACAGGCCGCCATCGTGGCCCATCGCCCAATACAATCCGACGGCGGGGCCGAAAATAATCACGATGGCCAACGGCAACCAGATCCACCATGCCCAGGTTTTGGGAAAGAATCGGGGCGTAATAAAATAGATCATCAGCACCGGCACAATGGTAATCGACAGCAGCGACGCCGAGGCAATGGCAAAGGTTTTCGTCAGGGCTAAGGGGCTGAACATTTTTCCGCTTTCGCCGGGCAGAACGAAAATCGGCAGAAAGCTCACCGTGATAATCAGGAGGCTGAAAAACAAACTGGGGCCGACTTCCGATGCGGCGGTCAGAATCAGCTCGGCACGGGGCGTGGGCGGATGACCGGCTTGCACGCGGATCTCATCGCGGTTGATATGCTGGTGCGCGTTTTCAATCATGACAATAGCTGAATCCACCACCACTCCAATCGCGATGGCGATGCCGCTTAAGCTCATGATATTGGCGCTGATGTTAAGCCAATACAGAATCGCCAGACTGATAATCATGCTGGATGGAATGACCGTGATTGCTACCAGGGCGCTGCGGCCATGCAGGAGAAATAATAGGCAGATCACGGCCACGACGATCATTTCCTCGGTCAGCGTGTCAGAGAGCGTGTTGATGGACCGGTTGATCAGATTGACGCGATCATAGCCGGTTTTGAACATGACGCCCGGAGGTAAACTGGCGGCCAGAGCCGCGATCTTCTTTTTGACCGCTGTGACGACGCGGAATGTATCTGCTCCGTAACGTACCACCACAATGCCGCCGACCGTTTCACCCCGGCCATTCCAATCCAGAATTCCCTGGCGCTGTGCACCGGCTTTCTGGACTGTCGCGACATCGCTTAGGAGAATCGGTGTACCGTCCGTTGCCTGTCCCACCGGCACGGATCGCAGTTGGGCGAGATTTTTGAGGTAGCCGCGACTGCGGACAATATATTCAAATCCACTGCGGTCGATCACCGCTCCGCCCACGTCATTATTGGACTGTTGCACATCGCGGATGACCTGGTTGACACCCAGATGGTAAGCCAACAGTTTGTTCGGATTTAACACCACCTGGTATTCCACCGTGAAGCCGCCGATTCCGGCAACTTCTGAAACCCCGGGCACCGCTTCCAACTGATAACGCACAAACCAATCCTGCAGTGATCGCAGTTGCCCCAGATTAAGATTGCTGGCAACCAGAGGTTGGTGCGACAAAGGTGAGGTGCCAGGCTTGTCAAAAGCCCGAACCAGCACCAGCCGGACGCGGGCTGCGGCCGGTGCCGAACTGCGATGGGCGTACCATTTATTTTGGGCTGGATCATGCCAGATTCCACCGGGATGATTCTTGCAATACCACCCCGGAAACAAAATATATTGATACGCCCAGCCAGATCCAGTGGCGTCCGGACCAAGCTGCGGATTAACGCCGGCGGGAAGCAAGGCTTTGGCGTAGCTAAGATATTCCAGCACACGGCTACGCGCCCAGTACAAATTCGTGCCATTTTTGAACACGACGGTGATCAGTGAATATTCGAACATACTCTGGCCGCGCACAGCTTTCACATCGGGCACATGGATTAACTGGGTTTCCAGCGGATAAGTCACCTGCTTTTCCACCACGCCGGGCGACTGGCCCGGATAGTTTGTCAGCACCAGCACCTGCACATCTGATAGATCAGGCACCGCATCTAATTTGCTGTGAAAGGCCGCCCACGTGGCGACCGCTATAACCATTGCGAAAAGCAGCAGCACCAGCACGCGGTTTTTAATTGACACTTCTATGATTTTTCGAATCATGGTTTGATCCAGTCTCTTTTATTGGGGTAAGGCAGAGTGGGGATGTGTCGCCGGCATTTTCATTCCTTTGGGCATGGCGGCGGTTTTTGCCGCTCCGGCAGGCGATCCGCCAAGCGGCTTTTTCGGCGCATCCGCTCGGGCCGACGTGGTACGGATCCGGGGCCGTGCGGAGGCGGCATCCGGAACTTTTGGCATGAAACGGGATTTAATTTCATTGAGTTGCGATTCGACATCAATCATAAACTGCCCGCTGGTGACAACTTTTTGCCCGGGCCCAACGCCGGAAAGCACTTGCAGAACATGCCTCAAGCCGATGCCGCCGGACAGGCCGGTTCGCACCTTGACGGGATCGAAGTGACCGTGGGATATCTCCACAAAAGTGACTTCGCCGGTACCTGTGTTGATGACCGCACGGCGCGGTATCAGGATCGCGTGTTTGAAGGGCGTCGTATGGATATCGGCGAGGGCATACATTCCGGGCCGTAACTCAGCGCGGGCGTTGGGCAGTTCAATGCGAACGGCTGTGCTATGATTCTGCGGGTTTTCAAGCGCATCAATAAAAATAATTTTTCCATCAAACGTGTGACCGGGAAATGCGGCGATTCGGGCGGCCACGCGTTGTCCCATGCGAATCCATGGCAACTGATTTTCATACACATACGCATCCATCCATAGCGTCGAGAGATTCTCAACACGCATGGCTGTCACGCCGGCGTTAAGCCGTGATTTCTGGTAAACCTTAATATCCGTCAGAACGCCGTTCGCCGGGCTGGAGAACGTTATATATTTTAAGGCTGTCAGGCTGCGTTCAACGCTCTTTATCTGCGGCAAACTGACTCCGAGATAGTGCAGCCGCATTTCCACGGATTCCACCAGTTCACGGGCATCGCGAATGGCGGATGCATCAGCGGTTTTGCGCGCTGCCACCAGCGAATTTTGCGCGGCGACCAATTCCTCTTCCGCCGCCACAATGCGCGGACTATAAAGCGTGAAGAGCTTGGCCCCCTTTTTTACAAATGTTCCGTTGGTGGTGGCAAACAACTTGCCGATCCAGCCGCCGGCGCGAATGGTAATGCTGTAGCGATCTGGTGCCGGCGCACGCAGATAGCCAACTACGCGCACGGGGTGAACCAGCGGCCCCACAGTGACACGCGAAGTTTGGATGCCCATGTTTTGAACCATGGCGGGATCGACCAGTACCGCTCCCGCCATTGCGGCACCTGTTTGTGGAGCATAAACCGGAATAAGCGCCATCCCCATGGAACTGATGCCCGGTTTGGGTGAGATAGATGACGGCCCCACCATCGGATCCCAGTAATATAGAATTTTGCGTTTGGACCTGGTTTTAACCGCCACTATTTTTCCCACAGATACCGCCGACGCTCGGGAAGTGGATGTTATGCCGGCCGATCCTGCGGACTTCTTCCCGGACCCCGACGCTAAAAATAATCCGGCCGCCAATCCGGCGACCGCGGCCAAGATGACCAACCCTGCAATGATGATCGAACGTCTCATAAAACTTTATCCTAAAGGCCCTTTAAGCCTGCTTTAACGGTTCCGCCGCCGGCAGGCAGGTGACATAACTACCGATTCGCCTGCCGACGGCCGGAACACAAAACCATTAGCGTATGAACGTCGTTGGTATTATGTCACTAGACAGACAACGTGAAGCAAGTGGCAAAAAGTTCCCGGAAGCGAATCTTGAATTGTATAAACTTCAGGCAGTCTCCGTTTTACAGTACAAATGTTGACCACCGCTGCTGGCAAATTGGGCCGATCCCTCAGTGTCATAAGCCGTGGTATGCCGATTGCATCATTATGCGGCATGATAGTACGGTTTCTTACTACAGGATTTGTCATCGCTATAGCGAGTGTTCTGCTGGCCGGCTGCGGGAGTATTCCACTGACCGACGCCTCACATGAACTGTCCTGGACCCAACGGCATGGCGGTGCCGTGTCGGGCAATGGCCAACAGCGTGCACAGCGGTTGTGCGATGATCTTTGCTTTGGAATCACAGCTTCTTATCTGAAAGTATTTATTCTTGAATCGTCGCGTTTGGGCGGCTGGTCCTGGCCGGACGGCCACATTTATCTGACCAGTGCTCTGGTAAGCACTGCAGACAACGCGGAACTGGCCGCAGCCATGGCACATGAAATGGGTCATCTGGTCAACAATCATAATATCAACATTCCGCAGGCTCTGGCCCGGGGCGAAGAACATCTGGGCATCGAATCAGCAGCGGACTTAACCGGCTGCCGAATTCTCGCCAGGAACGGCTTCGCCTCCACGTCCATGATGGATGTGCTGAAAATGGTGCGGGACAAGTCCAGCGATCCAGTGCTGCGGCACGCCTTAGCGCAGCGGATTATGTTTCTGAATAAACACATTGGTTCCATCGCCGGCGGGTATCGGAAACAAATACCTCGCCGGGCGATGGAACCGCAAAATCACTGACCATACGCCAAGCCGCTTTATTGCCGCCTGTTGCGGCAGTGTAGCGGTTAATGTCCGTGCACCGGGTTGGACCAGTACCAGTCCAGATGGACATGGCCCTTGCTGTCCGTGTAGTTCTGGGCGTTGAACGGCGGACGGACCGTCGTAGTACCCGTCAGGGCATAGGGAGCGGCAGATTGCGAGGCCTGGGTCGCATGAACCGCCGCCCAATATTCATCCAGCCGCACATGCCCCTTTTGATCGGTGAAATTCTGGGGAACTAAGGCTTGGCCCTGCTGGTTCAGGGCCACGGTATTACCGCCGAACGCCTGCGTGCAACCAACACCAGCCAATGTGAATAGACCCGCCGCCGTCAGCATGGTCAACCGTTGTGCAATACGCGTGAACAACATAAACCACCTCGAAGAAAAATTCTTTCCGGAATTACGTCAGCCAACCACTGGTCGGCGTCACCGGATGTTCACCATAGTTAACGTGAACGCGCTCGTCGATAGTTCCACGAGGCGCGGAAGTACCTGCCGCGGATACGCCGATTTGCCTGCGTGCAGGCAAGTATCGGGATTTTTTTACCCCGTGCGTCCCGTCTATATGTAAGGCGTGCGGAGGCACGATGACGTTGTGCAACAAGTACGGATCGTAAATAGGCGACGGAATGAAGAAAGCTTGTCGCGTTCCCGTAGGCCTCGACCGGTTTGACGGACATATCGCAAACAGGAACCACGCAGGAGGAGGGCTATGCCCTGGCCGCACCGTTGTGGGCAACATTCGGTTCGGGCCGACCGGCGGAATCCGCCGCCACAAGAATATTCAGTACAAACAGCACGCCGGCAATGGTAAACAATACCCGGTACGATGATCGTAGTCATGGCAATAACTCCTTTAAAAATCCGTTGGCAGTCGCCAAAGTAACCAACAACATCCATTCCTGGAATCCATCACAGACACCCAAGCCACGTCAGCACGCCCGAGTTTTTTGTGTCGCTGTTCCAGCACGGCTTTGCCGCAAAGCTTATGCCTTCGTATCCCCGACCTTCCTGAGGATACGGCCGGCAGCGATTCAGAGATAAGCATTTGCGGCGTATTGCTGCACCATGCGATGCGTATTGAAGAACGATCCATTGAATGCAATGGTCGAGCGCATCACATCCACCCACCGGTCCCGGTCGTTATAGTACGTCGGAGCGATAATGGCGCGGAGTTTGCGATACATATCCTCCGCGTCCTGCCGATTCGCATCCTGAGATACGCCGGCGGCCGCAGGCTCCGGTCCGATTGACCATCCGGTAATGCCCTCAATATGCCGCTCAATCCACCATCCATCCAGCACGCTGAAGCTTGGAACACCGTTGTGGGCGGCCTTCATGCCCGAGGTGCCGGACGCCTCCAACGGTCGCAGAGGGGTATTAAGCCAGAGATCGGCACCGGAGGTAAGCAGCCGGCCCAGGGCCATGTCATAATTCTCCAGGTAGACCACACGTATGTTGGGGCCGCATTTTCTCCCCACCTGTACCAGCCATCGGATCATGTCTTTTCCGCGCTGGTCGCGGGGGCGCGCTTTGCCCGCGTACACGATCTGTATCGGGCCCGCTTCCGCCGCCGTCGCCATCAGTTGGCCGGGATCAGACATTAACAAATCAGCCCGCTTGTACGGCGTGGCGCGCCGGGCGATTCCGATGGTAAACGCCTCGTCGGTAAACGCGCCGCCGCAACGGTTGACTTCCCGAATCAATTCTCGTTTGGCCTCAACATGCGCGTTCCAGATTTGATCTCTGGGTATCTTGACGGCCTGCCGCAAACTGCAAGGGTCATTGCTCCAGCCGGGAATGTACGCATCGTAGAGCCTGCGAAAACTTTCACACGTCCACGTACTCGAGTGCACACCATTGGTAATGGAATCAATGGGATAACCGGCAAACATCTGTCGGGACACCTCACCATGCCGTTTGGCCACGCCATTAACATAATGGCTGATATTCATAGCCAACATCGTCATGTTCAAATCATCACGACCGCCGAGCATCTGTACGATCTCAAGGGGTTCCAATTCGCCCACCACCGATCTAACCAAATCATAAGAGAACCTGTCATGCCCAGCCGGAACCGGAGTATGGGTGGTGAAAGCGCACAGCCGGCGCACGGCCTCGAACGCCCAGTGCGATGTCGTATCGTGGTATTCCTTCAACAGTTCCAGCACCAGCAGTGCCGAGTGCCCCTCATTCATGTGGAACCTCTGGACCGAAGTGTATCCAAGCGCCTGCAGCATTCGAACACCGCCCACGCCCAGAATCAATTCCTGCATCAACCGGTAGCGAGAATCACCGCCATACAGCCAGTGGGTCAATTCCCTGTCCGCCTGCGAGTTGCCTTCGTCATCGGCGTCCAGAAAAATCACGGGAACGCGGAAACCCGTCGCACCCACGATACTGTACCGCCAAGCCCGAATTATCACAGGCCGGTTTTCGATGGTCACAGTGACCTTCGTGGGCACGAATTCGGCGTAATCCGACGGATTCCAAACCGCCGGCTTTTCCAGTTGATCCCCCGCCGCTGAAAGCGTCTGAGTAAAATAACCGCATCTATACACCAGACTCACGCCCACCGCCGGCAGTTTGAGGTCCGCAAATGACTTTAGTGTATCACCGGCCAATATACCCAGGCCGCCGCTATACGTAGGCATCTTCGGATCAACGGCTATCTCCATGGAAAAATATGCAATGTGACGGTCCGATGGTTCATCGTCACGGCTCCCGAGAACACCGGATGTTTTGCTGGACGTGAATTGTTCGGGATGTTCCAGGAATGCGTTTCGGCAATAATCCGAGCAAAAATAAAATGCTTGTTCGTCGCGCGTCGCGACCAGCGCCGGATTCTCCTGCACCGTCATCCCGCAGACTACGTCTTTATGTGTCGCCATGATGGGTCCTCATACAAAGCCCGTTTTTTTTATTCTCGGGGCAGTTAGGTTTGCAATAACAACTCCGACAATTTCTAACAGCGGACGGTCACGTCAATGATCAGCCCGCCACCGCTTCCAACGGCTCACCCGGTCAGCGCTTCCAGACCAGATAGAACGCCAAGAACAGATACGGTATTGCCGCCGCCACCCATAATGCAATATCCATCATCATTAATGGCATCGGAACAACACCGCAACGTGATGCTTATTTCCGTCAACGTGTGGATTACGATCCAGCGGCGTTCTAAGCCGGACGGCGCTGTATGACTGAACGTGTCGCTCCACGAAAAAAGTTCCATCAGTACAGCCGTGGCGTAACTCAAGATTCAGGAGCCACGAGACCATACACAAGCAACGGCACCTTTCCTCTTCCGCAGGACGTTTACATGGCAATACGACAACGAACAAAGGAGATCGGCCATGCTTTGGTTCGTATGGATTGTATTATTCCGTTTCAACCGCACCCTATTCTTACGGGCATCAATGTCTGCTGTGAACCTTATCAACTCCATTCCCGGTCGACCGCACTGTCGCATGAATCTCGCCGCTGGAACTTTTTCGCTCCCATGACACGTTTGATGTGCTGAAGCTGCAAATTATTTCGCGCGGGCGTCCGCTCGGAAACGGAACGGACGAAGTCCGATGCTCCACCGTACGGCGCTGTCTGCGTGAATATTTCTGGATATCTCGGCGCGATTATCGGGGTGGCCGTGCCGGTGGGATCGTGAACGCCACCCTTCCGATGCTTTTAGGAAAGGAAGCGACACATGGCGGACAGACAGAAGTTAACCTGGTATTGCATCATGGCCGCGGCACTATTACCGCTACCGGCGCTGCAGATGGCGGCCACACCGGTTGCCGCGCAGACTGGGGTCATCGGACCGATCCCGGCTTCGCAAGGCCGCGGGGGTGCCACTGCAGAGCACACCGGGACCGATTCACCGGCGGCCACGAAGTCGGCGACAGCGGCATCTCATCAGACGCTCCAAGATCAGCTTGCCCAAATGGCACGGGAGATAGCCAATCTCAAAGCCCATGACCGTGCTCGGACCGCTAAATTGCAGAACGAGATTAGCCAACTTAAGGACCGGAACACGCAAACTGCGGCAGCGCAAGCCGCCGCTACCCGTGCGGCAACACAAGCAAGCACCCGCGCGGTTGACCACCTGTATAAAAAGGTGATGGCCAACTCCCAGGCCATTGCGCGGTACAACATGGACAACCATGTCAATAAGATCAGCGATGCTATTGCGTCGGCGTTCGCTCCACCTACCGGGAAGAATTATTTTTCGCCGTTCAGCATCGAGAATCCCGATCACATGCGACCGGATATGCACATGCAGGTTGCTCGATGGGACGACATGCGGTTTTTCATCGGCCTGCAGACGGTTGGCCGATTCCAGGCACTGACGCAGAGTAA
Organism: Planctomycetota bacterium; assembly: GCA_021798635.1. The sequence continues at coordinate 1,541 of JAJZGH010000018.1, read as the reverse complement.
TGCTTCTTTCAGCGGCCTGGCCGGTGCCAATCCCGACCAAAACACGCTGGGCGATCCGGTTGGCGCTTACCCGGGACTGGATCCCGGATTCCAGACGCCGTTTGGAAATCTGGAGTTCATGGCTACCATTCCGCACAAACTGGACATTTATTTTGACCTTTACCTCGCCAGCCGGCCGGATGAAGACAAAGTATACGGCGATCAGGGTTATATGGTGTTCAAACAATTGCCAGGCCCGTTCAGCAAGGGACCCCTGGGCGACCTGTTCAAATATATCAATGTCAAGGCCGGGGCGTTCGATGTCGATTTTGGCGATCAGAATTATCACCGCACCAACAATGGATTCGCGCAACGCAACCCTTTAATCGGGAATTACCTGGTCGATCCCAACACCGAGGAAATCGGGGCTGAAGTGTATAGCATTCAAGGCCCGATTTACTGGCTGACCGGTCTGACCACAGGCACTACCAGAGGGCATTTCACGTTGCCCAGCACGTATGGCAGCCGTCCCGCCGTCCACGGCAAAATTTGGATGTATCCGATGAAGGACTTGCGATGGTCGTTCTCGGCGTATTACTCCGATCTCGACGGGTATTCGACCGCTCATAACCTGCTTCCCGGGGCCGGCGAGGGCCACAATCAATTATTTGCCCTGATCCGCAGCGGCGGCGTGTACGCCGGCGTATTCGGGGGAGGATGGGACGGCGATCCGGGGCAGATTACACCATTGAACGGTTACGATGTGCAGGCGTACCAGACCGATCTGACCTGGAATCACTGGCCCTGGGAAGTCTATTCATTTCTGGGATGGACGCAGGATGCCACCTACGATGAGCGCTGGCTTTACGGCTCTGCCGAGGCTACCTATCACCTTAACCCTGCTCTCTATCTGGCGGGCCGCTTCAGCTATGCCGTGGCCGGCGCGGTTAATGGCGTAGATACCAACGGCTGGGTGGATCGGTTCCAAATCGGCGGTGGGTATTGGCTTACGCGCAGTATGCTGGCCAAAGTCGAATACGTGTACGAGCAGTACAACGGCTTCGGCGCAGCCGAGGGTGATGTTGACGCCGTCGATGCGGCGCAAAATCCCAGCTTCAACGGTGTGATCATGGAAGTATCCTTCGGTTTTTGATTAGAGTTCAGCAATGAATCTTAACGTATTGGCAATTTTTATGCAGCCGGCTATTTGGTTGCAGCTTCCGCCGCCGCGGTGATGGCGGCGGCGGAAGGCTGGGTATCCCTGTTCCTTTCCGGCTCGCCGGCGTGAGGGATAAATGCCCTCGCGCCGCGAGCTGCAACGGCGTAATTTGGAATGTGCCGATCCAATGCCTTACCGCAACTGAGATTCCTTTCACTTATGGAGGTTCACAACTATGTATTACAACACCACGGACTCGCCGCCCCGCCATGGCGACCCAAGGGGAGCCTAGGAGCCTGTCCAAGTAACCCGACTTCCCCACGGACATAATTTTCCAGCGGCTTGACGTGTAGTCATATATATGATAATATGTTTTATAGATTACAGCGTACCAGGAAGCGTC
>JAJZGH010000231.1 GCA_021798635.1 Planctomycetota bacterium | reverse complement strand
CGTTGGGTACAAGATTCAGCAGATCAGCAGGCGCTGGTTCGTTGTGCGCCAAAGCGGCCTGGACTTCCGGGTCCGAGTCCATGGATTCCAGTGCCTGCTGGTTGAGTCGGTCGATGGTGGGAGTGGAGATGTCTTTGTTGCCGCGATCATGTGTGGTGGCGATCCAATAACGCAAGGCCAACCAAGCCACCACCAGAACCGCCACGCCCCCGCCGACGATTCCCGCCGTCCAGTTCTGCGAGACCGCTAAAAGTGCCATGCCATCCATCAGCGTCTCCCGATCAAACACGGACGTGATATCGCAGCCAGAAGCCTGTCCATGGAATGGCTGCCCGCGATTTCTACGACCTGCATGATAACATAATCAGAGAACCTTTTCCCATTCAATGCGTTCCAGTGCCGGGTCGCGGTGGCGTTCAAACTGCTGGGTAAACATCATGTGATAAATCCCATGGCTATCCAGGAGTTGCTGGTGCGTGCCCTGCTCAACAATTTTCCCTTCCGCCAGAACGGCTATGGAATCCGCGTGCATAATCGTGCTTAAGCGATGGGCAATGACAATCGTGGTGCGGTTGTGCATGAGATCCGTCAGCGCCTGCTGGATGAGTTTTTCCGCATGTGTATCCAATGAACTCGTGGCCTCATCGAGCACTAAAATGCGCGGATCAGCCAGAATGGCTCGGGCAATACTGATGCGCTGTTTCTGGCCGCCGGAAAGTTTATTTCCGCGCTCCCCCACCGGGGTTTGATAGCCGTTGTCCATGGCCATGATAAATTCATGGGCATTGGCCTTTTTGGCGGCCTCAATAATGTCCGCTTCATTGGCATTACGCCGGCCAAAGGCGATATTTTCCATAATCGTGCCGTCAAAGAGATACACATCCTGCAACACCATGGCAAATTGCCGGCGATAATCCGCCAGGCGAATGTCGCGAATATCCGCGCCATCAAGAAGAATGGCTCCGGAAGCAACATCGTAAAACCTGGCAATCAGATTCACCAGCGTGGTTTTTCCGCTGCCCGACGGCCCCACCACGGCCAGCATGGAGCCCGCCGGGATATCCAGCGTAATATGATCAATCACCGTTTGATCGGGCTTATAGCCAAAGGAAATATCACGGAGGTTAATATGTCCCGGCGGCTCGGCTATGGCCAGAGCGTTTTCCCGGTCCGGCATATCAGGCGGTTGATTGAGCACATCGCACACCCGGTCCAATGAACCGAGATTCTGCTGAAGATTTTGCAGGGAATCAATCATTTGCGTAATGGGTCCCAGCAGCATCACGCAGTAGAATTCAAACATCACCAGATCACCGACTTTGAGTTTGCCCTGCAGCACCAGTTCGCCGCCATACCACATAATGACAATGCCAATGGCCGGCACGAAAATTGACCAGCCGGTGGCCAGGAGTCGGCCCAGAATCGAAGTGAAGTATTGCTTGCGCACCAGCAGGTATTGCCGTGCCCCAAATTCCTTATGTTCACTGCGTTCACGCCGGAAACTGCGCACGACCCGGATGCCGGAAAATAGATCACTCACCCGTGAGGAGAGCATTCCGCGATCATCCTGAATATTCCGCCACATGGGACGCAGGCGGCGAAATATTAAAAGGTGAATCAGCACCACCGGCGGAATCAGGGCCGCAGCAACGGCGAAGAGCTTCCAGTTGGTGGCAATGAGAATCAGGAGAATGCAGATCATGCGGAATATGGCACCCACCGGATTAACAATAGCATTCTGCACACCCCCCACCACCTGATCGGTATCGCTCATCACGCGGCTGATGATGCCGCCGGTGCGATACTCAGCCAATTGGGCTAACGGCAAGCGTGCCAGGTGCTCATGCAGGCGCTGCCGCAGGGATGCGGCCAGGCGATAATTGAGTTTCTGCGTGGCCAGGACGCGAATCCAGGAAATGCTTACGCCGATGATTTCCGCGACAATCAGTGCCAACACCAGCGCCAGCAGTCCGTGCGATGGCGAATCGGAAAACCAGTGCCGCAAACCGCCGGGCGGTAAATGTTGAGTAATCGGCAGCGGCTTACGTACAAAAACATAATCAATGCCCAGTTTCAGCACATAGGGCGGCGTCAGCGCGACAACCGAACTGACAATGGCCACCAGCAGCAAGGCTGTGACCGCACGATAATATCCGCGCAGCATGATCCGATATTGCCCCAGCAGATGCCGCTTGGAATATTTAAACGTGTGTTTTTCACCGGAGGGGCCTCCCATGGAATGCCGGCCGCCGTGGGATGGCGGTGGATCAACACGTGGTGCATGGGGGTCTACCAGTCGATCCCCTTTTAACAATCCCTGGCGGAGTTTTTGACGGAATTCTTTAAATCGCGTGCGACTGGACTTCATCTATAATTTCGCCTGATAGAAACTTTATACTAGAGCCTGTCCTAATAATCCCGGCCATTCCTTGGGCAGGCCCAGCCATTATAGACACCTTTGAATAAAAAAATCAGCCTTGGATGCCAAGCGGCCGGCAAACGGATAAAATATGGGGCTTGGCCGCCGACGGGTAGATCGGCGAGGCCGGTATGACGAATGGAACATTCAATGGCCAAACTTGGCGTCAATATTGATCACGTGGCCACGCTGCGGCAGGCGCGGCAGGGCACCGAGCCTGACCCGGTCTGGGCGGCAGTGGAAGCTGAATTGGGCGGTGCCGATTTAATTACCGTGCATCTGCGCGAAGATCGGCGGCATATTCAGGATCGCGATGTGGAACTGCTGCGGCAAAGCGTTCAGGTACCGCTGAATCTGGAAATGGCGGCCCTGAAGGAAATGGTGGCAATTGCCCGGCGCGTTAAACCCGCGATGGCAACGCTGGTACCCGAAAAGCGCACGGAAGTAACCACAGAAGGCGGCTTGGATGTGGCTGCCAACGACCGGGCCATATCCACAGTGGTAAGACGCCTTAGCGACATGGGCATAACCTGCAGCGCCTTTATTGATGCCGATCTGCGCCAGGTCCATGCGGCACAACAAGCCGGCTTTACGATTTGTGAATTGCACACCGGCCCCTATGCCTTGGCCACTGCCGGTCCCGCTCGGGATAAAGAATTTGAACGCGTGCGGGCGGCTGGTGAGGAAATTTTGAATTCCGGCATGCAGTTGAATGCCGGCCATGGCCTGAATTACACCAATGTGCAAACCATCGCCCGCTTGCCGCACTTAAGTGAATTGCACATTGGCCACGCCATTGTAAGCCGCAGCCTGTTCATCGGACTGCGGGAAGCGGTGGCCCGCATGAAAATCGCGATGTCAGGCGTGGGCTGAAATTGAATTATGATGGAGTTTGATACATGTTTCATGGCACATTTACCGCGTTAATCACGCCTTTTCGCAACAATGTTCTGGATGTTGCCGCGTTTGAAAAGCAGATCGTATTTCAGGCGCAGCATCAGCTACAGGGCATTGTTCCGGTAGGCACGACGGGAGAATCCCCGACGTTATCCCATGCGGAGCACAAACGGGTTATTGAAATTGCCGTTAAAGCGGCGCGCGGTACCGGTCTGAAGGTGATTGCGGGAACGGGTTCCAACAGCACCGATGAAGCCATCGAACTGACCCAGTTTGCCAAATCCGCCGGTGCCGACGCTGCGCTGATGGTCAATCCCTATTACAACAAACCCACACAGGAAGGGCTGTATCGACATTTCAAAGCGGTGGCCCAGGCGACGGATATTCCCATTGTGCTGTACAACATTCCGGGCCGCACCGGGATTACCATGAGTGTCGGCACGATGGTGCGATTGATAAAAGATTTCAAAAATATTGTCGCCGTAAAAGACGCGGCGGGAAATATTGATTTAACCACCGAAGCCGCCGCGGCGGGCCTGACCTTGCTGTCCGGTGATGATTCCATGACGCTGCCGATGATGGCAGTGGGAGCCAAAGGTGTGATAAGTGTGGCCAGTAATATTGTGCCCGGGCAGGTGCGAAGCCTAGTGGATGCGGTAAATGCGGGTAATTTCGCATTGGCTCGCAGCATTCACCACAAACTTTTCGCGCTGTGCAAAGTGCTATTCATCGAAACCAATCCAATTCCCGTAAAAACCGCGATGGCCTTATTGGGTCGCGACACAGGCGAAATGCGGTTGCCGTTGTGCGAAATGGCGGAGGCCAATCGTGAAGTGTTGACCCAGGCACTTATTAACGCCGGGATGCTGTAAGTTTATTGTACACTGGCAACCGGCAATAAGGGTATGGTAACATCGTTGAAGTTGTTGTTCGCCCATCGAACTTTCAGGAGAATTTATGGCTAGTTACAACCGATCCACCACATCGACGCAGGATGTTGCCCTGCTGTTGATCAGGCTGATTATTGCGGCCATTTTCTTATATCACGGTTCGCAAAAACTATTTGGCGCCTTTGGCGGACCCGGCCTGAAGGGCTGGCACGGCATGATTGTTTCCATGGGCATGCCCATGCCATGGGTCAGTGCTGTTCTTAGCGCCTGTGCTGAATTTTTTGGCGGCCTGATTTTTCTGGTCGGTACGGGCCTGCGCATTATCGCTGTTCCCCTGGCTGTTAACATGATGGTGGCGACATGGGTTACTCATGGCCACGGATTCAATGTCATGAATAACGGATGCGAATATCCTTTGTGCCTGCTGGTGATCGTCGTGGCGATGTTCCTTATGGGGCCGGGACGCTTCACGCTGGGAGCACTATTCCGCGGCGTACGGCCGGGCGGCGCATAAGTCCAGCGCGCCGTCGGAAACAATAACGTGTGATTAAGTTATATTTCGATTCAAACTCAACGCTGCCCCATTGAGCTATGGGGCGCATCGTGGCTGGGGTTGGAGGCTGATGTGGGAAACATTCGCGGCGGCGTTTTTACGTTGGAAACTATTTTCACCGGAGGCCCGGTTCAACATGGCGGTGCCTGGGCCTCTGCCGCGCGTGAGGATTACCTTTGCCGCGTGCCGTAAGAAAATCGGTGCGAATCAGTGCGAATAACACCACCATCAGCAGGAGAGCGCAGGAAATTGCCGCTGTAATTGCTTTAAGGCGGCGGCCACGACCGTCCGCCTGCACGGGGGCGTGCAGCAGGCAAAAGGCTTCGTTGTGAATCTTTGCTTCCGCGACGCCGGCTTCCCGCAGTGCCTGGATCATACCGGCAGTAAACGCGCCGGGGCCGCAAATCCAGAATGTTTTTCCATTCAAATCATCCTTGCAGTATTTTTTTAGCAACGCCATGTCGATGCGGCCTTTTTCACCGTGCCATTGTTCATCCGCCCGGCTTAATACATGAACCACTCGAACGCGACCCTCGCTGCGGTTACGCAATTGCTCCAGTTCGTCAAAAAAAGGAATATCGCCGGCGGATTTATTGGCATATAACAGCAGTACCCGCCGATTTTCCGCACGATCAGTCAACCACCGGATCATGCTGCGAAACGGTGTGATGCCGATACCGCCGGCGATAAACACCAGTTCATCATTTCCCCTGTGGAGGCGATGGGAAAATCGACCGAATGGCCCATGCACCGTGACCACATCGCCCGGCTGGGTCATGCCGATGGTGCGCGTGAAATCGCCAAGCTCTTTGATGGCCAACATAAGTCCATCCGTCTCACTGGGGCTGGAGGCAATGGTCCAGGCATGTTCTTCTCCCGGGGCATCAGCGCCGGTACGGTGAAAATGGAAAAAAGCAAATTGTCCCGGACGGTAGCGCAAAGACCGTCCCCCGGCCCCCGGCTGTAATTTAATTTGCCACACGCCCGCGCTGATCTTGCCAACCGACTGAACCACATACCGATATTCCTTCAGGCGGCGCGGCTGAACGATATGACTCCAGATCAGGGACCAGAATGCCGCTGCTATCACTATCGCCACGGCAATCCGTAGCGGCCAGGGCGCAAAAGCTCCGCTGGAAAGCAGGCCGTGGGTAAAGGCGACAACCAGTACCGCCAGCCCCACAAAGCGATGCGTAACGCGCCATTTTTCAAATTCAACGCGCAGTTGCGATCTATAAATGCTTACAATAATCTGAGCCGTCAGCAACAGAATCGCAATTCGCCCCAACTGTAAATGCCAGGGCAGCCATAACCGCGTTAACAGACCAATGTTCAGGTAGGACAACAGGGCGATATGCAAAAGAATCGCACAAAAGCCGACAATGGCCATTCTGCGGTGGAAAAGCATCACGGCATCCAGACCAAAGGGATCCGTAACCCAGTAATATCGGGCGGCCAGAATAAAGCTCGTTGCGATGATCATCAAGCCGGCCAGCCCCAGGCCTAATGCGATCTGTTTGATAAACTGCCCGGCAGGCACGACGCCGCCGGTGGATGCCAAGGCCAGCGGGCCAAGCAGAGCGGCCACATATAACACGATCAGGAGAACTGCCCGACGGTGCCGGGTAGATGCTTCCTCGGGCATGGTATTGACCGTTGTGTTCGCGGCCTCCCCTGCGGATGTTGCCATATTTCCGATCCTTTAGACATATATTTTGCGTCCCCAAACGTGACGCCGCTTTGTAGTATACGTTTCCGCCGCCGGGAAAGCTGACCGCCATGCAGGAAAATCGCAAGGAGCCTTTCCAAGTAATCGCCGGGTTGCGATCCCGGCGCGCCGGGACGATTTTTGGCACCTTGGGCATCGTCGCGTCACAGAGCACCGTGGTGATAACCCGGTGGTTGGTTGGCGGCACTGGATCAACCACCGGATTAATCATCCGGTGCTTCGCGGACGCGTGGTGGTTAAAGAGCACCGTGGTGATAACCCGGTGGTTGGTTGGCGGCACTGGATCAACCACCGGATTAATGATCCGGTGCTTCGCGGACGCGTGGTGGTTAAAGAGCACCGTGGTGATAACCCGGTGGTTGGTTGGCGGCACTGGATCAACCACCGGATTAATCATCCGGTGCTCTACAGATAGCGGCGATGGCGTATCTCAACACGACGGCAAAGCCGCGACGCAGTGAGGTTTCTCCGGTAATGCGGCGAATAGGCCCCTTAATCACCGCATGTAATGCGGTGATTATCGTTGCGTCTGCGGTGAAAAAGATGTACAGCCGCCAACCGTCTGCTCAATGGATTTGAAGGAAGGCTTACCACATCAAAATGGGCGAAGCTCACCCGGTGCTCCCAGGATACTGCCCTGCGCGACATCCATGATCTGCTGCAACGGCGCATAATGCTTCGGGATCAGGCCGGCGGGCGCAGCACGGGGTATCAGCTATTTCCGCTGGAATAAGGAATTCCATGGGTTAAAACAACCCCATGCAGCATCGGGATCGATCGGCAAGGATCGACTGCCTGTAATTCACGGAAGGCGTCGTCAATTCGTTGGCTTAACCTTTATCGCGATAATCGTGTCAAGATGGCTCCATGGCACGCCGGTCGGAAGCGTTAGCGAATAACCACTGGCGGTTTTGGCCAGCGCTATGGGGCCGCCATGAAGCAGCTTGGCGCTGGCAAACACCGCACCATCCGCCGGTCGGGCAATGTTGAGTGTTTGACCGGTGGGCGGCATGAGCACATGCAGGTAAACGATGTGGCGATGCGGGCTATCCACCGCTACTCCCCATGCGG
>JAJZGH010000017.1 GCA_021798635.1 Planctomycetota bacterium | reverse complement strand
CCAAGCAAAGCGATCATCAGCAGTGGCTGGCAGCCCAGGCGTTTGATCAATTACGCCAACTCAAAAAGTCGTCCACAAAAGCGAATGCAGTGGCGGTTCGGCAATTGCGATCGGCAGAACTTGCCGCCCGGTCGCGGGCGCTGCTGGATTCTAATATGCAGGATTTAGCGTACTGGCAACTGAAAAAGCGGAACCTTAAGCCTAATGATCCGCGAAAAATCTGGATACGCGATGTGCAAAGCCAGGACGCTTTGGCAGAGGCTCAAGAGGCGATGGGGAAAGCGGGCTTGGCGTATGCGGCGGCCATGAAGGCCGGTGGGGCGAGTAAGTCGCAAGAACAGTATCTGGCGGCCATTTTGCGTGTAGCTCTGGCCAAACAAAATGTGGCCCTCGTCAACGTGGATTTCCACATCACCAATGATCAGGGCTTCGCTAGCGCCCGGCATATGGCAGCGTTAAAAGCGCAAAAAGCCGCGATTCTCGATCAAATCAAACGGATTATAGGACAGTTGAAAAACGTGAAGCGCTAGCGTTTCCCCAAAAAGGTACCTGACACCTTTTTTTTACCGGCCTGATAAAAGGTACCTGACACCTTTTTCGCGGGCGCATCAGCTCGACCGGCGAGCCGCCGGGTTTATCCCGGTGGGCTTGAGCATTCCTGTGAAAAGGCGGCTTTTTTACCCCGCCCGGAAAAATTACAACGCCCGCGGTGTCAAACTCCTGGTCACGGGTTGCTTTTCGGGGGGGATCTGGGGCATAATGAGATTGGCGGGGGCTGGTCCGAGTTAGAAAGGGACTGGCTTCTATGTTTCAGGGTTATGAGATTGATGGGCTTTTCGACGAAATGTTTGAAAAGCCCGATTGCCCACGGCCGCACTACGACGCGTTGTATTCCCGGGTCCATGATCTTGGAATGACGGCTTTGCAGCATCGCAGCCGCATGGCGGACCTGTGCTTCCGCAATCAGGGTATCACCTTTACGGTTTATAAAGATACCCTGGGCGTGGAAAAGATATTCCCCTTTGATTTAATTCCCCGCATTATTCCCGATCAGGAATGGGCGCATCTGGAACGCGGGCTTATACAACGGATGATCGCGTTAAACCTCTTCTGCCACGATATTTATCACAAGCAGGATATTCTGCGCGAAAAGATTATTGACGCCGAATTAATTTACGGTGCCAAAATGTTCCGGCGCGAAATGATCGGCGTCAATATTCCGCGGGATATTTATATTACGATCTGCGGAACGGATTTGATCCGCGATGCCAAGGGCAATTATCTGGTGTTGGAGGATAATTGCCGCACGCCCAGTGGTGTGAGCTATGTGCTGGAAAACCGGGCGGTTATGAAACGGGTGTTCCCGGCCTTATTTCAAACGGCGCGGGTGCGTCCCATTGAAGATTATCCGCATAATCTGCTGCGGTGTCTTAAACATCTGGCTCCGCCGGAAGTTGAAGACCCCTGCATCGTGGTGCTCACGCCCGGGGTATTTAATTCGGCCTATTTTGAGCATAGTTTTCTGGCGCGGCAAATGGGCGTGGAAGTGGTGGAGGGGCGGGATTTGCTGGTGGAAGATAATTACATTTACATGCGGACTACCGCAGGCCTGCGGCGGGTGGATGTGATTTATCGCCGGGTGGATGATGATTTTCTGGATCCGCTATGTTTTCGGCCCGATTCCATGCTCGGCGTGGCGGGGCTGATGAATGTTTACCGACTGGGGCATGTGGCATTGGCGAATTCCGTGGGAACGGGTGTCGCGGATGATAAAGCGATCTATCCGTTTGTGCCGGATATGATCCGCTTTTATCTGGCGGAAGAGCCGATCCTGCAAAGCGTGCCGACATACATTTGCAGCCGCCCGGATGATCGAAAATATGTGCTGGAACATCTGGATCAGTTGGTGGTCAAAGCCACCAATGAGGCCGGCGGTTATGGGATGTTGATGGGGCATCAGGCCGAGCCGGCCGAGCGCGACGAGTTTGCCTGTAAGATCCGTGATAATCCGAGAAATTTTATTGCTCAGCCGGTGGTGCAGTTAAGCCAGCAGCCCAGTTTGGTGGATGGCGCTCTGCGGGGGCGGCGGATTGATCTGCGGCCCTATATTCTTTATGGGGAAAAAATTACGGTGATGCCGGGCGGTTTGACGCGTGTGGCATTGCGGGAAGGTTCGCTGGTGGTCAACAGTTCACAAGGCGGGGGCAGCAAAGATACATGGGTACTTGAATCGGAGAACAAACGATGACGCGCGCGGCATTATTAACATCATCCCGGACGGCTCCGCGTTTACCGCGAGCACTGCTGGCCCGGGTAGCGGACGCCAGTTATTGGATGAGTCGGTACATTGAACGCGCTGAACATATTGCGCGTATTCTGATGGTCAGTGTGGATTCATTAACCGGTGCGGAGGAACTGGCACCGGACCTCTCGCATCAGGCGGTGGTGGACGTATTGAAAATCACATGGCAGGAACACATGCTGCCGGAGCTGGTCAAGCCCGAACATACGCCCATTCAGGCATTGATGGGTGTAGCTAAATACATGGCGTTGGATGCTTCCAACCCCATTAGTCTGATGAGTTGCCTGACCAAAGCACGGGAAAATGCCCGATCCATCCGCGAAAGCATTTCCAATGAAATGTGGGAGCAGCTTAATACGCTGTACTGGTCGCTGAAAGCGGATGACGCGGTGGCGCGTTTTGATGATTCCCCGCAGGAATTTTTCCGCCAGATGCTGACGGGTTCGCTGCTGTTGCAGGGGCTGGCGGATCAAACCATTGACCATGGGCAGGTGTGGATGTTTATTCAACTGTCCAAATATCTCGAACGGGCGGATATGACCTGCCGGATTCTGCTGGCGAAATATCAGACATTGTACCGGATGGACTGTATGGCCACATTGGATCCGGCGGCGCGCGTGATTCACTGGATGGCGGTTTTGCGATCCTGCTGTTCCATTGAAGCTTTTCGCCGCGCTAATGTGGGCGAAATTGATCCCGGCCTGGTGGCTGGATTTATTCTTTTTGAGCCGACATTTCCGCGCAGCGTTCATTTCTGTGTTCGCCATGCGCTGGAAGCGGTGGATCGGATTCGTTCCGTTCTGGCGGCGGACGCCGGACGCGATGCGCAGCGCCGGCTGGGGCGCTTATTTGCGGAACTGCAATATTCCCGAGCAGCGCCCACGCAGGACAAGGGGCTGCTGGCATTTCTTGAACAGATACGCAACTCCGCCGCCGATGCTTCCATTGCGGTGCAGGAGCAATGGCTGATGCGTTCCGGTGAGGAGGCCTCGCGCATGGAACTGGTGATGGGATAAATGGTAAGCGCCCGGGCCGGCGGATTGTTGATAGTGAGATAGCGTCCGCAGCAAAATGGAAGCGGTGTTTTGGAGTTTTATTGAATGCTCGTTCAGGTTACGCATATTACCGAACTGGATTATTCCGCCCTGATTAGTGAAACGGTCATGGAATTGCGCATGGCCCCGCGGCAGGAAAGATTGCAGCATCGTTTGTCGTTTGTTCTGGGGATTGGGCCGGCGTCGGAGGTGCATAGTTACTTTGACTGGCTGGGCAATACGGTGCACACGTTTGCTATTAACAAGCTGCATCGGAGTGTTAAAATTTCGGCCGTCAGTGTGGTGCAAACCTATGATCGTGACCGCCAGACTCTGCAATCCGCGGACATGTGGCCGCCCAGTGCGCCCACGGATCACAGTTTATTTGATATGCTGCGCCTGGATGCGCCGGTGGTGGATTGCCCGGCGTTAACGGAACTGACGGAGCAAATCAGGCCCGCCGGCCGTGAATCGCTGGCCCGCGTGGCATTGAATATCATGGATAAGATTCATGCGGAATTTGTGTACGAAAAAGGCATCACCAGCGCTTCCAGTACCATAGCGGAAGTGCTGGAGCACCGGCGCGGCGTGTGCCAGGATTTTACCCATTTAATGATCGGCCTGGCGCGTAAGCTGCACATTCCGGCGCGTTATGTCAGCGGTTTTATTCATGCCGGAAATCAGCAATTCCGCGGAGCTGCGGAAACCCATGCCTGGTGTGAACTTTATTTTCCCACCACCGGCTGGATGGGCTACGACCCGACCAATAATTGTGAAGTCAAAGATAATTTTGTAAAAATGGCCGTCGGGCGGAACTACATGGACGTTCCGCCGCATAAAGGCGTGTACCGTGGCAATGCCACTGAAACCATGAAAGTTGAGGTGCATACCATGGATTTACCCGAGATTTCCAGCAACCTGGTGGGCGAGCGGACGTCGTCATTGAATGTGCCGATTTTCGGCAACACCGGCCGGGGCGGCGTTGTGCCATGGATACTTGAGGAGCAGGTTCAACAACAGCAGCAGCAGCAGCAATAGCCGAATCACCAGAGGCCCGCTGTCAAAATGGAACAGTAAATTCAAAAACTGTTGATATGCGGCCGGCATGAAATTCAATAATTGCAGTCGTCTGGGAGTTTCAAACGTATGGCAATACTTGTCGCCCTGAACCATGTCACCCATTATCGCTATGATCGCCCCGTTACCTTGTCGCCGCAGGTGGTGCGACTGCGCCCGGCACCGCACACCCGCACGCCGATTCGCAGTTATTCGCTGCGGGTGCTGCCGGCGAAACACTTTGTCAATTGGCAACAGGACCCGTATGCCAATTATCAGGCGCGGCTGGTTTTTCCGGAGCTTACAAGGGAATTCCGCGTGGAAGTGGATTTGGTTGCGGAAATGACCGTGATCAACCCTTTTGATTTTTTCCTTGAACCGGATGCGGAAAACTATCCCTTCACGTACGACCCCGTGTTGCAACGCGAGCTGGGGCCGTACCTTGAAACCACGGAACCCGGTCCGCTGTTAAAAGATCTGCTGAAATCGTGCCAACGCAAAGGTCTGCGATGCCAGGATTTTCTGGTGGAAATAAATACAAAAATTAACCATCTGCTTAAATATCTCATTCGGATGGAACCCGGGGTGCAAAGCGTGGAAGAGACGCTGGCGCTGCGGACTGGATCATGCCGGGATTTCGCGTGGTTGCTGGTGAATTTATTTCGGCATTGCGGTCTGGCGGCCCGGTTTGTTTCCGGCTATTTGATTCAATTAACGGCTGATGTTAAATCTCTGGATGGGCCGTCCGGTACGGAAATAGATTTCACCGATCTGCACGCGTGGGTGGAGGTGTTTCTTCCCGGCGCGGGTTGGGTGGGCCTGGATGCCACCAGTGGCTTATTTACCGGTGAAGGACATATTCCGCTGGCCTGCACGGCCGAGCCATCATCGGCAGCGCCCATTTCCGGAGCCGTTGATGACTGTGAGGCGGAATTTGAGTTCAGCATGTCCGTGCGGCGCGTGCGCGAAGATCCGCGCGTGACCAAGCCCTATACGGAAGAACAATGGAAAAGCATCGAATCAATGGGACATACCGTGGACGCTTTTCTGGAAAAGCACGACGTGCGTTTGACCATGGGAGGGGAACCCACGTTTGTCGCCACTGATCATGTCGATGCGCCGGAATGGAACACCACCGCACAGGGGCCGCACAAGCGGCAAATCGCCGGAGAGTTGATCAAGCGACTGCATGATCGCTTTGCTGCGGGCGGCTTGTTGCACTATGGCATAGGCAAATGGTATCCGGGAGAATCGCTGCCCCGCTGGGCTTTGGCGTCTTACTGGCGGAAAGATGGCCAGCCCATCTGGAATGATCCGAAACTGATTGCCGATCCTGAAGATCAGCATCAGCATACGGATGTTACCGCGCGGGATTTTTTGCAACGCCTGACCGATCGACTGGAGGGCGATGTTTCTTTTTCTCATGCCTGGGCGGGCTATGAGGATGTGTGGTATTACCTGTGGAAGGAAAGGCGGTTGCCGGTCAATGTTGATCCGCTTAAAAATAATCTTAAAAATCCGGAAGACCGCCTGCGACTGGCAAAGATATTTGAACAAGGGCTGGATAAGATTGTGGGATACGTTCTGCCATTGCGACCGATTGGCAGTCCGGGTGAGGGAATCTGGCAAACCGGTGCCTGGTTTCTGCGGCCGGAGCGGCTTTATTTAATTCCCGGCGATTCACCCATGGGGTTGCGGCTTGCCCTGGATTCCCTCCCCTGGGTGGCTGAGAGTCAGTATCCGCACATTTACCAACGCGATCCGATGCAGGACGTATCGGAATTGCCTGAGGTGCATGACGGTCAGCAGTATCGACGCGGCGTGCCTGAACCCGAACGCCAGAGCCATTGGCGTGCCCAGCAGTGGAAGCTGGCGGAAGAAGGCACGGCTTCGGCGCTGGCTCAATACCGGGCGGGTTTATCAGAAAATCCTTCCCAGAAACCGGAACCGGGACAATCCGCACCGTATGTGGTGCGCACGGCCGTTTGTGTTGAGCCGCGCAATGGCACGCTGCATGTATTTATGCCGCCCATGCGACATATTGAAGATTATCTCGACCTGGTGGGGCGCATTGAAGAAACCGCGGCGGAACTCAAAACGCCTGTGGTTATCGAAGGCTATACGCCGCCGGAAGATCCGCGCGTGGCCCACATAAAAGTAACGCCTGACCCGGGCGTTATTGAAGTCAATATTCACCCGGTGAAAACGTGGCAGGAGGCTGTCACCGTTACCACGGGTCTATATGAAGATGCCCATTTCTCCCGGCTGGGAACCGAGAAATTTATGCTGGACGGGCGGCACACGGGCACGGGCGGCGGAAATCATATTGTTATTGGGGGAGCGACGCCCGGCGATTCACCCTTTATACGCCGCCCGGATTTGCTTAAGAGCCTCGTGGCCTATTGGCATAATCATCCGGCGCTGTCGTATTTATTTTCCGGTTTGTGCATGGGTCCCACGAGTCAGGCTCCCCGTGCGGATGAGGGCCGTCCGGAAATGGTGTATGAACTGGAAATCGCCATGGACGAACTGCAGCGACAGCAGGGCGTGAAGGCTGCGCCGTGGCTGGTGGATCGTATATTTCGGAATTTATTAATTGATTTAACCGGCAATACGCACCGGGCGGAATTCTGCATTGACAAGTTGTATTCACCGGATTCCTCCAGCGGCCGGCTGGGGCTGGTGGAATTCCGCGGTTTTGAAATGCCACCCCATCCGCGAATGTCTCTGGCACAGCAACTGCTTTTGCGTACGCTGATCGCCCGATTCTGGAAAACGCCTTACGATACGCCGCTGGTGCGCTGGGGCACGGAACTTCATGACCGATTCATGCTGCCGCATTATCTGGCGGATGATTTTGATGATGTACTGCGGGACACCGCCTTGGCGGGCTTTTCGCTGAAATCCGAGTGGTTTGCCCCGCACCTGGAGTTCCGCTTTCCGCTGTTGGGGGAAATAGAGTCCGTGGCAGCCGGCGGTATGAAGCTGGAGTTCAGGCAGGCCATGGAACCGTGGAATGTGCTGGGCGAGGAGCCTGGGGGAGGCGGCACGGTGCGTTACGTGGATTCATCGCTGCAGCGCCTTCAGATAAAAACATCGGGGATGATCAGCACGCGGCATACCATTGCAGTCAATGGCGTGTTGTTGCCGTTGAATGCAACGGGGCGTAACGGAGAGTTTATTGCGGCAGTGCGTTACCGGGCCTGGCAGCCCGGTGCGTGCCTGCATCCGACCATTGGGGTGCACACGCCGCTGGTTTTTGATGTGGTGGATACCTGGAATGATCAGGCGGTTGCAGGATGCAGCTATTATGTGTCACATCCGGGAGGGCGGTCGTTTGATCAATTTCCGGTCAACGCTTTTGAAGCCGAGTCGCGGCGGATGGCGCGATTTATTAAGATTGGTCATTCGCCAGGTGTCCTTCGACCGCGTAAGGTGGATCGCTCACTGGAGTTTCCATTGACACTGGACTTGCGGCGAGTTTAGTAGCGGAAATGATTTAGAATAATCCGGACTATCATGTATAGTTGAAAGGTGTATGACTCTTCAAGAACAACAGGCTGTCCTGCCGCGGCAATTGGTGGATACCGGATTGTATACATCGTACGCTCCTTCGCCGGGCCTGTATGATGAAATGCTCGATGCACAAGGGGCGGTGCGGCCGCACTGGCAGATGTTTTTTAATCTGCTGGACGACCTGGGGCCGGAAAAGCTGCACCATCGCTGGGAAACCGCCCGGCAGTTGATTCATGACAATGGCGTCACGTACAACGTCTACGGTGATCCGGCCGGTATGGACAGACCATGGCATCTGGATTCACTTCCCGTAGTATTTTCCGCCGCCCACTGGGCGGTTCTGGAAGCGGGAATTGCCCAGCGCGCCCGTTTGCTTGATGCCATACTGGATGATCTTTACGGCCCGCAACGCCTGCTGGCTGAAAAAATTATTCCACCCGAGCTGGTCTTTGGCCAGGGATTGTTCCTGCGGCCCCTGCACGGCGTGGCCGTTCCCGGAGCGCGGCGTCTGCATACCTACGCCGCGGATGTGGGCCGTGGTGCCGATGGACGATTTGTCGTACTGACTGATCGCACTCAGGCCCCGTCGGGCGCGGGTTACACCCTGGAAAACCGCATGGTCATCTCCCGGGCGCTGCCGGATGTGTTTCGGGATTGCCGGGTCAGCCGTCTGGCAACATTTTTTCGTCGGCTGCGCGAAACGCTTAAATCTCTGTCGAATCGGGAAAATCCGCGCATCGTGCTGTTGACGCCCGGGCCATACAACGAAACGTATTTTGAACATGCGTATCTGGCGCGGTACCTGGGTTACACGCTGGTGGAAGGGGCCGACCTGATCGTACGTGATAATTACGTTTATCTCAAAAT
The DNA here is from genome assembly GCA_021798635.1 of Planctomycetota bacterium. Next base: position 21,219 of record JAJZGH010000017.1, on the reverse strand, counting down.
GCTCGGTGGGTTAAAACGCGTGGACGTGATTTTTCGACGACAGGATGATGATTTTTGCGATCCGCTGGAATTGCGTGCCGATTCCGCCCTGGGGATTCCCGGCTTGGTGCAGGCGCTGTACTGCGGCAATGTAGCGGTGGCCAATGCCCTGGGATCAGGATTGGCGGAATCTCCCGCCTTGATGATGTTTCTGCCGGCGATTTGTCGTCGCTTATTCAGCGAAGATTTACTGCTGCCGTCGGTGGACTCCTTCTGGTGCGGCAATGCCGAGGCACGAAAATATGTGCTGGATAATCTCCCGCAAATGGTCATTAAGCGCGCTTTCAGTTCCATTCAGGATAAGCCGGTATTCGCGGGAAAATTAAGCTGGGATGAGCTTGAAAAATTGCGAAACAGTATACTCGCGGGGCCGTCGCTATTCGTCGGCGAACACTATGTTGCCTTATCCACGGCGCCGGTGCTGGTGGAAAACCGGGTGCAGCCGCGGCATCTGGTTTTGCGACTGCACGCCACCTCCGTGGATGACGGGTATTGTGTGATGCCGGGTGGGCTGGCCAGATTTTCCGGATCAGCGGATTCGATGATTGTGTCCATGCAGCGGGGTGGCGGTTCTAAAGATGCGTGGGTGCTGTCAGATGGTCCGGTTGATTCGTTCAGCTTTCTGCAGCCTCCGGGTCAGGCCGTCGTGTTTTCCCGCGCTCTGGGGGATTTGCCCAGTCGCGTGGCAGATAATTTATTCTGGCTGGGGCGGTATGAGGAGCGGGCACAGGCCAACGCCCGCCTGGCCCGCGGCATTGTCACCCGCCTGATGGACCAGACTTTTGACGCATCCGCCGAGTTGCCCATTCTGTTCTCCGCCCTGGAAAAGCAGACCATGTATACGCAACCGGAAGGGCGGGAATTTTCCGCGGAAGCCCGACTCGTTGAAATCCTCATGCGTAACACGCACCCCAACGGCTTTCCGGCGACGCTGCAATCCATTTATCGTATCGCGGCTCTGGTGCGGGATCGCATGTCGCTGGATATCTGGCGGATCATCAACCGTCTGGATGAGGATTTCCCTCGGGCCGAAACGTTCGATCCGGCGTTGCTGGATATTTTGCCGGCTTTGGATCGGCTGATTATCACCTTTGCCGCGTTTGACGGCTTGACCATGGAATCCATGACCCGTGGTTATGCGTGGCGGTTTTTGGATATTGGTCGTCGTCTGGAGCGCGTGCTGGCTACGCTGACACTGCTTTCCGAAACGCTGGTGCCCGTGGTGGATCGTGAAGGCCCGCTGCTGGAATCGGTTCTGGAAATTGCGGATTCTATTATTACCTATCGTCGCCGCTATACGACCAATCTTCAGGTGCCGCCGGTTTTAGATATGCTTTTAGCCGATGAAAGTAATCCGCGCTCCGCCGCGTTTCAACTGGTGCGGTTACAGGAACATCTGGCATCTCTGGTTCCCGACGGCACCGGGGTTGGTTTATCAGCTCCGGAACGCATCATCTTGCGATTACTTACGGATATTCGGCTGGCTGATCTTAATACTCTTGGCCGCAGCGATGATACCGATGATAATCGCCCCCGGGAACATCTGGATCGTCTGTTGAAAATATGGATGGATGAATTGCGGATGCTTTCGGATGTCATCAGCCGGGCGTATCTGGTGCATGTTTCCGAATCCCGGCAACTGGGTTTTCAATTATCAACGTCGGTGGCCGAACCGGCATCTTAGTATTGGGGCGAACTACCGTACGTTCGGAAAATGACCTATGCCTGTATATAAAGTAAAACATATCACACGTTACCGTTATCAGCAGCCGGTTACCATTTGTCATCACGTGGCACATCTGTTGCCGCGGGAGGCCGCACGGCATATCTGGAATTTTTCGGATCTGGAAATTTCTCCCGCAGCCATGCGTACGGATCGCCTGGACTATTTCGGCAATCGGCAGACCTTCTTCAGCATTCAGGAGCCGCACCGCGAACTGCTGGTGACTTCCCGGGGCGAAGTTGAAATAACCTCTCCCTCAACCGGACTGCTTTTTTCCAATCCGCCGTGGGAGCAGGCCAGGGCTAGTCTTTTTACCACTGATTTTCCGGATTTCGGGCGGGTGGTGCAGTTTACCTTTGAATCCACAAAAATCATGCCAACCAGCGAAGCGGCTGCGTATGCTGCCGAATCGTTTCTGCCCGATCGTCCGATTGTTGAAGCATTGGAAGACCTGATGCACCGGATTTATCGGGATTTTAAGTTTGATTCTACGGCCACTACCGTCAGCACGAGCGTGGCGGACATCTTCCGACACCGCAAAGGTGTATGCCAGGATTTTGCGCATCTGGGTATTGCGTGCCTGCGAGCCATGGGATTTGCCGCCCGTTACGTTTCCGGTTACCTGCTGACGCTGCCTCCGCCGGGCCGACCGCGCCTGATTGGTGCCGATGCCTCGCACGCATGGTTCAGCGCTTACGTGCCTGAGCTGGGCTGGCTGGATTTTGACCCCACCAATGATATGATCCCTGCTGATCGCCACATTACCATTGCGTATGGGCGCGATTTTTCCGATGTTTCACCCTTGCGGGGCGTGATTCTTGGAGGGGGTAAGCATACGATGCACGTATCGGTTGATGTGGCTCCGGAGTAAGGACAGAACCATGTGCGGACGCTTCACACTGGCCAATCCTGCGGCCGCATTTAATGCCATGCCCTGGCTGACGGATGTGCCAAAAAGTCTGCCCCGGTACAACATTTCGCCCGGCCAGCAGACGTTTATGATCTGTGACAAATCCGGGTTGGTGGTTCGGTCGGGGCAGTGGGGATTTATCCGGAAAGGGGCCGGCTCAACACGCGATTTGCTGATAAACGCCCGTTCGGAAAAGGTGCTGGAAACGCCCAGTTTTTCCGAATCTTTTCGACGGCGGCGCTGTGTGATTCCCGCAGATGGATTTTATGAATGGCGAAAAACGGCAAGCGTTTCGGTCCCGCATCTTTTTCAACTCACATCCGGCGGCCCATTTTGTCTGGCGGGACTGTATGACCGCTTCGGCGATGAACTGAATTTTGTCATTCTTACCACAGCCGCCAATGCGCTGGTTAAGCCGGTACATGCACGTATGCCGGTTCTGCTGCACGTGGCCCAAGCCATGGCCTATATTTCCGCACCGCCGGAGGCTCCGGAAACCCGCCGTTTTTTCCAGCCTTTTGCCACCGAAGAGATGCGTTCCCATCGGGTAAGCAACCTGGTAAACCGCGTTGAAAATGATACGGTCGCGTGCATTCAGGCGTACACCCCACCAGCTGCGGCGCAGGGTCACTTATTTTCATAGAGCGCTTTTTAGACGCTCCCTTGCCATTATTTACCGTGCCATCGACGCTATCCATCATCGTGGGGTATAATACTCAAGGCAGAAAAAGGAACGCAGACTATGGCCAGGAAGACTCAAAGAATGGATTTCACGCGCCGCAAGTGCAAGGCCTGCGAAGGCGGGGTTAAGCCGTACACCGAGGTTCAGATCAGTAAACTGCTTAAATCGCTTCCGGAATGGGAATTCAGCAACGGTTCGCTGGTTCGAGCGTTTGAATTTATGAACTTCTACCAGACCATGGCGTTTGTGAATACGGTCGCGTGGCTGGCGAATATGGAGAATCATCATCCGGACATGGAAGTGGGTTACAGCCGATGTGTGATACGGTATAACACCCATGCCATAGGCGGAATCTCGGAAAATGATTTTATTTGCGCCGCTAAAATCAATGCGTTGCTGGCACTGTAAAGATTGCTGTAAGAGAAGGAAGTTATGGCAGAAGGTCCCGAAATGAAACGGAAGGTATTGCTCCTTTCCGCGTCCGCCGGTACCGGGCATGTACGGGCCGCAGACGCCCTGTTGCGAATATGCCGGCAGCATCCGGGGGTGGGGGAGGTGCAGCATTGGGATATGCTCAAATACACCACCCGCCTGTTTCGTCACATTTACTCACAAACATATCTTGATTTAATTAACAAAGCCCCCCGCATGTTGGGGTGGATCTATGATACATTTGACACCCCGTGGCGCAATGAAAAAATGCGACTGGCATTTGAGAAATTTAATGCCCGTCCATTTCTCAAGGCGACCATGGCTTTCCAACCCGATTATATTATCTGCACCCATTTTACACCGGCCAGTCTTTTAGGCTGGTTGTATGAAACGGGCAAAAGCCCGGTCAAGCCGGCCATTGTCGTTACAGATTATGACTGCCATGCCATGTGGCTGAATCGAACGTACCAGCAGTACTTTGTGCTCCTGGAGGAAACGCGGGAGTTTCTGGTGCGAATGGGTATTGATCCGGCCCGCATCAGCATGTCCGGCATTCCCATTGATCCGGTGTTTATGGAGCATAAATCGCGCGCCGCGGTATGCCGAAAACTCGGCCTGGCGGAGGATGTCTTTACCATCCTGGTTTCCGCCGGCGGGTATGGTGTCGGGCCGGTACAGGCCCTGCTGGCGGAGCTGCTTAAAATTAAGCGGCCGGTCCAACTGGTGGTGATCGCCGGAAGAAGTGAAGAATTAAAACAACACCTGGATCAGATGGCCGGGCGGCAGAATCGCAATTCAGCAGCACGAGTGATTCCGGTGGGCTTTACGCCCCTGATGGATGAATACATGGCAGCGGCTGATCTTCTGCTGGGCAAACCCGGCGGCCTGACAACCAGTGAGGCCATGGCCCGAAATTTGCCTCTGTGCATTGTTAATCCTATCCCCGGGCAGGAAGAGCGTAACTCGGCGCATTTACTGGAATGCGGTGTGGCCATTCGCAGTAACAATTTGCCGACGCTGGCCTGGAAGATTCAAAGACTCATGGAGGATCCCCAACGCCTGGAACTCATGCGGGAAAACACGCGTCATCTGGCGCGCCCGGAAGCTGCTCAAAGCATTGTCGACACCGTGATGAATCTCCCCCTGGATGTGGATGCGGGGCGGGTGCGCCGGCCATTTTTCTCCAGCCGCCTGGCGCGATCCCGCATGTTACGTAAACGGCGTAGCAGCAGACTCGATGTCCCCAGTGCTTCCTGATTGGGTTTGATGTTGCATACGGACGAACTCGACTATACGCTTCCACCGGAATTAATTGCCCGCAACCCGGTATTTCCGCGCGATCAGAGCCGCCTGCTGGTCTATCGCCGCAGGTCGGATTCGATCGACCATTGTCTTTTTTCTGATCTGCCGAATCTTCTGATGCCCGGAGACCTTTTGATCGCCAATGATACGCGCGTGCTGCCGGCGAAACTTTCCCTGACCAAGCAATCGGGCGGCAGAATCACCGGATTATTTATTAATGAACTCTCGCCCGGAATCTGGCGCGTTCTGTTGCGCACGCGGGGTCGTGCTGAAACGGGCATGTCGCTAAATGCGAGATCTGCCCATGGGATTGATCGGCTTGACCTGAAATTGCTGGAACGCGAAGCCGAAAAAGGCCAATGGATTGTGGAAGTCAGTGATACAAGACCGGCTGCGGAAGTTCTGGCCCGGTTCGGAGATGTTCCGTTGCCTCCCTATATTGAAAAAGCACGCGAACTTACAGCGAAAAATTCTGCAAGCCGCTATCCCTCCGCCGCGTCAGGGGTGCCTCCACCAAGTGAAGCGGGTGGTGGTAATTTTGCTGATGCTCAAGATAGTGGCAGGCAGGATGCCTGCACCACAAGGGACGCGTCCGCAGATAAATTCGCGGATGCGCAAAGCTATCAGACTATCTACGCCAGCGCTGCCGGTGCCCTGGCGGCTCCCACGGCCGGATTGCATTTTACGCCCGAGGTATTTGCGCAGTTGGAGCAGCGGCAGATTCATCGCGCTTTCATCACTTTGCATGTCGGTTTGGGGACGTTTTTGCCGGTGAAAGCGGCGAGCTTGGATCACCACCCGATGCACCATGAAACATTTCTAGTTCCCCGCACCACCGTGGAACGAATTCGCGAACAAAAAGTGCGATCAGGCCGAATGGTGCTGGTCGGCACGACCACGGTTCGAACCCTGGAAACCATGGCCCACGCCATTTTGAATGCGTCAACGCCGCCGGTAGATTTCTCTGGTTCAACCAACCTGCTTATTGAACCGGGATACACCTTTCAACTCACTGACGCGCTGATTACCAATTTCCATTTGCCACGCAGTACGCTCCTGGCCCTGGTCGGGGCGTTAACAGGGATGAATCGGCTGAAGGAAATTTATCAACAGGCGATCGCGCGCCGCTACCGATTTTACAGCTTTGGCGATGCCATGCTGATTCTCCCCTGATCAACTCTGCTTGGGGCGGTATTCCGCATAGACCACATACGGTTCTATGGATGCCGAAAGCACCTGAGCGGGTTTATCGACGGCCCGCAGGCATAAGGCAATGATATTTTTGCCGCCCGGACGCGTGTCCAGCCAGCATTCCGGAAGATAATATTCCCGCTGTCCGCCGCCTTGCCAGAATCGGCCATATTCATGTCCATTGACATAAATAAAGCCCGTGCCGGTCGCCTGAATTTTCAGGCACCACGGCAGCCAGATATCCGCATTTACCGCGGGCAATGCAAATTCCAGACGGTGCCAGGAAAGTAGCGCAGCTTTGGTGCCATCTTGCGGACGTCCGGTCAGATGATGCTGTTGCCACGCGGAATCATCAAAGCCCGGCTTATGCCAGCCTGATTCAACGCCGGTGGGATGCGGCGCAAATTCCAGGGAACCGACTCTGGTGGCTAACGCGGATGCGTCATGCGCGGAAATGAGCTTCACGCCGCCAAGGCCGCCGGAGCCGTCAATATTTTGGACCAGCACGGCTAAGCTATTTTTTCCAATATGCAGGAGTTTTTCAGCGTTAAATGTCCAGGCGCTGCCCCAGTCATCGGTGGTGCCCAGAAGTTTTCCGTTGACAAATACCCAGCCTCTATCATCTATTCGGCTGAAGTGAAGTGCGGTTTTGTGTTCGGTCAGGTCTTTCTGTGTGATATGCAACGTGGCGCGAAATACGGCGCTGGTATGCGGCTGCCTGAGTTGCACGGCGCTAAGCGCCTCATGCGGTGTAACAGCTTTCCAGCCATGGGTAGAAACCTGGGTCCCCGTCAAAGTCGCATGTTTAGGATCGCGTGGTTGCCGCACTTCCTTCATGCGCCACGGATTGACAGACTTTCCGGATATGTCCGCGGGCACCACAGAAACATCCGTGATTCCGTACAGCGCTTCCATGCCCATTCCACCGTTGGGGTGGCCGCGGTTTTCATACACAAGCGTGGCCGTGTGCCGGCCCGGTTGCAGCGGCTGTTGGGGTTTGTACAGGGCGGTAGCGCCGGATCCCCCTTTGGAATAAATGATTTCCCCATCAACATTTGCGGTGGCGCTGTCGGAATTATTCAGGGTGGCGGCCAGTGCAACGGATGAAAGTTTTGGCGGCAGGGGATGGAGATTTAATTTCGCCCGGTAATAACTGAATCCCGAAACATAGACCCCCAACTCCGCCAACGATTGGTTCGGCTTGATTGCCCGCCAGTGATTCGGTTCGGCATCCGCGGCAGATTTCACGGAACCAATGATCACACCCGATGGCAAGTCCGTCGGACGTTTCTGATCTTGCTGAGGTTCCGGCAGCCATTTGCCGCCATCGGCTGACGTAACCCCGGCCGGAAGAAAGAGAATCTTGGAGCCAAACGGTTCCAGTTCATACTGAAACACAACAGTACCCACGCCGGAAATAGCAGCATGCGCGTTGCCACGGCGGCTGTGCCCGTGCTGATCCGTGCGGATAAATAAATAGACGCCGCCGTCCGGCGCTTTACGCCCCGCCAGATGAACATCTGAATATCCGGTTTTGCCTTTAACAGGCAAAGCTTCCGATTGTGCCAGCGCCGGGCCATGTTCCTTGAGCATGGCCGCCAGAGCTTTCACCCGCAGGTACTTGGTTCCGACACCGCCGTTCTCTCGGATGGGAGCACTGTAATCATACGATGTGGCAATACCCGCGCCGGGTCTTCCGCCAAAATTGGTGCCGCCGAAGAGCATGTAATAATTAACCATCGTCACACCATGCTGAATGCAGAAGAGTGTGAGGTTGTTGATCTGTGGTGGAATTAAATCCGCCCGATAATGATCTTCATGGGTGCGCAGCGGCGGAACATTGTAGACCCCCGAAAACCAGCCGCCCTGCAATTCTGCGGTCATTAATGGGGCATCATTTTGTCCCTCGCGCATCCCCTCTATTGAGCCGAGAACACTGTTGACATTCCAGCCCGGATAAAAATCCATCGTATCAAATACCCGTCTGAGAAGCGGATTTTTCGCGCCCATCACGCAACTTCCCCAGTTGATAAACAACGGAACTTCAATGCCGTTTTTCAACGCAGCGGAGACAAGAGATTCCACATACGTCTGTTTCACCGGCTTGGGGAAACTCGGGAAATCGTATTCATTTTCGACTTGAAAAATCAGCACGCCCGGTTGGCCGGGACCCTTGCGGGTAATCTGATGTTTGGCGATCACCGGGCAAACGGCATTGTACCAGTGGCTGCTCCAGGCCATAAAAAGCGGATTATCGCTGCGCAACCATTCGCCTTTATATCCCTGCGGCTTTTTAGTCATCAGCCATTGCGGGAAGCCGCCGGTATCCCATTCGGCACAAATGTAAGGTCCCGGGCGGATGCTGACATAAAGTCCGAACTCCTGCGTGGCCATGGTCAACCAGTCGTCAAGATCGGTGAGGTCGATTTTGGAGTAATCATCGACCCCGGATGGCATTTTGACTTCGTGCATATTCCAAGCGACGTAGGTTTGTACGGTGTTAAAGCCCGCTTCTTTGATTTTTGCGAATCGTTCGCGCCATAATGGTTTGGCGCAGCGGTAATAATGAAAGCAACCGCTGTACATAAAAAAGGGCTTATCGTCCAAAATCAGAGAATGTCGGTTGTAGCGAATGCGCTGGGGATGAAAAAACTGCCGGGGCGGAAGTTTTTCTGCATCTGCTGCGGCTGCAAAACCCCCGTCCCCAAGAGCTGCCGCCGCGGAGACAACTGCCCCCAATTTGACGAAGTCCCGACGATCCAGTGATGGGAATTTGTTTTCCATAACGTGATGCCTTTCAGTACGTGTGTTGGTTGCCTGTGTCCGCGGACGATCCCTGTGGCGTAGGGGCCTTTACTATACAAGAGTTTATTGATTTGGCAATTAACGTATGCAATTAGCTTAATTCAATAAGCAGAGTTCTTTTTTTTGCAGGCAGGTATGCTATACTAAGTGCTTGAGTCCCTGGACGTGCCGGCTTGGTAATGAAGTTGTTTTTACCGCGATGCGGCAGGTCCATAACATGAGGCGGTACATGGCAGTAAACACGAAGCTTCTCCAACGCGAACTGCGCGATGGCCGAACGGTGCATTTTCAGTGGTATTACTCTACGGTTTTTGCGATTCTTCACGTGCTGACACTGGTGGCCTTTGTGCCGATGTTTATTCACGTTTCATCCATCGCCGTATTTTTTATTATGGCATGGATTGCCGGCGGATTAGGCGTCACCTTGGGATACCACCGTCTCCTGACTCACCGCAGCTTCGTTACATATAAACCTGTTGAATATATTTTAACCATCTTTGCCTGCCTGTCCTGGCAGGGGGGACCCATTCAATGGGTTGGCACGCATCGCCTGCATCATACGCAATCGGATGAGCCGGGTGATCCGCATTCGCCGCGTGACGGCTTTTCCTGGTCTCACTTGTTATGGATCATCCATTCGTCGCGTCTGGGTGATGACCCTGCGAAACTTACCAAGGATATTCAGCGCGATCCGGTATTGTGCTTTCTGGATCGGTACTGGTACGTACCGCAGTTTTTTCTCGCCGCCATTTTATTTGCTCTCGGCTGGATGTGGCTGGGCACTGCGATGGGGGGCGTTTCCTGGGTTCTTTGGGGAGTCTGCGTTCGAGTGGTCGTGATGTACCACGCGACCTGGTTTGTTAATTCCGCAGCTCATACCTGGGGCTACCGCAATTTTGAGACAACCGATGACTCGCGCAATAACTGGTGGGTGGCCTTGTTATCTTTTGGAGAAGGCTGGCACAACAACCACCATGCCCAGCAGCGTTCCGCCGCCCATGGGATGCGCTGGTATGAAATTGACATTACCTATGTCACGATTCTTCTGATGCGAGCCTGTGGGTTGGCCTGGAAAGTGGTTAAGCCGCAACGCCCCGGGGCCTCGTAAAGACGAATATTACTATATGAAACTGCGTAGTATCGGTCTTGTGACGAGCGAGATAGGTCAATTTTTACGTCCTATAACTATTCCACTTAATTTGAGTTTGGGCTATTCCGAAAGACGGCGGCGCATCGGGTATAATGGACCTTTGTGACTGGAGGTTTCGGGTGACGGCAAATCCCTACCATATTGGCGACCGCATATACGCCCCCTGGCAAAATGAAAGGCTGTTTCCAGCCCGCGTCACCTTCCTGTCCAACGGTACCGCCTATTTCACGTATGTAGATGGTGAGACCGGTCGAATGCCAGCACGTCGCCTGCAACCGTCCAACAAAATCGTGGTCATTGAATCCGTTTCGCGAAACCCAACCGAAAAACATTGGTCCGAGGGCCGACTGTTGGGGGAATTTCTCCGCATGATTGGAGCCAAGCCTTTGTATTCGTTCATACGCACCAAATTGGAACTCGGCCATTTTTTAAAACTGGCCCGCATGTCCAGCAGCAGGCACATTCATTTTTCCATGCACGGCTTGAAGCGTAAACTTGTTTTGCAGTTGGAAGATGTGGATATTGATGAGCTTATTACCCTGGCTGGTGATCTTACGGGAAAGGTGGTCTTTTCCTCCAGTTGCCTTACTGGAAATGAGACTTTTGGTGAAGCGTTTGTACGCGGTACCGGCGCAGCAGCTTTTATCAGTCCGCGGCGTGAAATACGCTGGGCGGATGCGGCGCTGGTAAGCCAATTGTTTTATAAAAAAATGCTCTGTGATGGCGTAACCCCGTATGTGGCATTCCGGTCCGTGCGAAAAATGTATCCGCGCCATGCCGATCTGCAATTCTTTAAAGGGCGATAGAACATCAGTTTTTATAGGCATACGGAGATTCAGGATAATCCTTTTTCAGCCGCGCCAGCAGAAGTTCAGAGCGATTGATCTTCGCTGCATTTTTATATGCTTCACTGCCGCGATACAGTAACTTCGCGGCATAAAATGATTTTGGTTCGCTATTAACATATTGCACGGCAATGCTTGCGGCATTTAGAAAATGATCCTGTGCCATCATCAGTTTGACGCGCAGCAGCCGCGTATAGCCTTTGATAATCGCCCGCGGGAATTGCAGTTCCCATTGGTCCAGCAGATGGTCGGCGGTGCGGTAATGCCGGCTGTCAATATAACTTTCCACATTGCGAGCCAGCACGCCTTGCCGAATCTCCTGGGCGCTATAGGCCATGGGCGTTACGTCACCGGCCTGTGTGACGTATCGAGCGGCGGCGGCGCCGTTACCGTTGGCGATTGCCGCGTAGGCCAGGGCGGCATCAATATCATGGGCAGCCGGCTTGGACAAATGGGTGTGACCCGCCTTCCAACTTTGCAGGTTCCGGAGCACCTCTGGCGCTGTAGACGTATAATTGCAGGCGGTTACCGCGTAATGCAGCAGCAGATGGGCCTGGGTCATGGCGTCAATATGTTTTCGCGAAGCCAGCAGATAAATATTCCCAGCCTGTCGGAATTGGCCTTTCTCCAACTGTCGGCGAACCAGCATGTCCGCGGTATTGACGACGGCTTGCGGATTTTGCTCATCGGTTGAAATCGCCCATGCCAGCCCCCACGCACGCAAGCCGCGGAGATTCCGGTAATGATGATAAAACATGATGCCGCGGAAAAGTTGTCGGCCGGAAAGGGTTTTCAGATTGTAATTATCAATAATATCCGCCACCACGCCTGAGGGGTCCACGGGGGGATAGGGAAATTTTGAAAATATTTCCGTGCGTACCAATATGCGGCGGTTTGCGATAAAGGTGTTGCCTGCCTGTTTTACCGTCTCGCGCACCGTGTAGACGCCGGGGGCCAAAAACTCATGGTCTACCTGCAGGCCGTGGGCGGTCTGGCCGTCGGAAAATGTCCAATTCACGCCCGGCGCAAATGTTGCAGGTACGCGGGCGGAAAAGGTGTAACGCTGAAGATAATTATCTGGTGGAACAAATAATTGCGACTGTGGTTTAATAGAGAAGTCTGCCGCATATCCACCGCCGACTTTCTGCAGCGCCCCGACCGAAGCCTGATTGGCCGGTGCAAATGCCGCCGGCGGAATCGGAGCGTATTGCGCTGATCCGGGCGGTTTCCAGTCTACCGATAGTCCCGCCAGCCACCACAGGTGCAATTCACCTACCGTCATCGGGTACCATCCCGGTTTCAGGTAAATGCTGCGTTTGAAGCGCACGCGTCCCATCATGCCGCCCGGGCGGGTTTTTGTCAGCAGATTTTTTCCGTTAAGATTCAAAAATCCCACATCCGCCACATCAAACGCAAAGGTATAGTTGCCGGCGCTGGTAATGTGCAGGGTGGCCCGGTACAACATCATGTCCTGCCGATTCCATCCGGTGGGGTCGTAGCCCATGAACATTTCCGGCACAAACATAGACGCAAAGCACGTCGCCTGCTTAAAGTGCCGCCGCATTTGTCGCCAGTTGCGACGCGGGCCTTGCACCAGCGGATACACCCGCAGAAATATTCCACGGTCAATTTTCAAAGCCGGAGGTGCCGCTCCGGGATGCTTGTTACCCCACCATACAAAATATTCCCCCGCCGCCGGCTCCTGAAAAGCCAAGCGCACCAGATCATCTTTGTTTGATACGCGCAGTATGCGCATGGGCAATAGGGTTCCCGATGCGGTGGTCACGCGCAAATCCCGGCCATCGGGAAGTCGCGCACTATTTGTATAGAATTGTGCCCAGGCCAGATTCTTACCCGGTGCTGAGGTTGGAAATAAATTGACGCGTAACACACGCCGGTAGGTCCAGCCCGTCCCCAGCGTGCTGCCGCGCGATAATCCAGGCGCGATACACAGTGCTAAGATAAGAGTCATCCAGATTTGTTTATACTTCAAATTCAAGGCCTGCCTTTCCGTTTCCAACGCAGGAATTTCACTGCCCTTCATCATCGGCAGTATCCCGGTGCGGTGTCAATCGCAAGTTGCAGGCTTGCCCTGGCACCAGATGCCAAACGAATCAACCGGGCAAATGATTCAGTTTTTTGCCGTCGGACTTATCGGACGGCTGCTTTAATATCATTCATGACCGCCTGCTGCGTGTAAATATCCCGCAGAATTGCCGGAACTGTCGGATGCTTCGGCGATAAAATGGCCAGATACGGTATTGCCCGGCCGCCCAGTTTCAGCCAGAACGCTTTGGGAATGGGTTGATCAATATCCGCACTGAAGAGAACCGCTCTGGTTTGTTTGATCTTCTGCCGCACCGCTTGTGCATCCAGTACGGTGGCTTTGACAAATCGGCAGTTAATGCACCAGGGAGCGGTAAAATCCACCACGACCGGATGCCCGGACTTTAAGGCCGCATTCATAGCATCCCAGTTAAATTCCTGCCACCGATTTACGGCAAATGCCTGCCCGTTTCCCGATTGGACCGGTGCCGTCCGCGCGCTTCTGGTGGCATGAATTCCACCGGCCCACGCCAGATAGGACCCACCGGCGAGGATGCCGCCCGCTACAAATCCCAGACGGATACCCCAGATTTTTACCTTCGACATATTAATATCCGGCAATGTTCCCCACCCCCAGCAGACGATCGCCAGAATCATCGCCAGCAGAAATCCTGCTGTAATTTGCGAATGGTTTTCGGTGCTTAACAACAGATAAACCGCCACCGCCACCATCACCAGCCCCAGCGCTTGTTTGACAATATCCGACCAGCGCCCCGCACGCGGGACATGACTAAGCCAGGATGGAAATGCCGCCAGCAGCACATACGGCCACGCCATGCCCACTCCGATGAGCACAAAAAATAGTACGATGATGGCGGTCGGCTGCACCAATGCCCACGTCAGCATCACGCCCAGAAAGGGGGCGCTGCAAGGTGTTGCCAGAAGCGTCGCAAGCAAGCCCATGCCAAAGGCCCCGGCCAGTCCGCCATGATTACTTTCAACGGCGTACAACGCGTTGGGAGCTTGAATAGTCCACACGCCCAGCATGGATAATGCCAATGCCAGAACAATTAACGCTATGGCAATTAAAAATATCGGGTGTTGATACTGCATGCCATAGGTCAGGGCTTGTCCGCTGGCCGCCCGATACGCACCCATGACGACGGCAAGAATTAAAAACAGACTAATAATTCCCGCGGAAAATACCAGGGCATGAATGACGGCCATCTTGCGCGAGCCGTGTGCCTGCTGCACCATAGCCAGAACTTTTAATGGTATCACCGGAAGCACGCACGGCATGACATTAAGAATCAATCCGCCCAGCAGCGCAAATAATATCAAGCGCCACAACGGCTCATGAACAGTTTTAACGTGATAATGCGTTGACTGGATAGCCGCCAGTGTCGTCTGGGTACTGGATTGCGGTCGCGTGACATGAGTAACGGCAACGGGTGTGTTATGGCTTGGGCCGGCCTGTATGGGTTTGGCGGGTTTGTGCACGCCGGCGGCGGGCTGTTGCGCACCGGAGATCGTAACGGAAGTTGAAAGTTTCAGCGTTTGCGGGGGCAGGCAGGATTGGGCATTGCAGGCCTGAAATGTAAATGCTGCGTTGATAGCGTTGCGTGCATTGCGTGCCTCGATAGAAACGGTAAATGGAACGTGGATGACAAATTGTCCTTCATAAACCGAGAGTTTGCCAAAACTGGTTATTTGAGCCGATGCCGGAATTGTCCGAGCATTTGGAAACGTAATTTTTCCAAAGTGAAATCCCGTTACCGGAGAAAGGGTAACTTCCGCCGGTACCAGAAATTTATCAAAGGGGTGGTGACTTTGCAGATGATAGCCCGGTATGACGGTGCAGGTAATGTCCAAGACGCCTTTTCCCGGTGCCTGCAACTTTTCGGGCGTTGCTTGCATCGTGGTTTGCACAACGCGCGGTGATAGAAAGCCGAACCCCGCCACCTGCGCCCGCGCGGAGGTAGCTCCGAATATAAAAATCAAGGATGCGATTATGAGCAGCGCGAAAGCCACGGGTTGGCGAACTGATTTCCCGGAATAATCGTGCATCAGATACCTTTGTCAAAACAGGGCTTCGCCCGCCCGGAAGCCTGTCCGAGTGCCCGCGCGGCCAGTACTCGGGCAAAATCCAAGTCTGAATTATACGCTTTTCCGGGTGTGAACATCGAATTTTATTTGAAAAAAAAGGATCAGCCTGAAACATCTCTCTATCTGCACGCTGCGGCGCGCAGTTAATAATATGATGCGCTGAACATCCGGTTCGAACTTGCTCGTACCTCCAGAACACGAAAACTTCGGATCCCTTTAAACGGGATCGGTTTTAGTTTCGCCGGTTTGCTTTTCCGGCATTTCACCCACGATAAAATTCAACGTCGTGGTGCTGAAATCCGCCGGCTCACCGCGAATCAGCCATAGCAGCGGCGCACCGGATATTTTGGCGGCCAAATCCAGCACTTCCACGGGCGGGACACGGCCCTTCTCATAATAATTGTAGGTGGACGGTGAAAGCCCCAGCAAAAATGCGAAGCGCGACTGTCCGCGGCGGCCGCAGACCTGCGTGCGAACCTGCTTAAGTCGTTCACAAATCAACGCATAATTTCCACTTAAATTTGTTTGAGGCATCAGCACATTCATGGCTAACTCCTTTTTATCGTCCGCTTCCATGGTGCGGAATATTTTTGCTTCGACCGCATTCCCGGCAATTGCCGGAGCTGGCCGGATTGATCCAACATACAGAAATCTTTCCCATCCGTACGATGGCCTCTGAGAACCGCCGTTTAGCCCGTTTCGTTCGTATCCGAGGTTCTTCCGTGAACGCGGAACTTTTCGACCTGTGGCGGACCCAAGAACTGGTGTCGCGCCTCAGATGGCGACTGGATCTTACGGCTAACTGTGAATTAATTTCATCAGTTGATCCGCATGGTCCTGTACCCATTTTACTTTCCTCTCAATCATTTTCAAGAATCCAGATCCCTCTATGCGTCCAAATGATCCCGTCGCCGCAATGTGGAACGCGCTTTCCGCGACCATGGCTTCTACCATCAGCCACGGTACCGCCTGTAATTCCGCCACACTTATCATATCCACCGAATCATATCCGTACATGAATCTTTCAAAGCGGCCTTCATCCACGTGATCCGGCCAGGTCGCTGGGTCATCACCACCGCCAATAATTGAAAATTGCAGCACCCCGTTGGCCAGGTCCACAATGCGCTGCTGCATGCGTGCGGAATCATAATCAATGACTGCGACGACTTTTTGATTTCTAAACAGCATATTTCCCGGATGCCAGTCACAGTGCACAATTTGCAGCGGCCAGTCCATCAGTCCGATTTCATTAACTTTGGCGGCGGCCTCCACATACGCTGTACGCAATATGTCCAGGGTATCTGTTACCACAGCTGTGCTGCCATGCCCTTGCCTGTTGCGGCTCATGGTGTTGGGAATCTGATCAATGCTGCTGCCGATATGTTTCGAATTGTGGTAACTCCCCGTAGGCGGGTCATATTCCGGCCGGTAATTGCGCAGAAGTTTGTGATAAAGCGCCAGAATGCGTCCGGAATCCTGAGTGGCCTCCGGCGAGCTGTCATAGCCCGTTCCGCGAATGTACTCAAAAAGCTCGTATATTGTGCTGGAAAGCTGCAACATCGAATTATTATCATGCCTGGTACCAATCAGATGCGGCAACGGAAATTGCTTTTCCGCCAGGTACAGTTGAATCGCATGGCAAAATGCCACCTTGAACGGATCATCTTTGCCGCGTGCCCGGCGTTTGAGCAGGTAATCTCCCTTTTCAGAGCGAATCAGCAATTTTGGAGCTTTCCGTGACCCGCGAGCGTACTCTTTTAGCGTGCTTATGACACCAATATCATAGTGACTCAGCACGACTGCGAGTTCTTCAATTCCAAATTTTTCTCGTTCGCTCATGATTTTCACCGCAAAAGCAACAGGCGGTTTCTCAATTATGATACTAGTCATACCCGTCTATATGTCAAATGACGGCCCATAAAAACAGTGAAAAAAGCGGTGATAATTGACTTTGGTTGGCGAACTGCGACGGATTGGTGAATTTTGCCGGTTAACCCTCGCCCGCCGTGCGTCCGATCACCACCATGCCCAATTTATCGGCCAATTTTAATAATTCGGCCTTCTCCAGCATGATGGTTCTCCCGGTTTCCACGACCACCGCCGCAGCACCAAATTTCTTCAGACGTTCGATGGTTGCCGGCCCGATGGTCGGCACGTCAAAGCGCATATCCTGATTGGGATTACTGGCCTTGCACAGCACCCATCCGCCGCGTTTGCACAATGCCCCGGTGCGCTCAATCATGCGATCCGTGCCTTCTACGGCCTCTACCGCGATGATTTCCCGGTCTTTACACGCCAGACTCTGGCCGATTAACAGCGTATTGACTTGCCGCAGCAACGGCCAGGCAAAATCGATATCGGCCAAAATGTCCGCGCTGGGTTGGCAGCGCGTCATCACGCCGTTGGCAGCCAACAATTCCGGGATGTAGGGCAGTGCGTCCATTATTTCAACTCCACCGCTGGCCAGCTCATCCGCCACAGCGCGCAGCAGGCGGTCGCTGCGCTTATCATGCCGCAGCCGCACCAGCCATAGCCGCGCCGTACGCCAGTCGGGCATATACCGCAACATGTGAAAGCGATCATACATTCTTTCCTTGGCGACTCGGCCAACCATTACCGTCCGCCGGGCACTGTGTCGCCGCAACACGCGAATCCATTGATTCAGCCGAATTAATCCTACCCGATGAAATACGTCACACTGCGCGGCAAGTTCCTCCTCGCGGCTTTGGCCGGATAGACCCAGGCAAATCACCGGGTGACCCGCCGCTTTAAGCCCGCGGGCTACCGCCAGTGGCAAGGTGCCCTGTCCGGCAATCAGGCCGATGGGTTCTGCCTCAGCCAACGCCATGGTCCGGCCCCTTCTGCTGCAGTCGTGCTTCTACGGAGCGGGCGTGGGCATCAAAGCCTTCGGTCCGGGCAAAATCGCAAATAGCGCCTCCAAGCATCTGCAATGCGCCGGCATCCAACTCCACAATGCTGATGCGTTTGCGGAAACTTTCTGCCGAAAGGCCGCTGAAAAACCGCCCGGTGCCCGAGGTGGGCAATACATGTGACGGACCGGCCAGGTAATCCCCGGCGGCCACTGGCGTGTAGGCTCCGATAAATATCGCACCCGCGTGATGAATTTTGGCCGCATCACGGCGGGCCTGTCGCGTGGTGATCTGCAAATGTTCCGGGGCGAAATCATTGACGAGTTTAATGGCCGAATCCATATCCGCGGTCACAATTAAGGCGCTGGCATATTGTAGAGCCTTGG
Organism: Planctomycetota bacterium; assembly: GCA_021798635.1. Next base: position 2,732 of record JAJZGH010000017.1, on the reverse strand, counting down.
CGGTTAACTCCCGGCGGGGCAGCAACGCCAATTGCGATTTCAGTTCCAGTTCCACGCTTTGGGCCAGATTCAGGCTCGGTGTAATCAGCAGGCAACTGCCCGGGGCATGTTCCGCCTGAGCCAGTAACTCGGCCGCCACGACGCGTGCATCTGCGGAATCATCCGCCAGAACGATGACTTCGCTGGGGCCGGCAAAGCTGTCAATATCCACAATGCCAAAGAGTTCTTTCTTAGCCAGTTGGACGTAGCTGTTGCCGGGGCCGACAATTTTATCCACTGCCGGAACGGTTTGCGTGCCAAATGCCATCGCAGCTACCGCCTGCGGACCGCCCATGGCGTAAACCTCGTGCACGCCCAACCGCGCCGCTGCCACCAGGACCGCCGGTGCCACCTGCCCGCCGCGCATGGGGCTGGCAATACAAATGCTTTCCACACCCGCGACCTGGGCCGGCACCACTGTCATCACCACCGTGGAGGGATACGCCCCGGCACCACCCGGGACATAAACGCCGACGCGTTTCAGCGGCTCATAACGCATCGCCAGCATGGCCACGTCACTATCAGATCCCAGTGGTCTGATGGGTGCCGGAGCGGGAGGCAGCATGGCCTGCTGATACCGTCGGACATTGGCGATGGAAATATCTAAAGCCGCGAGAAATTTTGCATCGGCGTTTTTTACTGCGGCATCTATTTGCTCCTGCGGTACCCGCAGGTGCTCCAAGGTATATTCCGGATAATCAAAGCGGCGGGTGTACTGCACCACGGCGTCATCACCGGTGCGGCGGACATCAGTGATGATCCGCTGCACCTGCACGGTCAAACTTTCGCCTTGGGCTTCCAGGCCGGACAACAGCAGCGGGGCCAGCGATAATCGCGACTTTATCTGAGAGATGTGTTCTTGTCCGGCCGGGTGATCCGCCCGGAGAATCGGAATTACCTGCATGAGATTCGATACTCCAATTTAACCAGGAGCCTGTCCGAGGAATGGCCGGGATTGCGATTACTCGGACAGACTCCTAGCCTAATTATAGCGGTTTTGCGGACAATGGGCAGCGTTAGATTTCATGCGTTTATTTGGATCCCGGTTTTTCGCCGCTATTAACTTCAGCCAACTGCCAGTTGGCGCTGACGGTAATTGCATTGGCAGAACGAATAATTCCGAACATGGCCGTCGGGGGTTTAACCGAGAAATCGCGCATCTTAAGTTTCACGCGCGTTTGCACTGTCATTTTCCCGCTCCCATGTGGCGTAATCCGCAACGTCATGGGTTCCTTGCGCATAATGCCGTTGATTTTCAATAACCCGGCGGTTTGGAAGATATAACCGCCGGATTTTGCCGGCTTGCTGTTTTGCAGTTTCGCGTGCGTTAAAACAAAGGTGATGTTCGGGTGCTGTTTGCGATGCAGGGCGTGCATGATGGTATGGGTCATTCCACTGCCGTCGCTACCCTTCAGCGTGGATACGGGAATGGACACGTGCAGCAAATCAAGGGTCACAAGCTTCCCAGATGCTACAGGCCCGCTTAGTATCATCTTCCCGGTTAGCGTTGAGCTTTTCACCGACCAGTCATGCAACGTCGAATGGCCGCGCACGACTACTTTACTGCCCGCCGCCGAATGGTAAGTTACCGCAGTTGCTGCGACCGCTGCCGGCAGTGCGTTGGAAGAAATCATTAAACCCAGGATCACCGCCATAACGGACAAGGTGGTTCGCAAACTCTGTGGATAATAATAATACGCCCGCATAAAAAGTCCCCGCATGACCGGCCCTGCGCTACACAGCGCCGTTGAGGCTATTATCAAATATTGAACCAACTAATTCAAATGAGTGTTAGCCGCAGATGTCGCTGCGCACCGCAATATTTCCGTTCCACACCGCCTCGCGGAAAATACATCGCAAGGGCGCATCTCCAAGCAGCGCCTCCCCTGGTGCCTCCTTCCCGCCACCCCCGAATGCGGCAAAAAAATCGCCCAACTCGAAAAAAAGGTACCTGACACCTTTTTTTTTCGGAAAAGGTGTCAGGTACCTTTGTTTTGAAAAAAAGCCCCGCACGGCGGGGGCTGTGCGGGGCTTGGGAGTTGTATCGGTGTTGGAAAATTGGGATGTGCCGGGTCGTGCTTCGCGTCAATATTTCCCGGCGTTAAAGCGTTACTGAAAGTTATCGGGAAGCGCGCTTGCGCGGCATCAGCAGTAATCCGCCCGCGGCCAGAATAATCAAGGCCAGGGTTGCCGGTTCCGGCACTGCCGCTGGATCGTTCACAAAGCCGATGCTCGCCGGGCCGCCCAGGCCGGTGACGATGGGGGTCAGTGCGCCGGTGCTGAAGTTGAGCATATCCAGACTGTGGTTGGTTTTGTCGGAGGAATAAGCCTGATTCAAGGTAAAGCCGTTATTGGCGGTCAGGGCATAAACCACGTTATTTTTCACATCGGAAAATAAAAGTGTTCCGCGCGCGGCGGTGGCAAAACCTGTGTCATCGGTATTGACCGGGTTGCCGGAGGCATCCGTCAGATTCAACACGGAAATGCTCTGAGTTGCACCCGGATTGGTAACTTCAGTTAATTGTGCTCCGCTTTCGTTGGACAAAAGCAGACTGCCCGTGGGAGTAAGGTTCAGCGAATCCGGATCAAAAACATTCATCTGCACGGTTTGACCGGTCACAGAATTGGTCGCCATATCATTGCCCCAGACCACACCCATCGCGGTGGCTGTGGCAGGATAAGAATTTGGATTG
>JAJZGH010000230.1 GCA_021798635.1 Planctomycetota bacterium | reverse complement strand
GCATCATAGACCTTGGCCTGCTGCTGCTGGTGCTGACACCCATTACACGTGTAGCGGTATCCGTGGTGCTTTTTGCCGTAGTGGATCATGACTGGTTTTACACCTGGGTGACGCTGGCAGTGCTGCTGCTGACGTTGATTTCCCTGCTGTTTTTGCACTGAACCATCTTTTGCAAAGTGTACCAACGAGACAGTGAATCGCAAATTCAGGAACTGGTGCTGTGACAGTAAGAAATTAGGGTACGAACTATGCAATCCAAAATAGACTGAAAAAACTGCGGATAACGCGGATAACGCGGATAACGCCCAGCTTCCATGCTCCGACAGCCCCTTGCGCATTACGCCGAGCGGTATCTGATAATTGTCGGGGCAGTCAGAACTACCCCCTCTGCGGCCAATACGGCAACAATCCCGAACCAGTCCCTTCGGTATCCGCGTAATCTGCGGAATCCGCGGTTATCTCCGTATGTGCCCCTTTGGAAAATTATCGCCATAGTGCCATCACAGCAAGAAATTTTAGACAAGCGGTGAAGTCGCGGGGTAGGGGGCGGCTGGGTTCGACGGGGTGCCCGCGAAGATGGTACGCCGAGAAACTTTGTCGCCTGTAATCCGTATCCGCCCCGTCCGGCCTTGGTGATTTCCTCCATGTAATTTTTGCGTTTTTGGCGGTTATTGGATAAATTGACGCCTTTGCCAAGGCGTGAGAAAACCGGTATGGGTATTGTAGTTCAGAAATTTGGCGGCACGTCGGTTGCGACAGCGGAGAAAATCCATTTTGCATCGCGCAAGGTCATTGCCGCGAAAGCCTCCGGGCATCAGGTTGTCGTCGTAGTCTCAGCGATGGGACATACCACCGATGAGCTGATTAATTTGGCCCGGCAAGTTTCGCCCAACCCGCCGAAACGGGAGCTGGATCAACTGCTGGCCACGGGCGAACAGGTGACTATCGCGTTAATTGCCATGGCGATTCACGCTCAGGGGCATGATGCCATCAGCTTTACCGGTGCCCAGATCGGGCTGATTACCGATGCCGTTCACAGCAAGGCTCGAATCCGGGGAATTGACAAACGCCGCATCATCGCCGAGCTGGACGCCGGTAAAATTGTCATTGTCGCGGGTTTTCAGGGAATTAACGAGCATGGCGACATTACCACCCTGGGCCGGGGCGGCAGCAACGCATCCTTAGTAGCCCTGGGTGCGGTGCTGAACGCGGAAGTATGCGAAAATTACACGGATGTTGATGGCGTCTACACCGCTGATCCGCGGATTGTTCCCACAGCCCGGAAGATTGATCGCATCAGTTATGATGAAATGATGGAGCTTTCCAGCGTGGGCGCGGGCGTACTGCAAACGCGGGCGGTGGAGTTTGCCAAAAAATATAATGTTCCGATCCATGTCCGAAACAGCGGCCACGACCGCCCGGGCACGTGGATCGTCGCGGAGACCAGTTCTATGGAAAATATTGCCGTTTCCGGCTGTGCGTTAAAAAAAGATCTGATGCGGGTGTCGTTGAAAAACGTTCCGGACCGACCGGGCATTGTGGCGCGAATTTTTACCGCCATCGCGCAGGCCAATATTGTGGTCGATGACATTATCCAGAACGTGCTGGATGATGGTACCGCCAACATCAGCTTCACCGTGGAACATGGCGACGTTGCCGACCTGAAACCGGTTATGGAGCAATTGCTGGCCGAACTCGGTGGGGCGGCTGCCTATGAAAAAGATATGGCCAAAGTGTCGGTCGTCGGAGTTGGAATGAAGCAGGCCGCCGGTGTGGCCGGCACCATGTTCAAGGCTCTTGCCGATCAGAAAATTAACATCCAGAACATCAGCACCAGCGAAATCCGCATCAGTTGTCTGGTAAGCCGCGCCGACGCAGAAAACGCCCTGCGCGCCGTGCACACCGCCTTCGGCCTGGACCAACCGCCCGAAGCGTAACCCCGATCGGACGGTTACACCCCGGCGAGTTCCGCTTCTACGCCAGTGGCATCGGCGATCTCGATGAGTTTTCTATAGGTGCGGGCGACAATCCGGTCAGCAGCCGGGGGCGTAATCCATAGCTTGGCCAGGAAGATATGAACAAGTTTGACCGGTCCATCTTCGATTTCGATTATGAAGCCGGGAATTTTATTCCCCATTTGTTCGCGGAGCCTCGATATGCCCTTGATTAGCGAACCGACGATCTTTCCGGTCTCCTGGCCATAATATACGGTCACAAGGTCATCGAGTCTTTGGGCACGATAGACCTCCGGGCTGGCGATAAATTCGATGCAATCGCCGTCGCCATCGTAGGTCGCCGAGGGCTTAAATGGCGACGGGTTCCGTGCCAGATCAAGCATGTATTTGCCAAAATCGTCGTTGGACATGGCGGTCATAAAAGTCTCCGTCTAAATCGCCGGTCGTGGTTCTCGGGCAGCCAACAGTCAGCCTGGCTGCAATTCTCCCACCTCCAATTGTAGGCAATTCCGTCCTGTAGTGGCAACACGTGGACTGGTTAGCACGGGTGCGCTAACGAGCATCCCCCTTGGGGCCTTGTCGGTTAACGCGGCGGCCGTTTCATTTAAGCCGCGTCGGCGTGCGGAGGATATCCGATCACTCCAAAAAGGTACCTGACACCTTTTCCGCGTGTTTCACCACCAGCAGAGCCGGCGGCTTTGTGAAAAAATGTGCGCCCCGCATTTTTTATTCATTTATTCATTACTCATTATTCACATCCTCCTCTTCATGCTGTAACCTGTCCCCTGTCACCTGTAACTCTTCTAACTCCTAACTCTGCTCTGATCGGGCGGCAGCCCGATCGGGCATTGAGAGTAGAAAGTAGAAAGTAGACCGCAGGAGGCGCGGCAGCGTTTCGGCGACAGCCTCTCATATGTCCCAGCCGAATGTGCTCTACTCTCTACTCTCTCAAAACTCCTGCTCTGATCGGGCGGCAGCCCGATCGGGCGGCAGCCCGATTTGCACGGCTAGAAGGCCTTTTTGAAAGTGCAGGCGGTTTTCGGCTTGTTGAAATACGATGCTGCGATCAAAATCCATGGCTTCATCGGTTATTTCCACGCCGCGATACGCCGGCAGGCAGTGCATGACGACCGCATGGGCCGGGGCGGCGGAAATGAGTTGGGCGTTGATCTGGTAGGGCGTAAAAATCTTCATTCGCTGGGCTTTTTCATTTTCCTGTCCCATGCTGACCCAGGTGTCGGTATAAATAATATCCGCAGCCCGAACCGCTGCGGTGGGGTCGGTGCCGGCCTGAAAATCAAATCCGGGGATGCCGGCTGCGGTTTGCACATCCGAGGGGTGCAGTTCATAACCAACCGGCGCGGCGATGCGGAATTTCAAACCAAACACCGCGCAGGCTTCCATTAATGATCGGGCGACATTGTTGCCATCACCCACATACGCCAGCGTCAAGCCGGATAGAGTTCCGAAGTGTTCGCGAATGGTCAGCAGATCGGCCATGACCTGACAGGGGTGGCTGCGGTCACTTAAACCGTTGGTGACCGGCCGATTGCTGAACCGGGCCAGTTGCACAATGGTGTCATGGGAAAAGGTACGGGCCATAATGGCGTCGCAGAATCCCGAAAGCACCCGTGCGGCATCGGGGACGCTTTCGCGCGTGCCTAAGCCAATCTCACCGGGCGTAATGTAAATAGCGGCTCCGCCCAGATGGGTCATGGCCACTTCAAAACTCACGCGCGTGCGCAAGGAAGGCTTTTCAAAAATCATCGCCAGGGTTTTGCCTGCGGCCACAGGATCGTTGCGGCCCGTGGAGCGGTATTGCGCCTTAAGCCGCTGGGCCACGGCCAGCAGATGCTCCAGCCTGGCGCGTGGCATACCGAGAATATCAACGAAATCACATTTACCGCCCGGGGGCGTGCCAGTCTGGTTCATGAGGATGCCTCGGTTCAGATTTTATATTCACTGATGTTCATATAAATACTCATGCAATTAAGATCGGATAATTTCCGTTCCCACACCCTGATCGGAATAAATTTCCAGCAGCAGGGAATGGGGGAATCGGCCGTCAATAATATGGGTTTTCTGTACGCCGCCGTCCAGGGCAATAAAGCACGCCTCCACTTTGGGAAGCATTCCTTCGCCAATATTTCCCGCGGCCACAAGCTTTTCAATTTCCTCGCGTGAAACACTGCGTAAAAGGGAGGCGGGGTCATCCTTGCGCCGGCGTATGCCGTGGGTATCCGAGACCAGCACCATTTTCTCCGCCCGGCAGGCGGCGGCGACAAATCCGGCGGCGGTATCGGCATTGACATTGAGCTTTCCGCCGGCGTTATCCAGGGCAATCGGGGCGATGACCGGAATATAATCCGCCGCCGCCAGGGCCTGAAGCAATTCCGAGTTCACCCGCGTAATCTGCCCCACGCGGCCAATATCAATGCGTGGATTGGATGGATCGGATAAATAAAGTTTTTCAGCAAACAACACGGCGCTACCCAGCGAATTTAACTGCATGGCCTTGCCGCCAAGTTCACCAATGGTCTGAACAATAAACGTGTTGATGTCGTTGACCAGCACATGTTCGGCAATCGCCAGTGTGCGGTCATCAGTATAGCGGCGACCCAGAACAAACTGCGCTTCGATGCCCGCTTCATTCATCGCCTGCGTGATGGCTTTGCCCCCGCCATGCACCACCACCGGCCTCATGCCCACGGCATGCATAAATACAATGTCGGTAAGGACCTTGCGGAATTCTTCCCGGGAATCCATAAATGAACCACCGAGTTTAACGACCACAATTTTCTCGTTGAAACGCTGAATATATCCCAACGCCTCAATAAGTGAGCCGGCTTTATCAAGAATTGTTTTATCCATGGCCACGTCCACGGGAAACTCCCTTTGAAATTTATGTGTCAACTCTATCCGCGCGGCTGCAAAATAACCGGCCCCCGGCCTGGTCCCTCAAGCGTGGGGGCTTTCGTAAAGTATCCAGTATTCCCGCGCAGGGAACAAACAGGGCGATGAGAATACGATTGCCAAGCGTACAATGCAAGGTTTTTCCGGTAGAAAAATCCGAAAATTTCATAGCCGTGCCGCGAAATTGCCCGAATTTCAGCAATAAACTAAAAATCCGCCCCTTGGTCACTTGAAACCGCCCTGCCTTTGCCACTAGCATCATGCGATGCGCCATGGTGATGTTGTTTGGATTAGATAATGCCTTTGGATTCTATCTTGCAGGAAACTTCTCATACAGCCCCTCCGGTACTTGACCCCCGCCCCTACCGCCGAAAAGATGCCGGCGACGTATTGGCTGTGGGCCTGGCCACCACCGTGTTGATGTGGTCGGTCGGATACATTTTCCGCATGCCCGCGGACCGTGTGCCGGCACCGCTGATACTTCTGGCGTTGGTGATCATACTCATGGGCGGCGGCTTTATGGGTGCCTGGCGCACACGGCGCGGGCCAGTTGGGGGATTGTGGGTCGGGCTAATCAGCGGAGCGCTGAATCTTCTGGTGCTGGGTTCCCTGGGCAGAGACCTTACTACCGACCAGCGCATTATTGCCTATGAATTTCTCTGGGCACCCGTGAGCGTAATTTCCGCCGGGCTGTTGGCATGGATTGGGGGTGTTTTTGGTGCCCGGTTGAATCCGCAACGGCGGCAATATCTGCATCCGGAAGGCTCCTTCACACTTTCCACCGTTATTGCCACCCTGGTTTTGATCATGGCCGGCGGCATGGTAACGGGTCTTAACGCCGGGCTTTCCGTACCGGATTGGCCGGATTCATTCCGCTTCGGCATGTTCTTTTTCCCGTTGTCCCACATGACCGGCGGCGTGTTTTTTGAACATACGCATCGCCTGTTCGGCACACTGGTCGGGCTGGCCACATTCATTCAGACCATCTACCTGTTCCGTCATGAGAATCGGCGCTGGGTCAAGTGGACCTCTTTTACGGCTCTGATCATGGTCATTATTCAAGGCCTGATGGGCGGCCTGCGGGTCACGGGGCATTTTACGCTGGCCAAATCCCGGCTGGGTATGGACCCCAGCACCCCGCTGGCCATTATTCACGGAGCCTTCGGACAAGTGTTTTTTGCGGTCCTGGTGGTTCTGGCGGCGGTGTGCTCACCCAGTTGGACCAGCAACATACAGCCTAAGCCGCGGTTAAGTGCACGAATTGGCCGGGGCATCGCATGGACGCTGGTGGGTGTACTTCTGGTGCAGTTGACGCTGGGAACCATTCTGCGACATGTGGGAGGCGTGCTGCTATTACATATCAGCGTTGCAGTTATTGTTCTGCTTTTGGCGTTATTTTCCGGTGCTCGCGCCTGGGGGTTAAATCCGGATCAGCCAATTCTAAAACGCACCGGCCTGGCGCTGCTCTGCGTGGTAGCAATGCAGGTACTTCTGGGTGTTTGCGCTGTGATCGCCCTGGGCGGCGGCGGCCCGCTGGAGCATCCGGATATGGCCCAGGCCGTGGTCACAACCGCCCATCAGACCACAGGGGCTGTGCTACTGGCTATAGCCGTGCTGCTGGCTGTCTGGACCGTGCGGCTGGAATCACCCGTTAGCTTGAAACAACTTGAATCTATACAATAGCGATGGCAAAAATGAATCAGGAGATTCATAACAATGAATCGGCGCGACAATACTTCCTGTAAAATGAACCTTCGCTGCGTTTTAGCGTTGGTGGTGATTGCTACAATGCCCTTACTGGGTGGCTGCCAGGAGGAGCTTTTTACCGGACGTGACCAGGATATTCAGGGGAAATCACAGTATTTTCCCGATCCGCATCCGATTGAAGAATCTCATTCCGACTCCGGCACCGGCGGCGGAGCGATGCCCATAGGCGGTCAGAACGGGTTCTGATATTTCAGGCCGGAACCTGGCAACAAATCCAGCCAATTTGTCTTAAGGCTGGCTTGCCGCATAAGATAGTGCAGGAGCCTGTCCGACTAATGTCCGTCGCAACCCGGCGAATTATCGGAAAAGTTTTGTACTGCTGCCGATTCAGGACGAAGTATGACGAATGTCGCAAGTGAACAACAACGCAACCCTGATGAAGGGCAGGAATATCTGGATATTCTTGAACCCCTGATGGAGGCTGGTGATTTAAACCGGGCAGCGGAATGTATCAAACAGTCCTGGTGCGGGGGGAAACTGTGCACTTTTCTAACGCATGGCGAGCCTGAAGTTCGCCGCGCCGCGGTCATGGGGTTAACTCTGGTTGGAAATATTCAAGCCATCGGCCCCCTGGTCGCAGCCCTTCATGATACGGATTTGCGGGTTTATGAATTGGCCCAGGATGCGCTCTGGACGATCTGGTTTCGTGCCGGCAATGCCCAGGCATGTTGTCATCTCAAGTGCGGTGCACACCATCTCAAGCATGGAAATCTTGACACGGCAACGGAAAAATTTAACCTCGCCGTTCAGGCCGATCCGGGTTTTGCCGAGGCGTATAATCAGCGCGCCATTGCGGGTTATCTGGCCGAACGATATGCCGATTCCATTGATGATTGCCGCCGAACCCTGGCCATTATTCCGCAGCATTTCGGAGCCATGGCCGGAATGGGCCATTGCCACGCTCATCTGGGACATTTTTCCGATGCGCGGCGCTATTATTACAAGACTCTGGAAATCAATCCGCGTATGGATGGCATCGCGGCCTCTCTGGAAAAGATCCTTGCCCTGCTG
>JAJZGH010000229.1 GCA_021798635.1 Planctomycetota bacterium | reverse complement strand
AACGCCCGCGGATACCAGCGATGCCGCCGCATCCCTGCGAACCCTGCGGCCGCTGGCTCGGCTCAATGCGTTGCTGACGCAATCGCATGAGGCTTTTCCGGCCAGTCCGCAATGGGTGATGCTCCGGGCACGCTATGATCTGTTAACCGGGCATAAAAATAGTGCGGTAGCTTCCGCTAAACGGGCCTTTCATATGGCCAACCGGAGCACCGCTGCGGCGATCGTCTATGTGCAGGTATTGCAGGCGGTGGGCGATGTGCATACGGCGATCAGCGTAGCCTCCAAAGCCCTGGCGGTTTCACCCGATGCGGTGGAACTATATTTGGAACGGGCCGGTGCGAATGCCAAACTGAATAATTTCACAGCGTCCGCAAAGGATTTTTCTCATGCCCTGGAACTTACTGCGGGAAATGCGACGCAATTTTTCACAGTGCTTTCCGCCTATCAATCCGCTTTTAAGCCCGCAGGCAAGTTGGATGTCATTATCAAATCAGTCGGTGCACTGGAAGCCAATCCGCATATTAGTAAGTCCCTGCTGGATGCGGGGCGGGCTGTTGTACAGTTCGCCAATAAGGAAAATGCGGCCGCATGGACCTCCGCCAAAGCGGCTCTGGCCGCGAAGCCCAATGCGGTTATTCGTCATGCGGCGTTGGAAATCGCGGCATTTTCATGCTATCAGCTTAAAAACTATACGTCATGCCGCGACTATTATCTGGATATTCTGAAAGTCAATGCAAATAATCCCGCGATTCTGAACAATCTGGCCTATCTGCTGGCAGTTAAGCTCCATGAGCCGGCAGAGGCGTTGGCGTATGCCCAGCGTTGCAATGCCTTGCTGATCAAGCAGGCAGGTTCCGGGCGCTACGCCCCCAATGGCGATGTACTGGACACGCTGGGATGGATACGCTTCTTAAATAGTGATCTTAGCGGCGCTGTGGACGCCTTGGACCATAGCCTGCGGTATAATCCGCCGGCAACGGCGTACTACCATCTGGCAAGAGTGCTGGTGGCCGAAAAAAATAAGGCTCGTGCGGTTAAAATTTTGAAAGAAGGAATTAAATTGGCCCAAAGCACGCATGATCCAATTCTGCCCCGGGCACAGGAACTTCTGAAAAAAATTCAGGGCTAAGTTATTCGGTGCTCTGGTAAGCCGGCAAATTGGGATTGACCAAGGACCAGGGTGGACGGATTGCTTTATAGGCCGTCATTTTTTGAGGAAGCTTCCCTTTTACGCTTGCCACGGGCGTAAAACCGGGTATAAAGATAGAGTACAGCGCTTCGGCTCTGTTCTGTTGTATGTAAGTTTCGTCTTGAGCCTTTTAGAGGGATACCATGACGCAATCAAACGCGCTTGCCCTGGCCGGATCAATGCCGGATCAAAACAGCCTGTCAACCGGCCCTAAGCTGGGTTATATCCTTCGCCGGTATAAGTGGCTGATTCTCATTGGTACCTTGCTGGGACTTGTTGTCGGAGCAGCTTTGTTCCTGGCGTTCCGGCAGTATGACCCGCGCTGGACTGCGTACTCGATTTTCGAAGTGCGGCCCAATTTGCGCAATCCCCTGAACTCCAGGCAAAGCAATCTTTACGCCGCCGACGCCGGCGTCAGCCGGTTTATCAACAGTCAGGTGGTACTGGTCCGCAGCCCGGATGTGCTGCAAACCGCGCTGCAGACCAACGCCTTTCAGCAAAGTTCCAAAGTACCTTCGGAAAAAAGCTCCTGGCTGATTGCCCATTCTTCAGATGCCATGGATTATCTGCGGAAAGACCTGGATGTGGCCCCTATTCCCCACACCAATTTGTTCGAGGTCAGCCTGTCATGGCATCACCGGCACGAAACGGCTGATCTGGTCAATGCCGTAAGTAACGTTTATCTCAATTATGTGCGCAACCAGGAACGATCGCAGCTTTCGCGCGAAGCGCGAAGCGTGGCCGCAGCCGAAGCCAACATGCAAGCGAAAGTTGAAGCGTTGCAAGCCCGCGTGGAAACCTTCCGCGTCGCCCATGATGTTCCCGGCCTCATTGAACAGCATACGGTTTTGGCCAACACACTGGCCACCCTCAATACGTTTGAAATCCGTTCTGAAATCAGCTCGAAGGAAGCACAGGCGGCTTACGGCCAGATTAAATCACAGGTGGCCAACAACACCTTGCAGCTTTCCCCTGAAATGCAGCAGGTTGTCGATAATGATCCGAACCTGCGGGAATTGCAGCTTAATCTTCTGGACCTTAAGCAATCCATTGTTGTTTCCCGGAAAACCCTGGGGGCCGGGTATCGTGGCACGATCGCCTTGGAAATTCGTGAAGCCAGCCTGCAGCGGCAAATTGATCAACTCAAGCAGAAACTCACAGTACGGGCCAGACTGCAAATGCAGCAGGCCGCTCAAACTCGGATGCAGGCCGCCGAAGCCATGCTGGCCTCCACGCAACGCCGCGTACAGCAGGAACAACGACTGGTGCACGATCTGGACGCTGCGGTACAACAATACGACAGCCTCCTGGCCAATTTGAAAACCAATCAGCAGTTGCTCAATCACCTCATTGATCGCAGCACGATGATGAATCTGCAACGCACCATTGACGAATCCAAGGTCCAACTGCGAAACTCCGCCATTGCACCTAAGAAAATGTCCTTCCCTAAGATTTACCATTTCCTTATTGGCGGCGTGGTTTTCGGACTGCTGCTGTCGTTTGGATTGGCCTATCTGGTGGAAGTCACCAACACCCGTGTTAACACCCCGCGCGATGTCACCGGCGTCATGCGTCTGCCCCTGCTGGGCTTTATCCCCGATCATGCCGATGACCCGCTGTTATCCGGCAGCCCCATGATGAGTGTACGCAACTCCCCGGCCTCCATGACTGCGGAGTCATTCCGGCAAATTCGCGGACGACTGGCGGCCTCAGCGTCTGACCGGCCCATCCAAACGCTGCTGGTGGCGAGCTTCTCGCCGGGCGGCGGAGCCAGCACCGTGGCCAGCAATCTGGCTAACAGCATTGCGATCAGCGATATGAAAGTGCTGCTGGTGGACGCTAATTTCTACCGCCCCACACTGCAAAGTGTTTATCCATTTGTTTCGGAAATCGGCTTAGCCGATGTGCTGGCGGGCCGCGCCATGCTGGACCAGGCCATTGCGCAGTCACCGGAAGTACCGGCCCTGCATGTTCTAGGTTGCGGATCACGGTCTAAACTGCCGACGGAACTTACCGATCACCGGGCATTTCCGGATGTTCTGGCGCAGATGAAAACCCAATTTGACATGATCATTTTTGACGGTGCACCGCTGACATTTGTAGCTGATTCCATTAATCTTGCTTCACGCGTCGATGGAGTGATCGCGGTCCTGCGGGCCGGGATGATTACCCGCGGCACGGTTGGGCGTATCCGCGAACAACTGCGGCAAGTGCGGGCGAATCTTATCGGTATTGTTCTTAACGCTGCACAGACCTACAGCGCGGGCTACTTCCGGCAAAATTACCGTACATTCTTCGAGTACGCGGGGTCCGGACCCACGGCCCATCCGACGGACAAAACGCTGCCGGGAGCATAAAACCCAGGAGTCTTTCCGAGTAATTGCCGGGCTGCGATCCCGACGCGCCGGGACGATTTTTGGCATATCGGGGGAGCATCGCGTCACCGAGCACCGTGGTGATAACCCGGTGGTTGGTTCGCGGCACTTGAACAGAATGCCCCTTGCGATGACAATGTATCAGACGTTGGGCTGGAACTCCTGACTATTGCTACCCTATTTACGGTTGCAATGGCCGGGCACCGGTTGGAAAAGCCTGTCGCTTTTTTCGCCGGAATGCCGCCATGGAGGACCAACGATGCTGATTCGGAGTTTTTGCCGTGGCAGAAACCTATCCACCCTCCGGCTTGTCCTGCAATGTGCTGGTGCTCAACCGGCTGTATATGGCCGTGCGCGTCGTCAATGCCCGGCGCGCCTTCACCCTGTTGTGTAAGAATATCGCGGAAGTCATTTCCGTTGAGAACGGCAACTATTTTTCCTACGACATAGAATCCTGGACGGAAATTTCCCAGCTTAAAGCGCAGTTTGAACGCGATACCCATGATTTTGTCCGCACCGTGCGTTATGAGTTGGCGGTGCCGCGCATTATTCGTCTGCTGGGTTATGACCGCCTGCCGCGGCAGGATGTAAAACTTAATCGGCGCAATATTTACGCCCGCGACCACGGTGCGTGCCAGTATTGCCGTCGCAAATTTCCAACCAGTGAACTGTCACTGGACCATGTGGTGCCGCGCGCTTTGGGCGGGAAAACGATCTGGGAGAATCTGGTATGTGCCTGCGTCTATTGCAATGCCCGCAAGGGCGGTCGCACGCCGCACCAGGCCGGTATGCACCTGCTTAAGCCGCCGATTAAACCACGCCGCAACCCGGTGATCAATGTCCGCCTGGAATCGGATAAATATGCCACATGGAAGCATTTTCTTGACCACGCCTATTGGAGCGTGGAACTGAAATAGTTTCCGCTTCACAAGTTCGCAAACAATTGCAAGAATCTGGAATTTGGAATCTGGAGTCTCGAAGGTTTTGGAATCGCTGGCGCTGCCATTTTGCTGGACGGATAAACCTGTCCACTGCTGCACATCTGCGGCTACGGCATATTCTGAATGTACTGCAAATACTGAATCCACCATTACGCCCGCAAAATAGCGCGGGGCTTGGTATTACGCCAAGCCCCGCGCCAAGCGGAATAGAGGATTTCCTTACCCCAAATTGGGTTAGAACTTGAACTGGAACTGAATCTGGCCGATCCAGTCATTCGAGCCGGCTGTGGTTCCCAAATTGGAATTGGTGTACTGGGCATCCTGCACATACGTTACCGCAGCTTGAATTTTGGCATTTTCGCCAAAGATGTAATAATTCACGCCACCGGTGGCCTCGTACTGGTGCTGGTTGGTGCGATTGTACATAAGCTCACCATATCGTCCGGCGATTTCCCATTTGTGAGGGACCAGAAAATAGCCCGCTTCAAGGTAATAACCGGTTTCAAACAAGGAACTGTGTCCGGTACCTACCAGACTTGTTCCGGGAGCAGCATCAATGTTCTGGGCATATAAGGCGCTATTGAACGCGAACCCGCGGTATTTGGCATGCCCGTCAACCGTGAATCGCGTCAAATTGCCATTTAAGGTACCGATGCCCGCAGGAGCGGTCGTGCTGCCCGGGGTAAAGGAAGCAAACGGATTCTGTGATTCATACCCGGCGGCTGCACCGATTAACCAGGCCAGGTGCTTATGCCATTCAATGTCCGGTGAATCATTAAAATCGGAAATATGTCCGCCCTGGGCGAAATTGACTCGACCATAGACGGCTGGACGATTGCCAAAGTGGCCACCGGGGCCAACATTGCCGTTGTCCTGCGAGGTTGAGCCATTGTTCATCTGAAGCTCGTAATTGAACGTGTGGGGGACAATCTGCCCTTCCAGATCAACGGCGTCAGAACGCACCGGATCAAACGGGGCTTCAGCAACCGCAAAATCCGGGAATTCTGTTCCCGATGAGAAATATTCGACATGGGTAAAGGGAACCAGCATGGACCCTGCCCGCACGATAACAACTGGGCTGAATTTATAGCCGGCCCAGGTATCAAGAATGGCAAAAGCGTTGTTGTTGCCAACGGTTGCGTTAGAGATTCCAGTTTGGAAATCACCGGAAATGCAATAGATAAAATTCTTGAACACATTTCCGGACAGAATCAGGCGTGCCCGGCGGAAATTAAATCCGCTGGTATTGTAATTGGTGTTCGGTGCGTGCCCTTCGGCCCCGGCATAACTGTAACGGAACTGCAGATAGCCGTTGATGGTCAAGGTGAACGCTTTATTGGGGGTGCGGATAAAAAAACCACCGTCATAGCCGGCTTGGAGCTGGTGATCCATATATTGCGATTGGGATTTGGAATTGTTCAACACTTCCTGAACAATCGCCTTGACCTGCGCGGCGTTTTCCACGCTGTCATTGGTTTTCTGTTCTTTGGCTTTGAGTGTCGCCACCTGAGCCTGAAGTGACTGTAATTCCGCCTGTACCTGTGCAGGCGTCATCGTGCCGGCGGCTGCCGGTGCGACGGCTGCCGCGCCCATAGCCGATCCAGCCAGACTGGCACCTGCCACCAGCGCCGCCACAAAGGCCCGCTTGGTGAATTGATTTGATAGTTTGCCCATCCATACGTCCATAACCTGATCTCCTTAAAAAGAGCCTCAAAATAACCGCAGCAGCGATTGGCAACTCTGCCGCGACACAACCACGAAGAACCGGTATTATCCCCGGAATTGTTAGCACTTCATGAAGACGGCGCTGATGATTCGATAAACCATGCAACCGGGGAAATGTTCTCAACGCCCTGCACCAGCCACACGCAAAATTAACATTCGCGTCCGGTCACACGGGGGTAAATGATGCTTTCAATAGTGAAAATGGTGGAAATGCCGAATAGGCGGTACGCCGATGAAGTGAAGTATGAGCCAGGCCAGCACCGCCGCAAACGAAAGCAGTTCCACGATCGCCAACACCCGGCATAATAAATTAGTCCACTGGGCGATGAACTGCACGTCCGCGTGCAGGGTCGCATACCGATTAAAGCTGTAAATAGCCGCCCCGCCGCTCAAGGTTGCGATACAGGCTAATACCAGAACGCCGCCATTTATGGCTGTCCCATTGAGAATATTTCCGGGAGAAGTTAGCAGTAGCTTAGCACCCGCGATAAAACTCAAACCGGATAATCCCCCGGCCGGCCACGCCAAACGCAACCATGTTCTGTCGGACCACGTGCTGAAAAGTCCCTGCGACGAAATTGTTTCAGACATGGCAAGGGTTCCGTCAAGCAAATACAGTCACGGAAAGGCGTGGAGCAAATTCAGGCGTAGCCGCCGCCGCCTTTGGAACCATATTTTTTCCGACGCTCCGCCGCCACTTTGGCCTCATAGCCGCTGCGGCGGTGAGCCTCCAGGGGATCTGCCGGCAGATGACGCGCTTTGCGCCAATCCGCAAGCAGCGGGCGGACATCAGCGAAAAACGCCTCACGCAAAATATTTTCGCTTTGCACCAGATCTTCGCGTGCTTGCGATCCCGCCAGCGCCTTGCGATCCACCAGACACGCTTTCATATAAAGCTGTTGAGCTATATCCACGGTTTGGATCATTGCTTCAATCTTGGGCTTGAGGTTGTGGCTCTGATCCACCATATAGGCAATCGGCGGCAATGCCCCGGTTCGAAAACGATGATTTTCTATTTCATGGAATATCCGAAAAATCTGATACGGATCAATGGATCCCATGGTCAGATCATCATCGGCATATTTGCGATCATTGAAGTGAAATCCGCCCAGGAGATTTTCATCCAGCAGCCACGCGACGATCTGTTCAATATTCGTCGATTGATAATGGTGGCCGGTATCCACCAGTACCTTGGCCCGCGGGCCTGCGGCACGGGCGAAATGTGCCGCCATTCCCCAGTCCGCAATATCCGTGGCATAAAATGCCGGCTCAAAGGGCTTATATTCCACCAGCATGGTCATGCCATGGGGCATCTGGCCGTGAATTTGCTTAAGTACCTGGGCGGCCCAATGTTTTCGCGCAATAATATCCGATTGCCCCGGATAATTGATCCCGTCCGCAAACCAGAGCGACAGATAGTGGCTTC
>JAJZGH010000016.1 GCA_021798635.1 Planctomycetota bacterium | reverse complement strand
TCTGATAACGTTATTAAACAACATCGCTTCCTGGTCATGGCTGACACCATCGGGAGCCACTCCGCCGATAGGGATAATCTGGGCGATGATAATACGCGCGTGGGGACGCAAATGGACGAGCTCCGCAATCAGATGGGTCATTTTGATCAGGCGTTCAACGGCCACTTTGCCCATCGCCTCAAAGGGGCCGTCAATAGTTGTAAGCTTGGGCAATCCGGAAGTTGTAGATCGACTGGGCTAAACAATTACGGCGGATGTTGGTTTTTCGACTGCTTATGCCGGAGACCGCGTAGGTCGTGTCGCAATACTTTGCGCATGAGGTATCGGGTGATCAGCAAGGCACCCAACGCGCAAAGCACGGAAGTGAATCGGCCGGTATGGGCCACGGCAAATTGGCCGCACAGCAGGCCGGCGACCAGTTCTACGGTGCTTATAAAGGCAAACTCCAGGTAGGGGTGCGGCATGGCAATATCTGATTTCTGCGTGCGAACATAACGGATAAAAAACAGCAGCGTTACGGCAATCATCGCCGGTAATCCCAGAGCTAACGCCGTCAAGAACGTTGCTCCTGAAGCAAAAACGGCATAATAAATCGCAAGACAGGCTACCGACCCGCACGCGGCGGCAATCAGGAATTTTACACGCGGCGCGGCTTTCGGGAACCGGTAATCATAAAGCCGTGACAAGTGTTCGAGATATCTAAACTGCTCTTTGATGGTTAATTTGCTTTCACCGTGCAGTCGGTTGCGAAACACAATGGGAACTTCTACCACCTGTGTGACGTGGCATTTGACAATAAGTTCCAGACCAATTTTATAACCGATGGGATTCAGTTCGTCCGCGGCAAGATACAGGCGCCGGGGCAGGGCAAAGAATCCGGCCATGGGGTCACGCAACGATTTTGTAAATGGGCGGCTTAACAGTGTCGCCACAGCGCTATTGATCCATCGGAAGCGTCCCCAGTCTTCGGTTTTTCCGCCAGCCACATAGCGTGAGCCGATGGTGAAATCAGCGTTGCCTTCGAGCAGTGGCTCAACAAGCGCCGGGATGGATTCCGGCGGGTGACTTAAGTCGGCATCCATCACCAACAGATAGTCATATTGCGCCATAGCCAGCCCGGCAAGAACCGCTGATGACAAGCCGCGATCCGTCTCCCGGATCCGATAGCGTAGCTGCGGCCACTGGATGGACCATTGAGCCAGCAGTTCACGTGTTCCATCGGGCGAATTATCATCAACAACAATAATTTCCCAGTTCCAGCCGCGGCTGGACAGAGCGGCCGCGGCCTGCGGAATAAGGCGGGGAAGATTTTCCGCTTCGCGATAGGTGGGAATAATGACGCTCACGCCGGGTTTAGGCATGTAAACTCCAAGAGATTGCAGTGATTTAACAAATGATGGGTTCCAGCTCTCATCATTTGCCTAATCGCGTAATAGATCGGGCAATACTTTCCGCGTTTCATCCCGCAGAAAATTCAAAATCTGTTGGGGTGTTTCAAAACTCAGCACCCGCCGGGCGACCCTTTGTGCATCGCGTGAATCAATGCTGCGAATGACCTGTTTGATTTGCGGGATATTGTGGGGCGTAATGGAAAAGTTGCGCAGCCCCAAGCCTACCAGCAGCAGGGTAAATTCCGGATCACCCCCCATTTCACCGCACAGGCTGACAGTCGTTTCGCCACGCTTGGCGGCCCGCATAACGTTTTGAATCAGCTTGATTACCGCAGGGTGGGCCGCGGTAAACAAAGAAGCCACGCGCTGATTTCCCCGGTCCACCGCCAGGGTATACTGAATCAAATCATTACTGCCGATGGAAAGAAAATCTGACTCATCAACATAACTATGCGGTAACAACGCCGCCGAGGGAACTTCCACCATCATTCCCACGCGGATATAGCGGTTGTACGCGATGTTATGTTCATCCAGATCGTCCATGACTTCGTTGAGCACAAATCTGGCCTGCCGCAGTTCGCGCGGCGTAGAAATCATGGGAAACATCACGGACACGTCGCCCAGCACGCTGGCCCGCAGGATGGCGCGCAACTGCGTTTTAAACATTTCAATGTTCTGCAGACACAGGCGAATTGAGCGACATCCCAGGAACGGATTGGCTTCCGGGGCCTGATCCAGGAATGGCGAATATTTATCGGCACCAAGGTCCAGCGTGCGGATGATAATGGGCCGGCCGCCTAATCGCCGGATTGTTTCCGCATACGCCGCATAATGATCATCTTCCGTCGGTTCGCGTTCCGCCGAAAGGTATAAAAATTCGGTACGGTACAACCCGATTCCGACGGCTCCTTTTTTCAGAGCATTATCGACCTCATGGGGAAATTCGATATTTCCCATGAGCTTGATTTCTACGCCGTCCAGCGTTTTAGCCGGCAAATTACGGATGCCTTCGAGCTTGGTTTCATAGCTTTGAACCCGCAACTCATATTTTTTATGCTCGGTGATGGTAACTTCATCGGGGTCAATAATAACCACGCCGCTGTACCCGTTGACCACCAGCAAGTCGCCGGAGACCGTTTCATGGGTGATATTTTCCAGTCCCACCACGGCGGGGATTCCCATGGAATTGGCGATGATGGCCGTGTGGCTGGTCTGACCGCCGGCTTCAATGGCAATTCCTTTGACAATCTTCCGATCCAGCGCGGCGGTTTGGGAAGGTGTTAAATCTTTGGCGACGATGATCACGGGGCCGTCCGCATCCGTCAGGCGGATGCGGTCACGTCCGGCGAGTTTATGCAGCAAACGGCGTTCAATGTCGTAGATGTCTTTAATGCGTTCTCGGAAGTACTTATCGGGATGTTCCAGAAAATGCTTGCCGTATTCCCGCAAGGCTTTATGCACGGTGTATTCCGCCGTGTAATGCTGCTCGTCAATCCCGCTGACAAATGCTTTTAATAGCTCGCGATCATTGAGTAACCCCAGATGAAAGTAGAAAATCGCGCCGGTTTCTTTGCCGAGGTTGCGGGTGGTGGTATCGCGTAATTCACGGATGTCATCACTGCTTAAGCTGATGGCGGTTTGCAGTCGCTGTTTTTCGGCCTCGATCTCGGCAGCTTGGATAGACCGGCGGCCAATGTGAAGATGATCTTCCGACAGAAGTAATACCGGGCATATCACCACGCCCGAGGATACACCGATACCTTTGATTATTTCCATGACCTGCTTCACCGGCTGCGATGCCCGCCGCGCCGGTACATATCGCTATCGGGCAGGGGGCGTCGGAGCAATGCAGCGTCGCTTAGAACGCTGATAACGCCGCTGCCCAACCGATTGGGCTTTCGCGGCTACAAACTCTGGTTAGTAGAATAACGGCATTTCATGACTTTATCCAGTGATCCGGAACCGTTGGTTAGGAGGCAAAAAGCCCCCGCTCTGTCAAGCCTGATTGGCAAGCTTGAACTAGGCAAGTGGGCCAGAAGTGCAATCACCGCCAAAAAAAACGTGGTTGTGGATTTACAATTGATTTGAATTATAATAGGGAACCTGTGGCGTATTGCCGCGACCAGCCTTAAGAAGGCAATCGCGTGTTAATGGGTATGGGCAAGATTCTGACCGCGCCGCATATCCTGACCCGCGATATATAAACTATATGGCAATGCAAGCTAAATTGCATGATCTAGAATTTAAAACTCACTGAATAATGACCTGGCAGCCTGGGTGGGGTGGCACGGGTACAAAAGCCTGATCCGCCCTGTTGTCTAATTGCAAGGAGACTCATGAGAGACTCAATACGTACCGCCCCAAGTGCACCGTTCGCCGCTGGTCATGATTTCAGGGGCGTTGGTAGAGCGTTCGCGAGCGAAAATCGTGGCCGAAAATTCACATGGCTCGCCGCGGCGCTGGTCGTGAGTTCAAGCGCACACCTATGTTGGGGTGCCGCGAATGATTCGGTCGTTGGATTACTGGCCGCCACCCAACCGGCGGCATCTGGACCGGTCGCCTCCGGAGGCGTGGAAAAAAAGCCGATCGGGAAACCAGTTCGCGGGCTATCTGCCAAGAAATTGGCCGTCAATAAGCCCGAACATGGTACGGCAACGGCGCCTCGGCGGTTGACGGAGCTACCGCCGGCGACGGCCGCCGACGGGCCACGCTACATAGTTGGCACATTCGTTCTGAATTATAAATACCCCAGGAAAATTCTTCCGGCGATCGCGCAATTGATGAATCAGCCCTTGCGCCTGGCAGAGTCCCGGGGCGGTTTTGTGGCGTCGGGGCACATCGTGGCGGGAAGCAAGACAGTCCGGCCGGCGTATCCTGCCGTGACATTGACGCTGGCGCAAATAAATGCTGAACATCGGCCACAGCATTATTATTTAAGCGCCCTGGAAAGTATTGAACAGCAATTAGTTAAATATGTCAATGCATCTGGAGTCATCGGTGTATTTGTTCAGGTGGCGGGAAAAGATTTCCGCGGCCAAAGAGACTTGCGCCGCCGCGGTGATACGACGCTGCATTTATCCATACATGAGGCCATCGTACAGGAAGTGCGGACCATTGCTTCGGGGCGGGGCTTTGGCGGTAAACGGACCATTAATAATAGTCGTACAGATTTTATCCGTGACGATTCGCCGATCAAGGCATCCTCCAAACCAAGCACCGATGCGGCGGCGGATGATATTCTTGAACGCCGGTGGCTGGATAACTATGTGTTGCGCCTCAATCAGCAGCCGGGCCGGCAGGTCAGCATTGCTCTTTCCCCGGGCAGTGAACCTGATTCGGTGACTCTGGACTATCTGGTGCATGAAGCAAAACCGTGGCTGGTCTACGCTCAGATATCCAACACCGGCACGCCGCAAACCAGTTCTCTGGTTGAGCAATTCGGATTTATTGATGATCAATTAACCGGTCATGATGATATTCTTAATGTCAATTATGACACCGCCAGCTTCACCAAAGCACAGGATATCAATGTATCGTATCAATTTCCCATTTTTGGTATAGACCGCCTGCAGGGGCGGGTATTCGGAGGGTATCAGCAATATAACGCGTCCAACGTCGGTTTAGGTAATTTAAATTTTAACGGGCGTACCTCTTTCGGCGGCGGGGAGCTGATTGTCAACCTCTCGCAATTTAAAAATCTGTTTGTGTATGGTGTGCTTGGTGCGCAGTATCAGCAGGTGAATGTGGACAATGTTAGTTTTCAGCAAAATGGAAGTGCGAGTTTCTTTCTGCCGTATGTGTCTTTAAGATTAAATCGTACGGGCAATACGTCGCGCCAGACCGGAAGCGTAACAGCGCTGGGGCAATATACCAGTGCATCGCAGCAGGCACTGAATAACCTTGGGCGCCTCAATACTGATCCAACGTGGGCCATTGTGCAGGCGACCGGCGAAGATTCGTTTTATCTTGAGCCGCTGTTGTTTCATAAGAGTTTTGCCGAGGGCCGCAGCGTGCTGGCGAATCAGGTGTTGCTGCGTGTCAGCGGGCAATACGCCTTTGGACAGCGCTTGATTCCTCAGGAAGAATCCGTGATCGGCGGTTTGTATTCGGTGCGGGGGTACCCGCAATCCATTGTCGCTGGTGACAGCGGAATTTACGGCACCCTTCAGTACAATCTGCATATTCCACGGCTGTTCCCGGTTAATCCGGACCCCAAAACTAAAATATTTGGGCATATATTTCGCATCGCGCCGCAGACCCCTTATGGTCGTCCGGACTGGGACTTGGTGTTAAGCGCGTTTGTGGACGGCGGTGAAGTTGCGCAAAGTCAAAAGCAATCCTACGAAGCGGGTGCAACGCTGATCAGCACCGGCATTGGAGCGAAAATAACCCTGTCAAAAAATTTCAGTGCCCTGGTGGATTGGGGCGTGGCGCTGAACCCGGTCAGCGCGGCCGCCACCGGGCAGGGAGGCGTTACGACAGGGTCCAGCGTGGTGAATTTTGTGTTGTCGGTGAGCTATTAGCGAGCGCTGCTATTTTAAATTCGTGCACGAGGCACGCTCCTGCGGATCTGGCCTCAAATTTATGGAGAAGAGGTATATGTCAGGCAAGATGATACAGCGGAAAAAACAGTCCAGCGGTTCTTCTGTACGCACGACTTCCGTGTTTGCAAAGCGGGGAGTCGCGGCCTATTTGCGCAGCCGCTCGGTGAGCTTGTTGGCGGCTGCCGCCGCGATGGCGTTCCCCGTGGCGACGGCGCGCGCCGGCGGACCGATACAGGTGGCCAATGTGGCATCGGGTACCGCAGCTTTTGCGCAGGCCGGCAGCGTGACAACCATTACGGCAGCCAACAACACCATCATCAATTACCAGAAATTCGGCATTCCACACGGTAATACCGTTGATTTCATTCAGCCTTCCGCTTCGGCCCGTGTGCTTAATCGCATCCTCGGTCCGGCTCCAACACAGATCAACGGCACGCTCAACGCCAATGGTGTCGTATATTTCGTGAATCCCGCCGGTGTCATGTTTGGGGCTGGCGCGGTGGTGAATGTGGGGCAACTGTATGCCGCGGCTGGGCACATGTCGGATGGTGATTTTTTGTCCGGGGTTAATGCGTTTACAGATAACCACGGGGCAATTACCAATGCCGGGATGATTAAAGCCGGCGATGTCACATTTGCAGCCGGTAATATCAGCAACAACGGCACTATTCTCACGCCGGAGGGAATGGTGGTGATGGCCGCGGGGAAGGATGTTTACGTCAGCAAGCTGGGGTCGCCATTTCTGGTGCAGGTGGCGGGAACATCGCCGATAAAAGCCAGTGGCAGCCAGATCAGCAACAGCGGAAAAATTGACGCCAGTGGTGGAGACGTGGCGATTCGCGCCGGTGATATGTACTCGCTGGCAATTAACACCTCCGGCACAATTAAGGCGGCCAATATCAGCATACAAGCTGCCGGGACCGATTCCACGGTGCTGGTATCCGGTAAGATCGATGCGTCCAATCAAGGAGCTAATTCCACCGGCGGCAGTATTACCGTTAATGGCGGAAAGATCGGCATAGGCGTAACAGCGGATGTGGCAGGGAATTACGGCAATGCCCCAGCCACTTTAAGTGCTCAGGGCACTCATGGCGGTGGGAAAATCCTTATTGGTGTAAAGCCCGATGCCGCGTCAGCTACAGGTTATTCGGATGCCAGTGCCTATGATTTCATTGGGACCAATGCGGTTCTGAATGCTTCGTCCACGGGCAGCGGGAATGGCGGCTTAGTGGATACGTCGGGGCAGGTGCTGAATATCAGCCCGGGGGCGGTTATTCTGGCGGCGGGGGCGGGCGGTGGGGAGGCGGGACAGTGGCTGCTGGATCCACTTAATGTAACCATTAGCACCGCAGCGGACAGCAATACGTCCAATACCGGCTCAAATCCGGTAAAGTTCAAGCCTACCGCGACCGGTGCAAACGTAAACACCGGCACATTAGACAGCGCCTTGGCGGCTAATACAGGAGTTGTCGTTGACGCCACCGGCAGCAGTGGCTCGCAATTGGGCGATATTACGGTTTCCAATCCCATTAATCCTACTTTGACCGCTGGCACTACGCTTACACTTGAGGCTGCCAATGGTATTGATGTAGAGGCGGGCATTGCTCCGGCAAGCGGAAGCGCCGTTGGAGCAATCCTTGCCGTGACGCTTCAGGCCGCGGGAAATTTAACTTCCGGCTCTGGCTCCGGCAGTGCGATATATGTCAATGCGCCGATCAATTCCAACGGCGGAGATTTTTCCGCTACCGCCGGCGGAAGCACCAGCCTTCTTGTTACGCTCAACAGTGCATTGACCGCGACCAATGCGAGTTCCAACAACGGTGGGGCTGTAAGTATCACTTCCAGCGGTACGGTGAACATCACCTCGGCCGGTTCCATCAATGTCGGCGGCTTCACTTCCAGCTCGCAAGGAGGGGGAAACGCCGGATCCATCACTATTTCGGGCACTAACGGCGTGACCATTAGCGGAAATTTAACGGCGACCGGCGGCAACAGCACCGCCTCCGGCAGCACGGGCGGCCCGGGCGGCGGTATTCTGGTGAGTTCGAGCGGCGGAAATATAAGCCTGGGCACAGTAACATTGGATACCTCTGGCGGAAGCGATGGCGGCACCAATGGTGGCGGGGGAGGTGGCGTGGGAATTAACGCTACCGGCGCAGGCCCGATTTCGCTTGATGGAACGACCATTACCACCTCTTCGACCGGCGCCGCCGGTGGGGGCGCAGTCGCCATCTACTCTGGCGGCGGGGCAGTTACGCTTAATGCAACGAATATTAATACTACCGGCTCAGGTGGCGGAGCCATTAGCATAAATACAGCCGGGAACGTGATCTTTGATGGGGCAAACTCACTGAGCTCGACCGGTGCCGGTACTATCGGAGGCGGTGGTGGGAGCATCACCGGATCAGGTTCATCGCTGGTGGTCGGCGGCGGGGCGGGAAATGGTGGAGGCGGCAACGGCGGGGGGATTTCCGGGGGTGCGGCGAGCTTGGGATCCACAACAAACAGTGCCACCGGTACTGGCGCACAGAATGGATCCGGAATCCTGACATTAACGGCTGGCGGAGGCGGTTATTCTATAACCGTCAACGGACCTCTTAATGGGATAACCGGCCCCACGACATTCGCATCACAGACGGTAAACCTTAACGCCATCGTCTCCGCCACCGCCGCGTTGAACGGTTCGGGCGTCACAACCGTAGCCGTTGGCGTCTCGGGAAGCAACCAGGGTGATATTCAACAGGGCGTTTCACTGCTCTCCAGCGGCGGCACGCTGAATTTGTCGGCATTGAGTGGAAAGACATCTCTGGATAATGTTATTTTCGCTATTCCAATTGTCGTCCAGGGGCCGACAACGGGCGCGGTTACCGCCGCGTCGTGGACCACGAGTGTTAACACTGCCGCCATTACAATCAGCGGCGATCTCTCGGCATCGGCGACCACCGGCAATGGATTTGATTTTAGTGGGACAACCACTGTTTCCAGCGTTGCAACATTCAGCAGCCCCAATTCCGGGCAGATTTTTGGTGGAACGGTGGCCCTGGGCGCTAACTCCCTGACGCTGATGGGAACGAATCTTAATACGTCCCCCAGTGGTGGGGCCGCTTTCACTGGAAGCACCGGAAGTTCTTTGACGCTCAACTTCAGCGGTGGTGCAAATCTGGGGACCATAAGCGGCTTGGCAGCGCTCGATGGCATCGGAACCGGAACGTATACGCTCAACAGCGATATCACCACGACTGCCGGACAAACCTATGATGGCACAGTCAATCTGAATGCCTCAGCTATCACGCTAGCTGGAACAACCCTGGCCGGCCCCCCCACGGGTGTGGTTTTCAACGGCGCTACCGATACCCTCACGTTGAATTTCAACAACAGCGCAACGCTCGCAGCGATCACTGTCGGCACCCTCGACGGAACTGGCACTGGCGGGTACACCATCAATGGCAACATTACCACCACGGGGTCGCAAACATACACTGGCGCAGTGACGCTCAATGCATCGGCTATTACGCTCACAGCCAACAACGGCAGCACAGCTCAAACAATAACATTCGACAGCGCCGTAAATGGCGGCGATACGCTGAATGTCGGCAGCGCGGGATCCATTACTGCGTCCAATGCGATCTTTGATGGTAGTGTTGGGGGCACCGTCAATTTGACATCGTTAAGTGTCAGCGGGTCCACTTCGCTGGGTGGAAACGTTACGACCACCGCCGGACAAACGTACCTGGAGCCAGTGACCCTGACGGCCCTAAATATTACGCTGGCGGGTTCCACGCTCAACGCTTCACCGACTGCCGGCGCGGTATTTAGCGGAGCGGGCAACACGCTGAATCTGCGCTTCAGCTCCGGCGCTAATTTAGGAGCTATTACAACTCTCGGTGCATTGAATGGCACAGGCACCGGGACATACACACTCAATGGAAATGTGGCCACGAGCGGTGCACAGACGTATGACGGGACCGCGACGCTTGCTACCGACGTGGCCCTAAGTGGTACAACCCTGAACGCTTCGCCGGCAGCCGGTGCGGTGTTCACCGGCGCTCATGCGCTCACTCTGGATTTCAGCAGCGCGGCGAATCTGGGCACGATTATCTCTCTAGGCTCTCTGGACGGAACGGGTGCCGGCGGCT
Source organism: Planctomycetota bacterium (assembly GCA_021798635.1). The sequence goes on along the minus strand of JAJZGH010000016.1, from coordinate 20,360 downwards.
ACACGCTTAACGGTAGCATCACCACGACCGGTGCCCAGACGTACGACACCACGGCGACGCTTACCAGCGATGTCATCTTAAGCGGGACGACACTGAACGCATCACCGGCCGCCGGCGCGGTGTTCAACGGAGCGGGCATAACTCTGAGCTTGGACTTCACAGGCAGCGCTAACTTAGGCCCTATCGCAGCGCTAGGAATTCTGAACTCAACAGGTACCGGCACCAACACGCTTAACGGCAACATCTCCACTACCGGCGCGCAGAACTATACGGGCGCGGTAACGCTCAATGCGTCGCCCATAACACTCACAGCCAACAGCAGCGGCACGGTTCAAACGATAACATTCGGCACCACTGTGGATGGCGCCGGTACGCTAAATATCGGCAGCGCCGGCGCAAGCACTATGTCCAACGCAGTCTTTGACGGCAACGTAGGCGGTACAGCCAACTTGACCGCTCTAAACGTCAGCGGAACCACCGCGCTAGGTGGGAATGTGACTACAACCGGCGCGCAGAACTACTCCGGTGCGGTGACGCTTAACGCGTCGCCTGTTACGGTCATTGCCAACAGCAGCTCCACCGCTCAGGCAATAACATTTGGCAGCACGGTAAACGGTGCCGCCACGCTTAATATCGGCAGCGCCGGCATAAGCACTGTGTCTAATGCAGTCTTTGACGGAAACATTGGCGGCGCCACCAACTTGACGGCGCTAAACGTCAGCGGAACCACCTCACTGGGGGGAAACGTTACGACAACCAACGGACAGGTGTATGACGGTACGCTGACGCTCATCGCCGCCAATATTACGCTTGCCGACAGCGGCGTAATGGGAATAGCATTGAATTCCGTTGCGGCAACTTCCCTGCAGAACTTGACGATCAACGAGACCGGCACTGGCACGGTATCGTTAGATGGTACAATCGCAACGCTTAACAATTTCAATATCACTACCGCCGGGACGGTCACGTTGCGGGGGAACATCACGGCCAATGACCTGTCAATCTCATCATCTGATGGGGGTAACCCCATCAGCGTATCGGGAACCGTTACCATCAATGCCGATACGCAGAGTTATGCGGCCACAGGCGCCGGCGCTTCTTTAGGAAGCCTCGCGGGTCTACAACTTGCGGATACGCTGGGCACAGCCGCACCGCAGGCGATCTCCTTGACGCAGAATGCAACAATTCAAGATACCGATTTGCCCGCGCTGACGCAGTTTACAACCGGCGTCTTAACCGGCACCAGCTATTCCATCACGTCGTCCGACGGAAATATTATCCTGGCAGGGGGCGGTTTAACGCCGGTATCGGATGCGAATCTCCTTCTAAGTGCGCCACATGGAAATATTTCTCTAGGAACAGCCGGCGGTTTTATAATTAGTGCGCTTACTGCCACCTCAGCGACCGCTGGGGCCATTACATTAAATGGCAATGTTACAACGACGAACGGTCAAACATATAACAGTGCCGTGACGGTAGGTGGTGGCGCAACGCTCACGACAACTAATAGCGCTGTAAGCTTTGCTTCGACGGTGGACTCGGCCACAGGTATTGCAGAAGCTCTGGCCGTTAACGCCGGTACTGGAACCGTAACGTTCGCCGGTGCCGTCGGAGTAACGAATCCCTTGGCGAGTCTGACGGTAAGCAGTCCAAGCATCATCAACGGCGGTGCGGTGAAGACCACCGGAGGACAAAGCTACCTTAGCAGTATGACGTTAGGTGCCAATACCACACTGACCGATCCGATCTCCATTGACTTTGCCAATACCGTAACTGGACCGTTCTCGCTGACTTTGGCTGACAGCAGCGGCACCAGTACCTTGGGCGGTGCCGTAGCCACCAACGTGTTAAATGTTACCGCAGGCACGATTGGTCTCCAAGGCGGTATGGTAACTACATCCAATGGGCAAAGTTATAACGGCGCGGTGACGCTGGGTGCCAATACCACGCTGACCGATCCGACGTCCATTGACTTTGCCGGCGCGGTAAGTGGTGCAGTATTTTCTCTAACTTTGGCTGACAGCGGCGGCACCAGCACCCTGGGCGGTGCTGTAACCACTGATCGATTAAATGTTACCGCGAGCACGATTGCTCTCAACGGCGGTACAATAATCACTGCCCACGGCCAGAGCTACACCGGTGCCCTGACGCTAGGTGCCAATGCCACGCTGACTGATCCGCTATCCATTACCTTCCTCAGCACCGTGAGCGGCCCCGGATTTTCCCTGATTCTCTCCGACAGCGGCGGCACCAGCACGCTGGATGGCGCGTTAAACACCAACGCCTTAAATATCAGCGCCGGAGCAATTGCTCTCAATGGTGCTACAGTGAACACCGCCAACAACCAGAGTTACACCGGCGCAGTGACGCTGGGTTCAGACACCACGCTGACGACAAGTAATAACGGGGCTGTAAATCTCTCGTCAACAGTGAACGCGGCCACAGCCGGTGCCCAAACTCTGGCTATTAACGCCGGTAGCGGAACGGCGACCTTCGGTGGCGCTGTCGGTGGCACGAACGCATTAGCGAGCCTCACCGTAAGCAGTCCGAGTGTCATCAACGGTGGTGCGGTGACAACCCTCGGCGAACAAAGTTATGCGGGGCCTACGATATTGGGAGCCGATACCACACTGACTACCACAAATAGCGCGGTGACTTTTTCATCTTCGGTGGACGCGGCTACAACCGGTGCGGAAGGCTTGACCTTGGACGCCGGTAGCGGCACCGTGACCTTTGGCGGCCCTGTCGGCGGCACGAATTCATTGGCGACCCTGACTGTTACCGGCCCAACTGCCATCAATGGCGGTGTCGTGACCACGACCGGCGGGCAAAGTTATGACAATGCGGTCACGCTGGGGGCGGACAGCACGCTGACTACAAGTAATAGCGCGGTGAATTTTGCGTCAACTGTAGACTCGGCTGCACCCGGTGCGGAAACTCTTACCATTAATGCCGGTACGGGCAATGTGACATTTGGCGGTGCGGCGGGCCAAAGCCACGCATTGGCAAACCTGACCGTCACCGGATTGACACAAATCAACGGCGGGACTGTGACCACCAACGGCGGGCAAACATACAACGGTGCCGTCACGTTGGGTTCGGATGTCAGCCTGACGGGCGCTACGCTGAATAATGCCAGCGTACCTGCGATTTTCAGCGGTAACGGCGATCGGCTGACATTGCAATTCAGTTCGAATGCTGATCTCGGAACCATCACGGCCCTGGGCAGCCTGGTCGCTAATGGCTCAGGCACGACAGCATTGTACGGCGATATCACGACCAGCGGTGCCCAGAGCTATACCGGAATCGTAGCGCTGGCGGATACGCCGATCACACTGACCGGCACGACGTTAAACGGTTCCGCCATACCCGCGGCATTCAGCGGCAGCGGCGATTCGCTTGCCTTAAATTTCAGTTCCAGTGTTGATCTTGGAACCATCACCGCATTGGGCAGCTTGGCCAGTAATGGGTCAGGCACGACCACGCTGCATGGTAACATCACAACTGGAACAGCCGGCGGTGGCACGGGTGCTCAAAGCTATAACGGGTCGGTGACTTTAAGCACTGCATCGATCACGTTGACCGGAACAACTTTAAATGCCGCAAGCTCTCCAGCGGTGTTTGCCGGGTCAGGCGCCAGCTTGATCTTGAACTTCAGCAGCAGCGCCAGCTTAGGAGCAATCACATCACTGGGGGCACTGGATGGCACGGGAATCGGAACATACACGCTCCACGGCAATGTCACCACTGCGGGCAATCAGACCTACGCCGGCAATGTCACGCTGGCTGACACCGGCACCGCCATCGCGTACACGTTGCTGGCAGGTGGCGATACTGTGGCATTTGGTGGGGTGGTTAATGGCACCACGCCGGGCGATGATTCGCTGAACATTGGGATTGCCGGAAACTCTACCAACGCGAGTTTCGGGGCTGCCGTCGGTGGCGCAACGCCACTTGCTGCTTTGACGGTTGCCGGCATCGCATCGGTAAATGCCAACATTACTACCAGCGGCGGCCAAGTCTATGGCGAGGCGGTTACACTTACCAATAGTGCGGCCTTCACCGGATCCACGCTCAACGCCTCACCGGCCGGCGGAGCGATATTCGGCGGCGCGGGCCAGACCTTGACGTTAAATTTCAGCGGCGGAGAAAATCTGGGAACGATTACTACGTTGGGATCGTTGACGGGATCGGGCGTCGGGGTATATAGCCTCAACGGAAATATCAGTACCAGCGGGGCGCAGAGTTACAATGGAACCGTCGTACTGCATGCATCTACCGTCACGCTGACCGGCACATCGTTGAATAGTGCATCGGTGCCTGCGGCTTTCAGCGGCACAAATGACGCGTTGGTCCTGGATTTCAGCGGCAGCGCAAATCTTGGCGCAACAGCCACACTGGGAAGTCTGGCGGATGAGGGTTCTGGGACAACCACACTTTACGGCAATATCACCACCAGCGGAAATCAGAGTTATAATACACCTGTGGGGGTAAACTCCAGCCTGACGTTAGCGGGCGCAAGTTTGAATCCATCTCCGACGGCAGTTGCAGTGTTCCTGGGTAACGCGGCACCGGCACCGGCACTGACGCTGGATTTTAGCCAGTCCTACAACGTTAACCTGGGGGCCTCCAATGGTCTGGGTTCGTTGGATCTAGGCGTGTCATCATCGGTTCCGGTTAATATTCTCACGAGCACGACTCTTGGTTATCCCTTAACCGTTGCGGGCACGGTGGCGGTGGGTCAGAGCAGCGACCCGGCTGGAACCGTAATCACCCTCAGCGGACCGGCCTTTAAATTTGGAAGCTCTTTTGATGCCGCAAGTCCCAATGACGCCGTAGTGTTTGCCGCGTCGGCTGGAGCGGCAAGCAGTGTGGAATTTGATGGTGTTGTCGGTGGCAGCAGCACGAATCCTGATCTGGCGTCGCTGACGGTTCAGGGAACGGCCCTGGTCAACGGCGGAGCAGTCAATACCGTCGGGGGACAGGTTTACGACGGTGCCGTTACAATCAATACTGGCGGGACAGCCACGTTTACCAGCACGCAGGGCGGAATCGCGGAAGACGGCGGAATCAATAATACCACCGGCAGTATTACACTATCCCCTGGTTCGGCTCTCATGGTACCCAATCCGGATCCAATTCTTGGAGCGGGCACAACGACCGGAGATTTTCGCCCCCAGCACTACCTCACGATTAACGGCAATATAACCGCTTCCGAAACCGTCACGCTGGCACCCAATGCGCCGACATTTACCAGTGTAAGCAATCCCGTACCCGACGCCGCAACCATTATTACAACCGTTCAGTCCGGGACTGTTACTGTTGCCGGACAAAATATTACCATGGGGCAGAATCAAAAATGGACCTCGCTTACGAGTTTGACGCTTGATGCCAATGCGGCCGGCGGTGCTGATGTTGCGACGATTGGTGATCTGAATGTGGCGGGAACTTTAACTGTCAGAGCGAACACCATCGATATGCTGTTGCGTCCCGCCGGATCGCAACTGGTACCGGGCATATCTTCCGGGGTGCTGGGATTGCATGTCAATGCGCCCGGTTCGGAGGGCGTGGACATTGTGGCCAATAGTCTCAATTTTACGGGCAGCCTTGTCCCCGTTGGAGCCGCCGCGGATTTTGCACCCCAATTCGCCTATGGGCCGGGCGGTACAGTTACCGGCAGTATCACGCCGAATTCGCCTGGCGTTCACTATTACGGTGTCAACGTAGTACCCTCCGCTCTCATGGCATCCGGCATCGCGGATGGTCGCCTAACCACCTATTATCTGGATCTGAAAGCCAGCGGGCCATCAACCTCGAATGTAACGGTGGCTGTCGCGCCCATCATTCCCCCGCCCCCACCGCAATTCAATTCGATCGTGGTGCTGTCATCGGAGCAACGGCAAATCCTGCGTGAAGCGGGCATTAACGCCCGTAACACGTCCATCGAAAACCTCCTGAATTTGTTTGGCGGCAAAGCCGTGTTCAATGATATTCCCACCAGCGATGGAATGATTATCGTCCATCCCACGCTCCTGGATTATTATGTCACCACCAGTCGCTTGCCGTATCAGCAGACCAGAGAATTTATTGCGATGTACCGTCAGGTGTTCCTGGCACCGGTGATCAATCCGAAAACCCATCAACCGGAATTAGACAAAAAGGGCAACGTGGTCTATCGATCAAGGCGCATGGAACTTCATGGGCTATTCCGTAATTCATTTAATGACTATTCCAAAACCGTTGGCGCAGCGCATGCCACAGCCCTGGGCTTCCGGGGCTGGCTGGAAAAGACGCCCAGCCACACGCAGGCCCTGCAAACGTTAAATGCCTTGCGCACGCTTTTGCGGCAAGTGCGGGGGCTTGGCCTGACATCCGTGGAACTACGGCTGTCGCACAGCACGATTCTGGCTGAATTAAATCCTGCTGCCCTGTCCGAAAGACAATTTGAGGAAGCGGTGATGGGTCGCCGATTATCCAAGTTATGATCATGATGATTACATCAGTCGCAATTTTGTTTTGCGGTGTTATACTCCCGTGAAAATAAAGGACCATTAAATGTCTGATCTGAATATTGAGCCATTGCTCCAACCGCTTTCCGCAGAGCGTCCCTGCGGAGAAGATTTATCCTACGACCCGGAATTCATGGAATTGGAACGCCTGATTCAGGGCACGCCTGAGCGGGAAATGGGCGATGTAAAGATCGCGGCGGAAGAGCCGGATTGGCGCGATATGTCACGCCGTTGTCAGGCGTTGCTTACCCGCACGCGGGATTTGCGAATCATGGTCTACCTGACCCTGGCGGAATTAAAATTGCGCGGCGCACCGGGCTTTCGTGATGGAATCGTGCTGATTCAAAAAAGCGTGGAATCCTTATGGCCCACGCTGTATCCGGCTCTGGATCCGGATGATAACAATGACCCCACCTTCCGCGTGAACGCCATAGCCGCCATGTCACCACAAGGGGATGTTTATGGTGACATCCTGAAGTTTCCGGACCGTCTCCGCAGTATGGTGCTGGCGGACTCCAAGCAGATCGGCCGTATATGCCTGCGGGATATTCTCATTTCCCGCGGTGAAGTAACCGCTCCAGAGGGCGAAGAAAAAAAGGATGCCGGCATTATTGACGCGGCGTTTAAGTCCGCAAATCCGGATTCTCTGGCCCTGATTTCTCGGGCGATTGACGAGTCCATCGCCGCATGGGATGCCATGGATGCGGCATTAACCGCCCACGTTCCGCCCGGCCATGCGGTGGATTTGCAGGGGAGTCGAAAAATTCTGAGCGCCATCCAGGCCGTGATGCATCATCAAATGGGTTCGCCGGAAAATAAGGCTCCCGCAGAATCCGCTGCGTCTCCTGCAGGCTCCGGCACCGCAGGCGGCGCGGCGGGATTGTCACACGCTTCGCCCCATAAAGCCGGCGGGTTTTCCCCGGGTTCAATTGCATCAAGGGCGGACTGCAATCGAGCCATCGATGAAATTTGCCGCTTCCTGGAAACTGCTGAACCCTCCAGCCCGGTCCCCTTATTATTAAAGCGGGCGCAGCGATTGATCGATAAGAATTTTATTGATGTGATATCCGATCTTTCGCCGGATACTTTGGCCGCGATAAAGGCGCTGGCGGGACTGGCAAAGGAAGGGGAGTAAAAGCGACTTCATAAAATCAATTTGTTCGCTGGGCTTGACTTGATTTACGCCTTCGAGTAAATTGAGAAACAATAAATGGGGTATATATTTTGTGCGGCACTTTACGCACGGGCAATTTTGATGGAGCTGTCCTATGGCTAAGGCAAGCAGTCAGAAGTTTATCGCTCGCAATCGCGCACCACGTGTTCAAATCGAATATGACTTGGAACTTTACGGTTCAGAAAAGAAAATAAATCTTCCCTTTGTCATGGGCGTCATGGCCGATCTTTCGGGCAACCCCGCTGAAGCACTGCCCGGAGTAGACCAACGCAAGTTCCTGGAAATTGATGTTGATAATTTTGACGAACGCATGAAAGCCGCCAAGCCACGTGTGGCGTTCCAGGTCGCCAACAAACTCTCTGGCGAAGGCAACATGCCCGTTGAATTAACCTTCGACAGCATGGATGATTTTTCGCCTGCGGCGGTGGCACGAAAAGTTGAGCCGCTTCGGAAATTGCTGGAAGCCCGTACTCAGTTGGCTAATCTGCTGACCTACATGGATGGCAAAGCCAATGCGGAAGAATTGTTGGGCAAAGCACTGAAAGACCCGGCACTGCTTCAGGCTCTGGCGGCGGCACCCAAACAACCGTCCTGATTTTATTGGCTTTACGATTCTGATATTTCCTACATACAGGAGGCCAGAAAATGGCGGAACCAACACAAGCTCAGTCCGCAGCGGTACCCGCGGCGGCAGCGGTCGAATTAAATGAATTCGACTCTCTGTTAAAAAAAGAGTTCAAACCTAAGACTGACGGCGTAGCGGAGCAAATCAAGACGGCGGTGCAAACGCTGGCCCAACAGGCTTTGGAAGGAACGTCGCTGATTTCCGACGATGTGGTGCGCTCCATTGAAGCCATCATTGCCCAGTTGGACGCCAAGCTCACCGAACAGGTTAATGAGATTTTACACCATGAGGCGTTTCGATCGCTTGAGGGGACGTGGCGCGGACTGCATCACCTGGTGAATAACACGGAAACCGACGAGACCCTGAAAATCCGGGTCATGAATATCTCCAAAAAAGATGTGGGAAAAACCATTAAAAAATTCAAGGGCACCGCATGGGATCAAAGCCCGCTTTTCAAAAAGCTTTATGAAGATGAATTCGGCAGCCCCGGCGGGGAACCCTATGGCTGTCTGCTTGGTGATTACTATTTTGATCACTCTCCGCCCGATGTTGAAATTCTGGCGGGAATGGCCCAGATTGCAGCGGCGGCGCACGCTCCGTTTATTTCCGGTACCGCGCCCAGCTTGATGAATATGGATTCCTGGCAACAAGTTGGCGATGCCCGTGATCTGACTAAGATTTTCCAGACCCCGGATTACGCGCCATGGAGGTCCCTGCGAAAATCGGATGATGCCCGGTATATCGGATTGACCATGCCGCGGTTTCTTTCTCGCATTCCTTATGGTTCCAAAACCAATCCCGTGGAAGAATTTGCCTACGAGGAAGATACGGGCAAGGCTGATCATAATAAATACACATGGTCCAACGCCGCCTTCGCCATGGGTGTTAATATTAATCGGGCATTTAAACTTTATGGATGGTGCTCCCGTATCCGCGGCGTAGAGTCTGGCGGGATGGTTGAAGGCCTGCCGTGCCACACCTTCCCCACCGATGATGGCGGCGTGGATATGAAGTGCCCGACGGAAATCGCCATTACCGATCGCCGCGAGGCCGAGCTGGCTAAAAACGGGCTAATGCCGCTGTCCCATTGGAAAAATACGGATTATGCTGTGTTTGTCGGTGCACAATCCTTGCAGGAACCGGAAAAATATGCCGATGCGGACGCCACAGCCAATGCCAATCTTGCCGCCCGCCTGCCGTATCTTTTTGCCACATGCCGTTTTGCGCATTTCCTTAAGTGCATGGTCCGTGACAAGATCGGATCATTTAAGGAACGCTCGGATATGCAGCGCTGGCTCAATGAATGGATTATGCAATATGTGGATGCGTCGCCCGCGACATCCAGTGAAGAATATAAAGCTTCACATCCGCTGGCGGCCGCAGAAGTCACCATTGAGGAAGTGGAAGGTAATCCAGGTTATTACCGATCTAAGTTCTTCCTGAGGCCGCACTATCAGTTGGAAGGTCTGACCGTTTCCTTGCGATTGGTCAGCAAACTGCCGTCGGTCAAGAGCGGCGGCTAAGGTTGGTTACTGCATGAGCGTCTGTTGGACAGGCATGTTCTGATACGTTGTCAGAACTGCAAGCTGCCAGCTAGTCCAATGACGCCGTGTTGCTATAAAGCTTTTTTGAAAGGAGCTTAACCATGGCGTTTGATGCATATCTGAAAATCGAAGGAATTGATGGTGAATCAACTTCCAAGGGAATGGAAAAACAAATTGAAATTGAATCTTTTTCATGGGGAGTAAGCAACACCGCGACAGTCGGCAGCCAGTCTGGCGGAATCAGCAGCGGCAAAGCCAATATCGGGGCGTTCACCATCGTGAAAGCCGTTGATAAAGCCAGCCCGAATTTGATGCTGGCCAGTTGTGACGGCAGCCATCTGAAAAGTGCCACTGTGACCTTCCGCAAATCAACTGGTTCCTCCGGCCCGAAACCATTTGAGATTTTGAAGTTCCACGAGTGTATGGTGTCGTCGTATCAAATGACTGGCGTCACCGGCGGCGATGACACACCGCGCGAAACCGTCAGCTTTGAATTCGGAAAAGTTGAAATGGAATATTACGCTCAGAAGTCCGACGGTTCGACGTCCAAAGCCGGCAATACCGGCTGGGACCGCCTCAAAAATGCGAAGGCCTGATGCCGCCTGAATCAGGAAATGCGCCTCTTGCAAATGCCCATCAATGCACGGGACGATTGCAATCGAGCCTTCCGAAGATGCCGATGCGCGTTCCATGCCGTCGGCATCTTCGGATTTTATTTTCCTAGGTCTGGCGTTTGGCTGTGATCTTCATCATGGCCTTATTTCCGGAGCGAAACGCCTGCAGGCATCGGTTGGCGGCAGTTGTAACAGACTGCCCATAGTCAACGATGAACCAATGGACGAGGCACGGACGCCTGGGGAAGCAATTCCGGCAGGCGATGGCGACGTATCTACGGCAGAGCACGAGAACTTGGAGACCAAATCTATGACTGCTGAAGAGCTGATCCGCGGCGGAAATCTGGACGACGCACTGGCTGCGGTGCAAGCGGATGTTCGCAAAAAGCCGGCGGATGCGAAACTTCGCGTCCTGTTATTCCAATTGCTGGCTATTCTTGGCCAATGGGATCGGGCTCTGACGCAATTAAATGTTGCCGCAGAACTGGATCCGCTGAATTTGTTAATGGCCCAGGTCTGCCGCGTGGCGTTGCAGTGCGAGGCTCTGCGGACGGATATTTTCGCAGGTGGAACCACGCCTATGGTTTTAGGCCAGCCGCCGGAATGGCTGGGGCAACTGATTCAAGCCAATGAATTCGCTGCTGCGGGTCGCTTGGCGGATTCTGCGACTCTGCGAGAGCAGGCATTTGATGCGGCACCCGCGATAAGCGGCAAAATTAACAACGAACCGTTTGCCTGGCTTGCCGACGCTGATCCGCGGCTTGGCCCGGTCATGGAAGCCATGGTGGATGGGAAATATTATTGGATTCCGCTAAGCAATATTAGAGAAATTCAAATTGAAGCGCCCGCAGACTTGCGGGACCTGGTTTGGATTTCCGCAAATTTCACCTGGCTCAACGGCGGCACGAAATTCGGGCTTATACCCGTGCGCTACCCGGGTTCGGAGAAAAGCACCGATTCCGCCATACGCATGGCGCGTAAAACCGATTGGACTACCGCGGGAGAGCTATCCTTTGGATTGGGGCAGCGCGAATTAGTAACCGATCAGAAAGAATATGCCTTTCTGGAGATACGCAGCATTGTTTTGGATCAACCTGAACTTGCCGTGACCGATGCCGCATCATCGGAAGAGGGGGCGCAGAATGGATGAATCCTTTTCGCGCGACCGCCTGCAGCCGTTCCTTCTGGATCGTCTTACGGATGATGCCCCGGAAACTTCCCGCGAATCGCGCGATCAACGGGCCGGGACACTGCGACAACTACGTCGATCCGTTTTGCGCGATTTAGAGTGGTTGCTCAATACGCCGTGCCATTTTGATACCGAAGAACTGGCCGATTTTCCCTTAGCGGCCCAAAGCGTTATTAATTACGGAATTCCCAATCTTTCCGGGCACACTATTTCCGGTATGCCGCCGGAACGTGTTGAGAAAATGCTGGTTAATGCGGTGCACCGCTTTGAGCCGCGGGTGATTCGCCATTCCCTTAGCATCGGAAATGTTGCCGACGCCGGTAAGCCCAACACGCTTGATTTTGAAATCAAAGGCGAAATCTGGGCCGTGCCGCTGCCGGACGTTTTATTTGTCCGCACGGAAGTGGACATGGAATCGGGACACTGCAGTTTGCGGGAAAAATAGGATGGACAGCCAATTTCTGCAATATTACGAACGCGAATTGCGGCACCTGCGCGAAATGGGCAAAGAATTCGCCGCCGCCTATCCCAAGGTTGCTGGCCGTTTAACACTGGATCAAGTCGATTGCCCCGATCCGTACGTGGAACGCCTGCTGGAAGGATTCGCCTTTTTGGCGGCGCGTGTTCATCTTAAATTAGACTCGGCCTTTCCCCGCTTTACGCAGGGACTGCTGAATACGGTTCATCCCAATTATCTTGCTCCCACCCCATCCATGGCGATTGTGCAGTTTGAAATTGATAAAGCCGACCCCGGTTTAGCAAAGGGCTTTGCCATGCCGCGCGGAACCTCCATGCGCAGTATCGTCGGTGCCGGGGAATCCACCGCATGTGAATATCGAACCGCGCACAACCTGACGTTATGGCCTATCCAGGTCATGGACGCCAAATATCACTTGCGGGAACTTGAAGCACTGAATCTGGGCATGGGAAGTGGTGTTCAGGCGGCGATCCAGATTCGCTTGGCGTGCAATCCCGGTTTGCTCTGGAACCAGATACAACTGGACCGCCTGCAATTGTTTATCGCCGGCACATCCGAAGTGCAGATTCGTCTGTATGAGCAGATCATCGGGCAAAGTGTGCAGGTGGCGGTGCAACCAGGCTCGGTGCCAGTTAAATGGCGTGAAACACTGCCCGCCACGTGTATCCGCCGCGTGGGCTTTGATGATGACCATGCGCTGTTGCCGGTATGCCCGCGTGCTTTTCAAGGGTATCGCCTGCTGCAGGAATATTTTACCATTCCGCAACGGTTTTTGTTTTTTGAGGTTTCTAATCTTCGGCCTATTATCGCCCGCTGCACGGAACCTCACTTGGATTTATTTCTCTGCTTGCGCAAAGCGGATCCAATATTGGAACGCACGGTCACCGCCGCCAATTTTAAGCCTCACTGTTCCCCGGTTATTAACCTTTTTCCCAAACGCTGCGATCGTATCCAATTATCTGAACGCTTCAGCGAATTCCCGGTAATTCCTGATCGCACGCGCACCAGAGATTTTGAGGTCTTTGAAATTACTTCCTTGACCGGGCACGGTGCCCGATCCGATGATACGCAGGCTTTCCGCAGCTTCTATCGGATGTGGGATTCCGCCTCCCGGCGGGATGAAGCCTTTTTTACCGTTCATCGTCAGGCGCGGGTTCCGTCCGAACGCGAGCGCGCTCTCGGCGGACGGTCGGGTTATACCGGCAGTGATGTATTTGTTTCTCTGGTTGACGGCCAATGTGCGCCCTATCGGACGGAACTGCGGCAACTGGGAATCGAATCACTTTGCACCAACCGGGATCTGCCGCTGTTTATTCCACTGGGAAAAGGGGCAACGGATTTCTCTCTGGAATCCGGCGGTCCGGTGAAATCGATCCGGTGTGTAAATGGCGCACCCACAGTTCCGCGTGCATCCCTGGCCCAGGGCGATGCGGCATGGCGCTTGATCAGTCATTTGTCGTTGAACTATCTTTCATTGCTGGATTCCAGTGACGGCCGAGGCGCAGCAGCGCTGCAAAACCTGCTGGGGCTGTATTGCAATATAAATGACCCGGCATCGGAAAAGCAGGCACATGGAGTTAAATCGATTTCCAGCGTGCCGATAATTCGGCGCACCTTAAGCGACGGGGTGATGGCGTTTGTGCGCGGCTTGGAAATCTCGGTAATTCTGGATGACCATGCGTATGAGGGAACCGGATCGTTTCTCATGGGTGCCGTACTGGAGCAATTTTTTTCGCGTTATGTTTCAATGAATTCATTTACTCAATGCGTGGTCAATACGGTTGACCGCGGAAGGATCATGGAATGGACAGCTCGTCCGGGACGCCGGCAGATACTCTGATGCGGCTGCTGGAATCGCAGGCCGCCTGTTACGACTTTTTCCTGGCCGTTCGCGCTATTGAATGCGCCCGCCGGGATTTGCCGCGCGTGGGCTATTCCACATCTCCCAGACTGGACCCGGTGCGGTTTGGCCAGGAACCGGCGTTGGCGTTCCCGGCAAGCACGGTGGAAAAGCTGGAATTTTCAGAGGCGTTGGAGGTTCCCCGATTGGCGGTGCGCTTTATTGGCCTGTTTGGTCCCAACGGCCCACTGCCGCTGCATCTCACCGAATACGCCCGGGAGCGCAAACTGCATGTAAAAGACAATACGCTCTGCGCTTTTGCTGATATGTTTCATCATCGGATGATCAGTTTCTTTTATCGCGCCTGGGCCTGCAATGAGCCGACAGTCAGTTATGATCGGCATGAAACGTCGCTCGCCAATCCGGGAGATGATGACGCCTTCGTCCGTTATTTCGCCAGCCTCATGGGGCTGGGAACCGATTACTTAATGAGCCGCGACAGCTTACCTGATAACGCCAAACTCTATTTTTCCGGTAGGCTGCTGGCCAGCGTGCGGAATCCCGATGGCTTACGGTCGATTCTCTATGAATATTTTGGCGTACCTGTGGAAATCGAAGAATTCTCCGGGCGATGGCTTGCATTACCCACGGATTGCCGCTGCCAGTTAGGCTCAAATTCCGAGTCAGGAATGCTGGGCCAGACGCTTGTGGTAGGTTCGCGCGTCTGGGATGCACAGGGAAAATTCAGAATTGTTCTAGGCCCCATGGCGCTGGCGGACTTTAACCGAATATTACCCGGCAGCGTTGGTTTTCAGAACCTGTGCGACTGGGTAAAGTTATACCTCAATGACGAGCTGGAATGGGATGTGCGCCTGATTCTCAAGGCCAGTGCCGCACCACCCATGATTCTTGGCCAGGATTGCCGCCTCGGTTACACCACCTGGCTGCACACAACAGAATTGGATCACGACCTGCGAGATTTGATTTGCCGCCCGGTCGCGGCTTAATACGAAGAATAAGGATTAATTTATGGCAGAAATCAGTCGTTCCGCGTTGTTCGGTAAGCTAAACAAGGTGGCCTATAAGTCCATTGAAAGCGCCACCGTCTTTTGCAAAATGCGCGGCAATCCATACGTGGAACTGGTGCACTGGATCAATCAGATTCTGCAGTTGGACAATACCGACCTGCATCTGATCATCCGTCATTTTGGTTTGAATCCATCCAAATTGGCGGCGGATGTAACAGCATCACTGGATCGACTGCCGCGCGGATCAACCTCCATATCTGATTTGTCTTCGCATATTGATGAAGCGGTGGAGCGGGCCTGGGTGTATGGATCGCTGGTTTATAAAAGTACGCAGGTGCGCACGGGCCATCTGATCATCGGCATGGTAAAGACCGGCACGCTGCGGAACAGTTTGCTGAATATTTCCCGTGAATTTGAAAAAGTGAAGCCCGAACAATTGTCCGATGATTTTGGCAAAATTACCTCCGGTTCCACCGAAGAACTTCTGGCACCCTCGGAAACCGAAGGCAGTGGAGCGCCAGGAGAAGCCAGCGGAGCCATCGCTCCGGCAGCCATGGGTAAACAGGAGGCCCTGGCCAAATTCGCCATTGATTTAACAGCCCGCGCCAAGTCCGGTGAACTGGACCCCATCGTCGGGCGCGATGAAGAAATCCGGCAAGTAGTTGATATTCTCATGCGTCGGCGGCAGAACAATCCGATTCTTACCGGTGAGGCCGGCGTCGGAAAAACCGCCGTAGTCGAAGGCTTTGCGCAGCGCGTAGCCGCCGGTGAAGTCCCACCCTCGCTTAAAGATGTCAGCGTTCACACGCTGGATATCGGTCTGCTGCAGGCCGGAGCCAGTATGAAAGGGGAATTTGAGCAGCGCCTGCGATCGGTGATTGAAGAAGTTCAAGCCTCTCCCAAACCCATTATTCTTTTTATTGATGAGGCTCATACGCTTATTGGAGCCGGTGGTGCCGCTGGAACCGGCGATGCCGCTAATTTGCTCAAACCCGCCTTGGCCCGCGGCACGCTTCGCACCATCGCCGCCACCACGTGGGATGAATATAAAAAGCATATTGAAAAAGATCCCGCCCTGACCCGCCGCTTTCAAGTCGTGAAGGTGGAGGAACCCTCGGAACACAAAGCGGTTTTAATGCTTCGCGGGCTTATTGCTCCGCTGGAAAAGCATCATCGTGTACAGATTCTTGATGAAGCCATTGACGCCGCGGTGCGTTTGTCGCATCGTTACATTCCGTCGCGGCAATTGCCTGACAAAGCCGTCAGCCTTATTGATACCGCCTCCGCCCGCGTCGCTGTAAGCCAGCACGCATTACCGGCGGAACTGGAAGATTCCAAACGCCGCGTTGAAGCTCTGGAGATGGAAATTCAAATTATAAATCGTGAAACCGCGGTTGGCCTGGATCACACCCATCGGCTCTCTGAGGTGAAAGGTCTTTTAGAAATTGAGAAAAAGCGTTTCGCCGATCTGGACGCCAAATGGAAGCAGGAAAAACAACTGGTCGACAAAATTCTCGATATTCGCCATTCCTTACGTGCCGCTGCCGAGCCGATTGAAAGTGCGCCGGAACCTGCAGTTGCTCCGGCCGCTGCCAAGCCCAAAGCCAAAGCGGCCGCAGTCCCAGCCGAAGCTGCACCCACCCCCAAACTTACCCCCGAGCAGCGCGATGCCATGTTGACCGATCTGCGTAAATTGCAAAGTGAGCTATCCGAATTGCAGGGCGAATTGCCCTTGATTTTCCCAACGGTGGATCAGCAGGCCGTAGCATCGGTGGTGGCGGATTGGACCGGCATTCCCGTGGGCCGCATGGTTAAAAATGAAATTGAGCAAATTCTGAAACTGGCTGATCACCTTGAGAAACGCGTGATCGGCCAGCGTCACGGCCTGGAAATTATTGCCCGCCGCGTACAGACCTCCCGTGCCAAACTTGATAATCCCAATCGCCCCATCGGCGTATTTATGCTGGCCGGCCCGTCGGGCGTGGGTAAAACCGAGACTGCTTTATCCTTAGCGGAAACCCTCTATGGCGGTGAGCACAATTTAATAACCATCAACATGAGTGAATTTCAGGAATCACATACCGTCAGCACGCTCAAAGGCTCTCCGCCGGGATATGTCGGTTATGGCGAGGGCGGCGTATTAACCGAGGCGGTGCGCCGCCGGCCCTATTCAGTGGTCCTTTTGGATGAAGTGGAAAAAGCGCACAAAGATGTCCATGAAATTTTCTTCCAGGTCTTTGACAAAGGCTGGATGGAAGATGGTGAAGGCCGCATGATCGACTTCAAAAATACCATCATCATACTGACCACTAATGCCGGACAGGATCTGGTGGTAAACATGTGCAAAGACCCTGATTTACTGCCCGACGCCGACGGGTTGGAAAAAGCTCTTCGCGGGCCGCTGGTAAAGGTGTTCCCGGATGCGCTGCTGAATCGTCTGGTTGTGGTTCCCTACTATCCCATTTCCGCAGCCATGCTCAAGCAGATTATTAATCTCCAGCTTTCGCGCGTGCAAAAGCGTGTCCGGGAAACCCATAAGATTCCGTTTGAATATGATGAATCGGTGCCCAAGCTCATTGCCGAAAGGTGTACGGAATTGGAACGTGGTGCCCGTATGGTTGACGCCATGATCACCAATGTTCTTCTGCCGCAAATCGGCCATGAATTTTTAACCCGCATGATGGAAGGCCGGCAGATTGATCGCATAGCCGTGGCCGCGGATGCCGGCGAATTTAAGTTTAACTTCGGCGGCAAATAGTTATCACGGTATCTAATCCGTCTGGAACTAAAATGGCCGGAACTCGGTCGCTTAATCAGGAGTTGCATCATGGCCAAGTTTAAACAGGGACATCGGGAATTAAGCATTGATACGCCGCTGGGTTCGGATGTGTTGCTGCTGACCAAATTCACGGGTGCTGAAGCGCTTAGCACTCCGTTTGAATATGAACTGGAAATGCTTTCCGAGAAACCCGATATTAATTTCTCCGATATTCTGGGCAAAAATGTCTCGGTTTCGCTTTCCGCCAAGGTCGGTGCGCTTTCTGCTGCGTCCAGCATCCGCTATTTTAATGGTTACATTTCCAATTTTCAGCAAACCCACAGTGAAGGCAATATCTATCACTATTCAGCGGTGATGGTCCCTTGGCTCTGGTTTTTAAAGCGTCGCCGCGATTGCCGGATATTTCAGAATCTTACCGTACCGCAGATTGTCCAGCAGATATTTTCCGATCTGGGATTTTCCGCAGTGGTGGATAACGCCCTTACCGCAACCTACCGCACATGGGATTACTGCGTACAGTATCGCGAAACGGATTTTGATTTTGTCTCGCGCTTGCTGGAAAACGAAGGCATCTATTATTTTTTCAAGCATGAAAAAGACTCGCAAAGCGGCAACATCACCCATAAGCTGGTGCTGGCGGATGGCGTCTCGGCAAGTGTCAATATCATGGGTGATTCCAGTATCAGTTATCTGGGACCTGATCGGGCGGCCAAAGGTGAATATATTAGCGATTGGAAGTTGCGGCAGGAACTTCAGTCCGGCAATTTCATGCTTAATGATTATGATTTTACCGCACCCAAGAAATCACTTTTAACGTCCGCCGCCAATACCGTCGGCGTGGTCAGTCAGACCGATCACCGTGTCTATGATTATCCCGGCGGCTACAGCCAATCGTCAGATGGCAATAATTACGTTCAGGCCCGCATGCAGGAACAGCAGGTCGGTTTTGCGGTGGCATCAGGGCGTTCCAATAACCGTGGAGTTGAGGCCGGCTATCTCTTTACTTTGACAGATCATCCGGTCTCAGCCATGAATCAGACCTATCTGATTCAGAGCGTGCAATATGACCTGCGCAATGAAAATTATCTGCAGGATCAGCCGGGGCCGGTGGCCACGACGTTCACCTGCAATCTGGCCTGTTTTGAATCCAGCCAGCAATTCCGCCCCGCACGCAGTACACCGAAGGCTCTGGTACGCGGCCCGCAGACCGCAGTGGTGGTAGGGCCGTCCGGTGAAAAAATCTACACCGATGAATATGGCCGGGTGAAAGTGCAATTTTACTGGGACACCTATGGCACATCCGATCAGAATTCCTCCTGCTGGATTCGCGTATCACAATCCTGGGCGGGAGCACCCAACAACGGCCTAAACTGGGGCGATATGGCCTTGCCGCATGTGGGCGACGAAGTCATTGTGGATTTCCTGGAAGGCGATCCAGACAAGCCACTGATCACCGGCCGCGTCTACAACGCAGATAACATGCCGCCGCTGGCATTGCCCGCCAATAAAGACAAACGCATCCTGCAGGATGATTTTGGTAATCGCATCATATTTGACGCCACGCCCGGCTCTGAACATTTGCGGCTGTTCAGTCCGCATCACCACTCCGGGTTGGCATTGGGCACCAGTTCAAAAAACTGGACATGGAGCGATATTTATACATTTTGTGCTGGTGAAAACATCACCGGTACGGCGGGGGCGATGTTCACACTGGTTGCGGGAGCCAATGTCGCTGCTACTGTCGGTGTAAATGCTGCGTTTCTTGCTGGAATAAACTTGGGAATATCACTGGGGCCGCAGTTCACAATCGGGGTCGGGGCGGTCAATACGGTGACGGCGGGCGGTGCCACGGATATTCATCTCAATACGCGGCACGAGATTGCTAAGAAGGATATTGTGGAAGTCGGCACAACCGGAGTGTGTCTGGTTGCCGGAAGCGGAACGGCTACGGGAAGTTCAATTCTTAATTTAACACCGACCGACATCGAGCTATCCGTCGGGCCTGTTGTTGCCCTGGCCAATGTGGAGATCGCCGGATGGATTAAGGCTGCGGGGATTGTCGCCGCGGTCGCAGCTTCCGTTCCGGTGCTAGCGTTAATGACGACCGGAGTGATGGGAGTGGTTGAACAGTCACAGGGAGGTGCCTTCACAACCTCTGGATCGACTGCCACTGATACGACATCGCTTCAACCTGACGGTCTAGCCGCAGCGGAGGATGCCTTGGCAATTGCCTCAGCCGTCGGCATGGCAGTCTCGCTGGTTGCGCTAATTGTTTATCAGGCAGGGCTGGCAACAGTGAAGGATAATCTGAAGGCCATTAATCACAAGGCTCAGAAAACGGGTGATGCGTCGATTGAGCTTGGGTCCGGTACGGCAGGTGGAACTGTCCTGATTAGCGCGAAGAAGACATTTATCGTTGGTACCCCCACGCATGTGCCCACCACCAAATATATAGACGTGGATTTTGCCGCCAAGTCCGTGCTTGTTTCGGACGGGCAGGCCAAGATCGAAGTGTCAGGTGGAAACGTGAAAGTTACAGCAACGGGAACATTTAGTGCCAATAAAGCAATCCAAGTCGTT
>JAJZGH010000228.1 GCA_021798635.1 Planctomycetota bacterium | reverse complement strand
TCTTATCAGTGGCCGCTGATGCGTATGCTGATGAGAATCCAGATGTGTGGGATTCCGCTGGGTTAAATCTCTGAACGTCGCAAGCTGACAGGCAATTTCATCGCGCACAGCGGATGGGGTATCCAAGGGCACCACAAATCGCGTCTGTATCCACTGATGATCATGCAGTGCCCATTCCCCCAGATCAATATGCAACCCCACGCTTAGTCCGGGATCCTCTACGGCATATTCCACCGCGTGCCGGGCGGCCGGTGCATGCACCATGAGGCTGGCGCTGGTCAAAACACCGTGCTGACGACATTGAATAATGCCACGGTTGGTTTCGGTGCTTAAGCCAAAATCGTCGGCATTAATAATTAACTCTTTTTGGGTTCCCCGGGACTTTACAGTGCCATTAGAATTCAGCATCCGATTTGATCCATGACATTCTTCAAAACTTTTTCCGCGGAAAAGTAGTGCTGGGCAATGTCCCGGGCCGCCCGGCATTGGCCGGGGTAATCGGAATGAATTGCTTCAACAGCCGTAAGAATATCACCGATGGTCTGAAAAGAAAACAATCCCTGTCCCACGGGCAGATGGTTACTGAAGCCGGTTTCCTGATTAATCACCGGCCGCCCCGCCGCCAGATAACAGGCGCTGCGATCACTGAACCAACCGCTTTTGAGCCGGATATTCTGGTCTTTGGCCACCGTAAATTCTCCGCGGGATTGCCGGATGTAATTTCGATAGCGTTCCATATCCCGCGAAACCGTCACGGGATCGGCAACGCGCCATTGATTGGATTTGAGCATGTTTTGCGTTGGGGCATCGGCACCGGTTGCCAGTTCAAATCCCGCGGTGCAGCGCTTCGGTAAATCAATAAATTTGAGAAATTCACGGTCCTTTGACCAGTAGTAAGTCTCGCCGTTAAAGACGATATCCTTTCCCTTGTTTTTCCACGTCGCAATGGTATTGAACGGTGCACCGGGAATCGCCGGCACGGGTTCCCATAAATCCAGCAGCACCGGCTGGCGCGTGGGCCGCCAATTGTAGCGCCCTGCGGGAAGCCCGCAATCCGGATAACCCAGATTTTCCCCGTAAGTAAAATGGTGCGTATACTGATCCAGCGTGGCCAGCGTTCTTGGATCATTCTGGGAAATACGAATTTGTGATTCGACCGGATCGGTCTCCAGATAGACGCGTACGGGACAACGCAGATGTTCTTCCCGCAGTTCCTGCGCTCCGGTAACATTGATCATCACATCTGCGGTCCGGTACAGCTCGGTGATCTGTGAGTCGGTCATGCCATAGCATTTTCCGCCTTCATAATTCCCGCGAAATGCCCAGCGGTCCGCCAGACCGTGCCGGCTTAGAATGGGAGCCACCGTATCTATGTTTGCGGCAGCGTCGGGAGAACAATCACCCAGAGCGGGGACATAGACCCACCGTGCGGAATCTTCCACATAATAAGGGTCATACC
Source organism: Planctomycetota bacterium (assembly GCA_021798635.1). Next base: position 6,351 of record JAJZGH010000228.1, on the reverse strand, counting down.
CCAGCTTCCGCAGGCCCAGCATAAAGTGCAGAAATTGATAGGTCACCCCGGCCAGCGGATACCAGAACAGAATTCCGAAAACAATTATTTTAGGTTTGGTTGTGTCGTCCAAGGGTGTCCTCCTTTTCCTGCAGGAACCGAATGATCCGCGCCGGATTGCCGGCGGCAATACAGTACGGGGGTATATCGCCATCCACCACCGATCGCGCACCGATGATGCTGCCGTCACCAATGCGCACGCCCGGTAATATGCAGCAATCAAAACCAATCCATACGTTATTGCCAATGACCACCGGGCGGGGGTTTACGGGCACCGGCAGCGGATGGTTGCGCCCGGCGGCAAAAGCCTCCAGCATGCGCCGGCGCGACGGAATATCTTCCGGGGCACGGAAATTGTCCATCACGACCACATTCCACGACACCAGGCAATGCGTGCCAATGGTCACGCTCTGATCGCAAATCAGCCACAGGCCGTTAAGCAGGCTGTACGCTCCCACATTCAGTACCGCGTCGATGCCCATATCAAACATGCAGCCCATATAAATCGAGCTGTTTTCTCCCAGCATGATTGCCTGATCCCGCCGGCTGCGGGACAGATGAAAACTCCAGGACGTTTGTACATACGCACCGTCACCCACGATGGCATTTTCCGGAATGTATCCGGGATGCCAGTCTCCCGGTATCGCGCGGCCGGTCATAAGGCCTCCATCGGACGCGCCGGATTGCCGGCCACACGCGTGCCCGCCGCAACATGGCGTGTTACCACGCTGCCCGGCCCGATCCAGGCTCCTTTGCCGATATGCACACCCTTAAAAATCGTGGCATTAGGCCCGATCCACACATCATCCTCAATGACCACTGCCGCCGTCAGCACATTGGGTCGCGGCACCGTGGCAGCCGGCGAACAGGCCACCGCGTCCAGAATTCTTTCTACGGGGGCAATAGGATGAAAATCACTATCTGCGATAACCGCATTCCATCCAATCAGCACATAACTGCCAATGGATATGGACAGTTCACACATCAGCACGGCGCCGGTGAAACAGCAGTAATGGCCAATGTTCATCCGAGCCGCCGGCCCCACGGAAAATTGCACCCCGTCCATGGTTGCGTGATCACCAATGACCAAAGCATCGGGGCTTCGGCCGCGAAATCTGCGAAACGCAGCGTGACCGATGATGCGGGTATCTTCGCCGACTAAAACTCCCTCGGGCAGCGCTCCGCCATCCCATGGTGTCGTCGAACTCTCGCCTTGGGTATTCATGGAACCCCCGCCGATTGCAGATGCGGTTGATGTTGTAAGTTATAAAGATGGCGGTACAGCCCGTCCTGCTCCAGCAGTTGATCGTGCGTGCCGGTTTGAATTAACGCTCCACCCTGCAGCACAATAATCTGATCCACATACCGTACCGTATGCAGGTGATGGGCAATGATGATCGTCGTGCGGCCCGCCATCAGCCGCTTAAGCGCCGCTAAAACATCTGATTCGGTTTGAGCGTCCAGACCGGTGGTTGGCTCATCGAGCACGACAATACGAGCATCTTTCAGGAACGCGCGCGCTAAAGACAACCGTTGCCGCTGTCCGCCGGAAAGCATCACGCCGCGTTCTCCGATCAGTGTATCAAAACCCGCCGGCAATGCCTGAATAAAATCCCAGGCTCCGGCAGCGCGGGCGGCGGCATGGACCTCTTCAGTTGTGGCCGCCGGACGGGAATAGGCAATATTTTCGTAAATGCTGACATCAAAAAGTACCGGATCCTGCGGCACAATGGCAATCTCCCGGCGCAAAGACGCCAGCGTAATGTCGCGCAGGTCGCAGCCATCCAGCAATATCCGCCCGTGAACCGGATCATAAAAACGCACAATCAGAGATGCCAGCGTTGTTTTTCCAGCACCCGACGGCCCTACCACGGCCACGGAGCTACCGGCCGGAAGTGTCAAGTCGATGTCGCGTAAGACGCTTTGATCGGGCTTGTATCCGAAACTGACATGATCAAACTGGATTTTCCCGCGCACCGGCGTTTTTATCGCGGCCGCGTGGGGCGAATCACTGATCAATGATTTTTTATCCAGAATTTCAAAAACCCGGTGTGCCCCGGCCACCGAACCCTGAATGGATGATGCGGTATAGGCCAGCGTTTCCAGCGGCTTAAACAGCAGGGCCGTGTAACCCACCATCAGGACAATATCGCCCGGTGATAACCGACCGGCGATCACGCGGCGCGCCGTCATCCATATAATTGCGGCAGTTCCGCAGGCGAACAAAACCGCCACCGCACTTTGACTGGCGGTTTGCAGAACCGTCAGACGCAAACTCGCTTTCAAGCTTTCGCTGGCCTGATGGGCAAAGCGCTTGGATTCATGGGCCTCGCGGCCAAAGGCCTGCACCGCACGAATACCGCCCAGGGTCTGCGTCACGCGCGTACTGACGCGGCTTTCATTCTCATGCACACGTGTGGATAGCTCGGTAGTAGGCTTTTCCAGGCGACGCACCAGCACTAACAGCACGCAGCCGATAATCAGCGCTACCACCGCGATTCCCCAATCCTGCCCGACCATGACAATCGCAATGCCCACCAGCGTGATGCTCGATGATATACTGGGCACCAATCCTTCATTAAACAGGGCCTGCACCGAATAGGTATCCCAGGTAATGCGGTATAACGAGTCACCGACGGTGGTACCATCATGGTAACTTAGCGGCAGGCGCTGAATATGTTCAAAAATGCGGCAGCGAAGTTTAAAGACCATGCGCAGGCCGGCTGAAACCAGCAGCCAGGTGCTTAGAACGCTTATCGCCGCGCTGGTCAGGCTGATAAGCAGCAATGCCAGGCATAACAATCCGATCAGGGCGAGTTTGTTGTTACCGATGGGAATGACGTGGGCGATAAAATTTTGGGCGGAGACCAGAAAAGCGGGCGGTGCGGATTTCGTAGCAACCACATTCATAATGAATTTCAGCGGCCACGGCTGCAACAGCCCCAAAACGGATCCTGTCAGCATCAACAGCATACCGATACTGGCTGTTCGCCCTTCGCCGCCAATGCACAAAGCCAGCAGTCGCGTGGCCGTGCGCATAGCGCCAGCCCGGACGGGTCGGACCGTTTGAGCCGGCACGTTCATGGATCATTCCTGACTTCGCATTCACCGGGACGGTTCTGACGGATGTATTTGAATATGACCGCCAACGCCGCGCCGGCATCCATGGACACCCGTAGCGCCAGTGCTGCGGCCACGACCAGCATGGGAATAGCGCCGGGCCAACTGCGTGCCCCAAGATCAAAAATGCCCAGGGCCGTTAACGTCACAAGAATGACCAGAATAACGCGCGGAAATGTCGGGCAGGTTCGCAAGCGGGCCAACTGCCGCCCGTTACCATGTTCTTCAATGGTCAACCGAATGCGCGAGGAGCCGAATGTGCCGCTGCGGCACGCCAAATCCCAGCGGTCAAAATCACCGCCGCGCTGCACACACATCCCTTCCTGTTTAAGGAAAGTTTCCAGATCAGCCAGGCGATCTTCCGCACTGCGCCATGCTTCACTCCAGAGAACAAATTCCCGCGGCACAGGAATATCCAGACCACTGGGAAACCGCATACGCCACGGGGATAAACCACGTGACAACCGACCGCGCAAACGCGCCACCGGTTGAATGAGATAACACCACATGGTCAGAAGCCGCAATTTCAGCACGGCCCTTCGCGTGCGGGGGATCTCGTCAAAACGGCAGTAAAACGCCCCGATAATCGCCTGAGTAACGGTCGCAGCAAGGGCGGCCACAAGCAGCACCCCCAGTACGACCGGATGCCAGTAGAAGCCCACCATAAACATCACGCTTAACATCAGCACCGCCAGATACCATTCCGGCGTCATGGCCAGCGACATCAGAACGCCCGGTGAGCCGTGGTAAACGCTTTGAAACAACGCGCCTCCCCAGGAGCCATGATATATGCGGCGGCGTCCCCAGTTAAGAAACTGCCACAGCCCGCGGCCATAAAGCCGCCCGCGCCAGGCGATATGGCCAAAGGCGTTATATTTTTCCGGCCATTTCCGTTCCAGCATGGCTTCAGCTTTACCGTAATTCAACTGTTGCCGCCAATAAGCGCGCAGCGAATTGCGGCGCTTATGCCACACCACTGCCGCCGGACTGAAGCCTAAGTGCCAGCCGCGCGACTGAAGCCGCCAGCAGGCGTCCACATCATCACCGGCAATTCGAAATAGCGGGTCAAAACCTCCGACCGCCCGCAAGGATTGCGTCATAAACGCCATGTTGCAGCCGGGAATGTGCTCCGCCTCAGTATCGCTTAACAAAACATGCATCGGGCCGCCGGGGGAATGGGCGACTGCATCGGCAATATCCGCATCACCGGGCGGTGCAATGTTCGGCCCCCCTACTCCAACATATTTTCCAGTGCGGAAGGTTTCCACCAGAAAATGCAGCCAGTATGGCGTGGGGCAGGCGTCATCATCCAGGTACGCAACAATTTCCCCGGTAGCAGCTTCCAGGCCAAGATTGCGGGCGTTGCTTAAGCCCTTGTTTTTGGATTGAATTAATTTCACGGGATATTCCCGCACCATCTCCGCCAGCCCATCGGTTGAGCCGTCATCCACGACGATGACTTCATAATTTGCATAGCGCAACTGGGAAACGCCCTGCAGGCAAAAGCGAATGGTACGCGAGCCGTTGTAACTGCAAATGACGATGGAAACTTTCGGCCATTTCGCATCAACCCGGAACGGCAATTTTGAAAAGGCATCCTGGGCCGCCGTCAGAGCAGGCTTGGGCCGACGATCACGTGTCGTAAGTCCGAACTCCCAGCCGGTAATTTCACTTCCGCCGCGATACCATTCATCGGTCCAGGCAAACAGAAAAGTCCCCGCGCAGCCGCTTTTAAACACGGTGCGAATCTGCCACCCCAGCGTGCCGGCCTGCTGGAATTCTCCTTTGGATAAACTGTCTAACCCGATTTCCGCCAGCAGCAGGGGCTTGTCACCGGCAATGTTGTGCAAGCGGCTGATATATTTGCGCAGTTTCTGCTTATCTTCCAGATATACATTCATCGCCATGAAATCCAGAAAGGGCAGATACAAGTATTCTGTGGTGGGATAATTGACATACGTAACCAGCGCCGCAGGATCAACTTCCTTAGCTACGCTGTAAAGTTGTTTGAGGAATCGCTCTATGCGCCGATACCCGTACCAGCGGACAATTGGCGCGGGAATTTCATTGCCGATCGCGAACGCCAGTAAAGCCGGGTGCCCGGCGCACTGCTGCACGCCCTGGCGCACGCGCTCCATAATGGAATTCCGCGTTCGCGGGTGATCCAGAAAGGCGATGTGCTGTTCCCATGGCAATCCCACAAACACGTGCAGACCATGCCGTTGCGCCGCATCCAACAGCCAGCGGGGCGGAACCGTGTATACCCGTACCGCGTTTATGCCGTGTTCGGCCATCATGGAAAAATCAGCGTCTACCTGTTCAGCGGTGTGGTATTCACACCCATTGGCCTCCGGGCGAAATGGGCCGTAAGTGACGCCTTTTATAAGAAACGGCTCATCGTTGCAGCATAAAAATTTTCCATGGACCGATAACCGTGCGGCTGGCCCAGGGGAATAAACTACCGGCGACGGCGTTACTGTAAGAGGTGATAAACTTGTCTGTGTCATTAGTCCACTTCTCCTCACCACATCCCTTACCAAAGTTCAAGCTAACGATTATAGCACGTCTTAACGAATTGCCATAAGGTGTGCAACTTCCAGTGCCACGCGCCGCGCCGCAGGCATTTGATCTGAATATGCCGCCATCGGGGCGGTGAGGGCGGATAATTCCTGCGACATGGCCTCCCGCTTGTCCGGGCGGGATAATAAATCGCAGGCGGCGTCGATAACGGGTTGGACCGGACCATAAAATGGCATAAATTCCGGAACTAATTCACGATCCGCAAGGATATTTACCAGGCACAGGAATTTGCTTTGAATTAAAAACCGCCCCACCAGATTCCACTTCCACCATGCCACACGATACAACACAATCATGGGCTTATGATGCCGCGCTATTTGCAGAGTAGCCGTCCCACTGCATGTAATAACCAGATCAGCCCATCGAATTATGGCGTCCGTAGCGCCCGTGCGAACATCAATTTTGGCACCATACCGTGGCAGAATATTCCGGATTTGCCACCCTCGGTCCGCATCCGCTGCCGCTGCCGCCGCCGCAATACCCGGAAACTTGCCACGTATGGCCAGAAATGTTTCAAGCATGGGCGGAAAATTTGCGGCAATTTCCCCTTTGCGCGACCCCGGCAGCAACGCTATACGTAGCGGGGCATTGGGTAACGGCGGTTTAACCAGT
>JAJZGH010000227.1 GCA_021798635.1 Planctomycetota bacterium | reverse complement strand
CAGCTTGGCTCATGACTGACAGTAGAACATATCCGGCGCAAATGCGCAAGTTAAGATTGTGTTAAATCTTCGCGGGTTTTGTGTTACCATTTTCCGGACAGTATTGCGCAACACCTCGGGCGGAATATGAAAACTCTTGGCTGCCTGCTCCACGCCCCAGCCCCTCACCCGCATAAGCCGGATGACCGCCCATATTTGGCGGCTTGTGTAAGTCGGCGATCCGTGATCCGGTAAGTCCCCGCCGCCAGCGTTGGCCCGCCCCAGCACCGGCTCCCCGCTCGCATTTAAGCCCGCATCCCCTTGCGTTCCGGCTTGGGGCCGCCGGCGCGCCATTCTCTCCTGATCGACAAGCTCAACGGCTTTCTGAATACTGCAATGCTTCTCCTGTTTGATCTGTATGGCACGTAGCGCATCGGACCTGTAATCATCGTGCTCTGGTTGCGTGGGGGATGGCTCGCCGGCCACACGCTCCTCAGCCCCCAGCAAGGCTCGGCCTTGCACCTTCCTGCCGGCGCCAGGGCGGAGGTTGTGCTGCGCTATGACGGCAAAAAGCGTGGTAACGCCGAGGTCAATGATGGCCGCAGGCGTTAACACGCCCCTCCATCCCCATGGATAAAGAGGCCATTCCCGCGGTACCGGCACCGGATGAAGCCAATGAGTGTACAGTGGCAACGTCGCCACCGTGACGGCACCGGCTAAAAGGGTATGAACGACCGCAAAAAGCACGCGCTGCCGCCTGCCAATTAACCCTATGCCCATCGAAAGGGCCCCGACCGGCAGGAGACCATCGGGAAAGCTGAAAAACATTAGGTAGCCGAAGCGGTTAGTGTGAAGATAGACGTGCCGCATGAGGGCCGCCAGCGGCAGCCCGGTCGAGATATACCAGTGCCAGCCGACCTCAACCGTAGTGAACATGGCGATATACAGGATAGCAGCGAGTGAAGCCTGCCACCATTTCATAAGTCACGCTCCTTGACGTCGCTTCCGCGAAACGATCACACCCAATCAACCGAGGTAGACCGACTGTTGCGGGGCTATCTGATGGCCCCACATATAACCGAGCGAGACTCCACCTGTGGTGCCTTCCGTTTCCGCGCCGAGCAGATCAACGCCAAACGACACACCAATGTCCCCGCCGGGATTTCCCACCGACCCAAACAGGCTCACATTCATGCTGTCAAGCCGGCTGGTCAACCAGCTTATCCGCGCGAACGCGTCTTTCATCACTTGCCATTGGTAGCTGTCAACCTTGGTGCTGGTCCAGCCCGCGCCGACGAGCCTGTTGGCTTCCATATCCGTGAGAAAACTCGACGACGCTGCACTTTCCGCCAGATCCCTCTCAACCTTCGCCCGGAAAGACGCCGGGAGCACGCCGAAGGGCACGGATACCTCCAATTTGTTGGTTACGAAGTCGCCCGACCGCGGCGTGTTCCACACCAGGCCAACCGACGCGCCTATGCCGCCGGAGAGTCCGTTCCCTCCACCAAATAACGAGAACCCACCGCCGCCGGACGCGTAAAGCGCTGCATTTCCGGTATGTGTTGACGCGAGCAGGCTGAGGCCGCCAGCGATAAACCCGCCAACTCCCTCGAACTGGCCGCCGACCGATCCGTCTACTCCGAGTTCCACGGCGTCCGGGGAACCTGCCGCTTCCAACGCCATCATCAACGCCGGCGGTATGAGAAGCGCTGCCGCATCGCTGGCGAATGGCGCGACGACCGGGCTGATGATCGAGCCCAGCATGCTCTGGATCGCAATACTCCCTAACGTCTCCATCAGATCATGCCCGCTGGGATCAGACATATTGACCGGGTCCGCGCCGGCGAAGAGGAAGAGGTTCGCGTTGGCGGTGTCGCCGGGGGCGATGGAGATTGTGTCCTGCTGGGTGAATGTCCCGGTGGCGGGATCGTAGTTTCTCGCACGCATGTAATACTGGCCGGAAATCACGTCGTAATATTGCTGATTGTACAGGTACTCTGTGATCACGCTGTCTGCTGCGAAGCCCAGTGCGTTTCCGGAGCTGTCGGCGCTGCGCTCAATGGTCAATGAATAATGATCAAGGAACAAATCTTCGGAATTTCCGAATCTTTGATCCGTGATTATCGTTGGTCCTCCGTTTACCTCCGCTACCTCCCTGTGAATCAACGTGTTCCAGATTCCGGGTTCAGAATTCATTGAACCGCTTTTTTTCACCACGGAGGGAGCCGAGGAAACGGAGGTACTGCGGCGCTTGCTGTGCAGCTCTGGTTCCGAAATTGTTTCAACCGTCGCGACCATAAGCCTGCCTGAAAGGACAGTTCTATCAAAGCACAGATTCTAACCCGCCCGATGCTGATCGCAAAGCCAATTCACAACACCAGTTCACAAAAACTGCCTTCGCAAGGCGGCCACACGCCGCCACTTGTCTCCCAGACTCCGACAGCTTCATTACTTCCACCGCCGCTGGGATAGCTTCCCGACGGAAAATATCTTTATCCCGGCGGCCGTCGAGGAGATTGCAATCGCCGGGGCGGCAGCCGGAGCGCGGCGGGTGCTGTCGAGGAAGCCCCCTTCCCCGGCAATGGCCGCACGCGCGCCGGAGAAAGTTTGGACGGCACGACACCACTGTGCCGCGCCATGCTCATAAATGCGGCAACAGTTACCGCCAAACCATGCTTATTGAGTGATTTACGACACTTGATTGCGTTGTAATGATTCTTCGTTCCTACTTAGCGTTGCTTTGTGCCGCAGTACGTTGCGGGGGAAACATTATAGTCTTTGGACTTGTCCACATGTTGAACCATTTCGGCTCGTGAAAAATCCTTTGTGAGCGCGAGGGGAATCGCTTGGGCAATCGAAAAACGAATACGTGATACCAGCACTGCACGGCAAGCTCTGACCTTCCGGTAGAAAATGCAATCCTTTCGGGCAAATCGTTGCGTATCCCCAAGTAACAGAGCGTTGTGAAGCTCCTTCCGGAGATTACCCAAATCCCGACGGGCCATTTCGAGCCGAGTCTTAGCGTGGCGGCCACTAGCAGCTTTCCGTTTTGCGAGAACGCGGGCGGGCAGACGGGCACAGCCCTGTAGGCCCGCCCCCACAATCCAAGAACCCGCTCCCGAGCGGGCGAATCACTTCGCAACGAGATCAATTGCACCTTTCCTCCCAAGATCGAACTGGTGCCACCGGCCTCCAGAACCATTATCCGCCCGTCAGGGGAAAACGCGCCGTACTGCAGGTCGGGCCCAATCACATGCACCTTGGTGAACCCGTGACCGGGACCTCGTACCCGCAGCATCCGTACCCAATGGCCGAACGAAACCCACGCCAGGTAACTTCCATCGTCAGTCGCAAAGCCTCTGTTTTCTGGCTCTAGCAGGCGGACAGACCATCTTAATGGTTTACCGGTCCCGAACCGCCACAGTCTTATTCGAGAGCCTGGCGCGGCAGGCCCTGCCGGTATGGTGGCTAGCCAAGCGGCTCTTGGTGGGACAACGAGCGAAAAAAAATTCAGTTTCCCTTCCAAGCCATAGTCTGGCACACTCACTGACCTCAACTCCCGTCCCGATATACGTGATCCCGCGGAAAGGGCTTGTGCGGAAAGTATATCCAGCTTCAGCGCGGTGTTGCGATTGGGGCCATTGGAAACCAGCGATGCGGACACGGCCCCGCCCAGCGATTTGAATAATCCGAGCGTTATCCCGCCGGGGCTCGTATGGACCGGTTTCGAAACATTTTGTACGACCTTTCCAGAGAAATTCCACCGCACCAGTCGCGACAACGAGTCTTCGGCCACAATTTGCCGTGGGCCGGTCCACACGATCCCAGGTATAAGCCGCGCCCGCGTATGCGATCGAAGCGTAAGAATGTGTTTCAACACCGCCCCACCCGAGCACACGACGCGAGGTCTCACATCGCGAACCGGATAGACTCCGTTGATCGCGGCGGCACGATGGCACGGCACAGCGAGGAACAGCAGAAGCGAAGTAACGACAATGAACTCACCCTGATCCGGGATGGGACGCCTCCTGATCTCCAGTGCAGGGGTTCTTGACTTCACAATGCCGAAAAATGGATCACAGCAATTTGCCATCCACTACTCCCCGCCAGCCGATTTGACCAACTCTTTCAGCGTGTCCAGGAGCGACTTGAAGAACTCCCGGTCTTGGTCCTCACCGCCACTGAGGACAAAGCCACCGCCCATCTGACCATGTAGGCTTGTATCCCACTCCCACTGCGTGTTCCTCCATTCTTTCAACGTAACCGACTGAACCTTTCCGGTCTTGCAGAAGACGACTTTCGTTACCTCGGGAAAGGCCGTCCCTAGGAAGGGTATCTGATAATCGCCGTTGTCAGTAATTGACTTGGCCATATCCGTGAGTATCTCGCCGACTCCGGAGAGCTTTGTGAGTCCGTGTAGGAGCGATTCCGCGAGCTGGAAAAATTTCTGGTTGCTTGGCGTATCACCGCTGGTGATGACGACTCCCAAGGCCTGGGTATAATGAAAGTTTTGGTAATATCGGCCGTCCGAAAGCGGGTGGCGCCTTCCCGTCTTGGAAAGAACCGGGGGCTGTACGCCGGGTAACTCGGCCCTCAGCCCGCTCGGATCGGCATTTCGCTCCACCATTGACTTAACGTACTCGTACAAGCTCACGCCGCCTTGGTATCCAATTGGATCTCGCTGCAGCCAGCGGCCCAGCGCGGCGTTGCAGCTGCGATTACGGACGTAATAGAGTTCTGCTTCCGGATCGTACCGGTAGCCGCAGAAGATAATTTCATTGGCACCGGCGCTGCGCTCAAATATCAATGAGCACGGATCAATGAACAAGCCATCGGAACTGCCAAAGTTTTGATCCGTGGTCCGCGGGCCATGAAGATTGCAAACGTCCACAGTTTCCCCGTCCCGCTGTAACCCGTAACCTGTCCCCTGTAACCGCGACGGCGTGCCGTTGGGGTGAAATTGTTCGTGCAATGCAACCATGCGGGTTTCCTGATCACAATCCGCCTGATGATGGTATCGCCATTCTACCGTAAATCCTCGGTTTGCAAACCACCTCCTCCTATCCGCGTAATCCGCGGTTCAATCCCGTTGTGTCCCCGATAAAAAGACCGCGGATTACCCTGATCACGCGGATAAACGCAGGGCTTCACAAATATCAAATATCACATTCGCGCTATTGAGGCTCGATAGCAGGGAGTGGATCGTAGACCGCAGGAGGGGAAAATTGTTCGGCGACAGCCCATCTTATGTTCCAGCCGAATTGCTCTCTTTTCAACTCTCTCCTGTCTCTGCTCTAATCGGGCCGCCGCCCGTATCCGCGTTATCCGCGCAATCCGCGGTTCTTTCGCCTGGGACCGTATGAAAAATAGTCGCTTAGAGCGCTGTCACAGCAAGAGATCAGGTACGCAGTGAGGTCTTGCGGCGGGCGCGTATTTCCCGGGTGATCTCGCCAGGGGTCATTTTTTGTTGAAGTCCTGCGCGGTCTGACGGGCCGCTTCGAGACGGTAGACCCATTGGTCGCGGGCCTTTTGGCCGGGCTTGGCGGCAAGAGCGGGCACGGGCGTCCCCCGATGCGCCCTACCGTTGCGCGGGGGGATCTTTTTACCGATCCGGGTTGATCAATAAATGTCTTTGTCATGATTATCGTAACGGAATCGAGCGGGCGGTTCAAACCACCGGATGCGGCCCTGACATTGATAACTTTGCGAATTGCGCTGGCCTCCGTTGGCGTGGCACTGTAGAATCATTCCGCCGCGTCGCCGATGGCACAAATCCGGGCACTGGTGGAAGCATGTTGTGCGTTTCTACCCCATCGTGATGCGGATACTACGGGACGATTTTGCATGAAAATTCTTCATGTGCTTACAGATATGCGTATCGACAGCGGGCCGCTGGCCCTTTCGGTTTGCGGCATGGCCGAAGCAGTGGCCGCGCGCGAACATGACGTGAGCATTGTCTATTTAAAGCGCGACGGCACGGTCCTGCAGCCGCAGGGCGTGCTGGTGCGGGGGTTCGCCCCCGACGGTCCATCCGTTCGTATGCCCAGTGCGGCGTTGCGCGCGTACCTGCAGCAGAATGTACCGCATTTTGATCTGGTTCATATTCATGGCCTGCGGCACAGCCCGGCGGATTATGCAGCCGCCGCCGCACGGCAGGCTAACATTCCTTACGTTCTGGCACCGCACGGACAGCTTGAGGCGGGGGTTGAGGTACCCGGCGGCCGACTGAACCAAAAAATTAACTGGCTGCTTAAGGATTCAGCCCTGGTCCATCATGCCGCGGCCATTCAGTGTCTGAATATTTCAGAAATCAAACATTCTTCGGCTCTGGCGAATCTTAAAAACACCATTATCGGCAACGGGATTCCGGCCACGGTTTGTGAGAATCTTCCAGCCCGGGGTTCCTGGCGCAATGAAATTCAATCCACGCTGGGCAAACCGGATCGTCCGCTGGCTTTATTTCTTGGGACTATTGAGCCGAAATGCGGCTTGGACCGCCTGTTGCCCCATTGGCCGGCCATTCTCCGGCAACAACCGGACCTGATTCTGGTGATTGCGGGAACCGGAGAAAAGCCCTACATCGACACGCTTAATGAGTTGATCAAGAAACACAATTTAACCGGGCATGTGGTATGGACGGGCGAACTAACCGGTTTGGCGAAATGGCGCACGCTGGTGGATGCGGATGTGTTTATTCTTCCCGCGTATCAGGCGACGTCTTCCCTGCCGATTATTGAGGCCATGGCAGCGGGTCTGCCGGTGGTGCTCACGCGGGAATGCCATTTTGATGAAGTTGAAGGCCAGCAGGCCGGCGTGATTATTGAACATGGCGATATGGCGGCGTTTGTCACTTCGGTTGCGGAACTCCTGGGCAATCAGGAAATTCTCACCTCCATGAGGGAAAACGCTAAAAAATTAGTGCAGTCAAACTTTACCTGGGAAGTTACCGGCGAAAAGCTGGAACGCCTTTACGAAGCCCTGGCTTTGCATACGGATATACCCCCGGACTTGCTGCCGCCCGGGGATCAGCCATAATTAGGCTTTTACATGAGGAGCGGAACATGGGTACCACTTTTACAGAGTATCGGCCGGCGGACATCCGCAACATTGTGTTAATCGGCCACAGCGGCGCGGGAAAAACCACCCTGGCCGAAGCCATCGCCCACCGCTGCGGGGTTATTACGCGCATGGGCAGCATTGAGGAAGCCAATACCGTATCCGATTTTGAACCCGAGGCGCGGCGGCATAAACATTCCACCAACTCCACCGTGATGTTCGCCAATTTTGAAAACCGGGAAATTAATCTTATTGATACGCCGGGATATCCGGATTTTATCGGGCACGCTCTGGCAGCCATGCCGGCGGTGGAAACGGCGGTCATTGTGGTCAACGCCCTGCAAGGTGTGGAATATAACACGCGCCGGCTTTTTCTGGCTGCGGGCGAAATGGGCCTGGCTCGCATGATCGTGGTAAACAAACTTGACGCCGCCACCGATTTGCCCGGCCTGGTTGCCCAACTGAAAACGACATTTGGAACCACGTTGCATTGCATTAACCTGCCCGCCGCCGACGGAAAAGATGTCGTGGACTGCTTTGACCATGACGCCGGAAGTACGGATTTTGGCGATGCCGCGGCCATTCACGCCGAAATGGTCGAAGCGGTGGTGGAAATGGATGACGCCCGACTTGAAGAATATCTGGCGGGTAAAAAGGTTGATCCTGCGGAACTGCGAAGCTGTTTTATTAAGGCCATGAACGCCGGGCATGTGATTCCGATTCTGTTTGTCTCCGCCAAACACGAGGTGGGAATTGATGATCTGCTGCATATTCTTGTGGAAGAAGCCCCT
>JAJZGH010000226.1 GCA_021798635.1 Planctomycetota bacterium | reverse complement strand
CCGTCCATAGCTGCATATTTTTCATACCGACAAATATACACCCATTAGGGCGGCATGTAAAATTAAGTTAGCGCCTATGCCCCGCGGGGCGGTGTGCTTTTTGGCCCCCTCGGCGGCGCGGCTCCTCGGAGTACCATCCGTGTCAGGTACGCCATCGTCGCCGTTTCTTGATGGTGGCCAAAAATCACGCCGTCGCAACCCGGCGATTACTCGGACAGGCTCCCAGACCCCAGTGGTGCAGAATCGGCCGGGGATCGATCCTGCACTGGCGGCGGAGTATCTGCGTCAGGATCCAGCGGGAGAATGACTCTTACTTGTGTTCCCGTAGGCAGCGGACGGATAAAAATTTGTCCCTCATGCAGTTCCACAAAGCGCCTTACAATGGCCAGACCCAGACCCAGGCCGCGGCTGCCTTCCTCGCCTGCGTCGCCGCTGTGATGTTGCATAGTATCCGCGCCCGTCTGGAACGGCTCGAACGGCCCGGCCATGACTTCTTCAGGCATTCCAGAGCCGGAATCTTCAATAATTAATTCAACGTGCCGGCTTACCAGCACCTTGGCCGTCACCCGCACCGTGGCACCATCCGGTGAAAAGCGGATGGCGTTGCTTAACAGATTCGCCAGAATATCCCCGACTTTATCGGAATCGCCCCGCATGGTGGGAATGGTATCGGGCATGACCAAATCAAGCTTCTGCTTCCGCGCATTGATAAAGACGCTTTGCTGATCGCAGACTTCAAGAATTACTTTGCGAAGATCAAACGGATCGCGCCGTGGCTTGATGGTGAAAACATCTTCCTGCACCAGCTTGAGCAGGTCGGTGACAATCTTGGAAAGTCGGCGGGAGTTTTTCAATATCGAATCAAGTGATTTATATATTTCTCCGGCGGGTGTATTGGCAGGTTCCCCCGGTGCGGGCCGGGTCATGCCGGCGTTGGCTAATTGCCGGAGTATTAATTGCGTGGTAATGATAATGTGGGACATAGGGCTGCGGAGTTCATGGGCGGCGAGGTCCATGAATCGCTGCTTGGCTTTGGCGGTCTGTTCAAACTGCCGGACATTGGCGGCCAGGCGACGGGTCATTTCATCAAAGTCACGGGCCAGCATTCCCAGTTCATCCTGGCGGAACATGACCTCTTCCTGATCCTGTGACAGCAGCCGGATGTTCAGTTCGCCGCGTCCAACAGCGCTGGTGGCTTCCCGCAGTCGAAGTATGGGATAAATGATTTCGCGCTTGCTGATGACATACCCCAAGGCGAACAGGCCCACGATGAGCATTCCACCCGCCAAGGCCACCAACTCTGCCTGCCGCAGAATCGGAGCGAGGATATCCTGCGAGGACTGGCTTAGAATAATACTCCACTGGGGCACCACGGAGGGCTGGTCAATAATGTCAGACATGCGGCTGAATTTGACCGTGGAATCGCCAATCAGGCAGCCCGCAAGCAGATCGCCAATCCACCCGGACCGGTTTCCGCCGCGCAGGGCGATATAGCGCTGTCGGCCCAAGCGAGCCTGCTGTGGATTTCCCAGCACAAATACCGGAGCGTCGCGTTTCTGGTCATACACTTGCGCCACAGCCTGGGTTTGCGGCAGATACAATTGAAGTTCATACGTTAAATCGCTGACGTTTACCGTTTCGAGCATAAATCCCAGCAGCACGCCGCCTCGGGGGCTTACCACCGGAACAATAATCGGTATGGACGGCGAACCGGTAATAGGATCGGAAAATATCGAACCGATCACGCACGTTCCGCCAATGCCGCTGTCGGCAATTTTCCACCACCATGTTTTCCGGACGTTGAGAATCGTGGGCTGGACATCCGCGGCAATGATCGTGCCATGACGATTAATCACCAGAACGTGATACAATCCCAGCTTATCCGCGGTAATCAGGCGGATGCGGCGGGCGACGGAGTTGTGGATTAAGGATGAAACGCTGGGCGTATTGGCGGGACCGGTCGCCGTTTGCCTGGTCGCAGGGACAGGCTGGGGTTGTGTGCCCCCTGGTGTTCCCACATTATTATGTTGCTGAATAAAGCGGACAACTTCCGGTAATCCAGCGACGACGTTCAGCCGGCGCACCTCAGCCTCAAGTTGAAAACTTATCGCATGCGCACAGGCGGATGCAAGCTCGACATACGCATTCTGAACAGTATCTATGCGATTACGCGTGCCAATGCCCAGAATTGCCATCAGGCTTAAGGCCATCGGCAATAGCCCGACCAGCACCAGCGTGCCGATTAATTTTTTACGAATCCCAAAGTGCATTCGTTTCTCACTAAAGCCGTCGGCAATTTTACCGCGATGATAATCGGCCGCATGGCCTGCGGCCAGCCGTCCATGCTATAGCATCTGCTCCAGCATAGCGGTCATTTTGGCCAATGTCCCCGGCGGCTGCTCGGCAATACGCCCGAATATGCGATGAAATACCGAAAAAAAATGGATTAATTCCCGCAACCGTTCGACATACGCCGCGTGGTCGGCCTGCCCGGCAGGGTCAGTTGGCACGCTGCCGGCAGATTGCAGGCACGCTTCCAGTCGATTCAGGAGCGGGTCAAGCTCTCGCCGTTTACGCTCTCGAAAAATATTCTGGAATACCACCCAAACATCCCCTTCCGTGGTGAAAAAATCCCGCCGATCGCCCGGGGAACTGGTGCGTCGCACGATTCCCCAATTCACCAGATCCCGCAAATTCATGCTCACGCTACCGCGGGAAATCCGCAGTTCCTTCATGATTTGTTCCGCAGTCAGGGGCACAGCTGAGACCATCAGCAGGGCGTGCATCTGGGCCATGGTTCGGTTGACACCCCAGTGCCCGGCCATCTGCCCCCATAAATCCACAAACTGCTGTCGGGAGTTGGCTAAAGCGTTGGAAGGGTTATCCGTCATAGCGTCGATTCCGTTTTTTGCGCCCGGCGCGGCCTCATTACATTTTAACCCGGCTCGAACCATTCAAGAGAATATCCGCCATGGCATTCAATTTCCAGCCGCATGGCAACTTCCAGAAAAATCGCCTTGAATCATACGACGTTATCGTTGGGAGCCCCGCAATGGGACCGCGTCTTCACTTGAGAAGGGGAAGATGACAACTGCCGGGCGGTCATCGCTCGCAGGATGGCGTCCAGCACCTGGTTTAATTGTTTGCCGATATCCTCGGCCAGAAATCGCAGCACGAGATAGCCATTTTCCTGTAATATCTGGTCTTTACGCCGATCCCGGCGATACGCATCAGGATCGTTCAAATGCTGCGGACCGTCAATTTCAATAACTATCCCCGCCTGTGGGCAAAGCAGGTCCACTTCCATTTGGCCCAGGGCATCAAATGCGAGAGGCAACTGGACATTGAGGCGAAAAAGTCCCGCCGTTTGTTCCAGGGACTCCAACCGACGAAAAATAAATGCCTCCGTCGCACTGCGGGCAAGTTTTTCTTGTTGTGCGCCCACCGGAAACGCTTTGGCGATGTGAACAAACAGGTTGCCCAGCGGTATATCCACGCCATCCCGGATGAGCCGTTGTACGCTGGCGGCATATTGCTTTTTCCATTGTGGATCAATCGGAAGGGGTACTTCCGGGGGCCAGCCTGGTACCGCGCTGCCGGGAAGTAATATGTTATATCCCACCGCCTCATAGCCGCGGCAACGCCGATCAAACATTTTCGCCAGCATGGGGTCATTGAGATCGGCGTAATCATATACGCGCACTTCGCGTTTGCCATCATGTAAACGGTGCAGACGGCCAACATACTGGGCGATGGTTCCGTGCCAGGAGATGGGTAAGGTCAAAAACAGTGTGTCCAATCTGGCGTCGTCAAAGCCTTCACCAATATACTTGCCCGTGGCCAATAGAAGTCGCGGCTCATTCTCGGCAAGAGAGGAAAGGGCGGAGGCAATATTTCCAATTTCCTTTTTCCCCAGGCCGCCGCGCAACACAAATACATTTGCGACGTGCGGGGAAAGTCGTGCCGCTAACTCTGTCAGATGGGCGTGGCGTTCGGTCAACAGTATGGGCGATCGACCCTGCCCCATGGCGTGTAACACATCCCGGCAAATCATGTCATTGCGACCCGAATCAGCCATAAGCTCGTTATACAACGTCTGAAACTGTTTGCGAAAATCCTCATCCGCCGGAGCGCTGGAACGGAATCCAGTGGGGCGCACCAATACGGTGTGTGCAAAGGGACGGTGTGTTGCCTGTTGCTTGGCATCAACGTGATGCCGAATCGGTCCGCATTGCATCAAAATGATGGGATGATGGCCATCCTTGCGCGTCAATGTTGCCGACAGTCCCAAGACAAATTTCGCTTTGGCGCGGCGTGTGACTTGTTCAAAGCTCTGTGCGGATAAGTGATGGCACTCATCGACAATGATATGGCCATAGTTCGCGACGCGATCATCCACAACGCCCTTCCGAACCAGACTCTGTATGACCGCAACATCCAGAAGGCCATTGGCTTTTTTATATCCGCCGCCAATTCTGCCGATGGATTTGACCGGAATATTCAGAAATGTCGACAAGCGGGCGACCCACTGCTCCATTAACTGCTTTCGATGGACCAGCACCAGCGTGTTGACGCGGCGTTGGGAAATTATCCATGCGGCAAGCACCGTTTTTCCAAAACTGGTGGTGGCGGATAACACGCCGGTATCATGGGCAAGCATAGCTTTCGCCGCCGTGTGTTGCTCGGGTCGCAAATTTCCCTGAAATGCGACGTCCAGGGCTATGCCCGCATGACGTTCATCGCGGATGGTCGTGTCAATTTTCAAATGTTGCAGCAACTGCTGGGCCGCTTCCCAACATCCGCGCGGAAGTACGATATGTTTTGGATGATCTTCAGCACAGCCGATGACCC
The DNA here is from genome assembly GCA_021798635.1 of Planctomycetota bacterium. The sequence continues at coordinate 3,064 of JAJZGH010000226.1, read as the reverse complement.
GTGGAATGGCGTATGTGGGCAATCGCATGGCCTGGGCCTTATAGAACTCGGGATTTTGAAAGGCCGCCAGCGCTACCAGCCGGTTTCGCAAGGCCGGGGGCAGCGTATCCCTGGCAATGTAAATATCATTCCCGAGGACCAGCTCAACACTTGTCGGCAGCGGGCCGGTAATAGGAGGCTCGCTTCGACGGCGCGACGGCGGCAAGGTCCATGGGGCTGGATCATCCTCTGTCGGTTCCGCCCAGGGAATTGCCATCACCCGACCATTGGATTGAGCGCGTTGCACAATCTCCTCAACACGCGAAGGAGCTATCTGTGTTACCTGGGATAAGAACGCCCACTGATCAGGATACGGAATCATACGGTCATCCAGAAATATACTATTCCCCTTTTCCCGGGCGTTTTTTTGCAGCGGCAGCGCAATAAGATTGCCGAATCCACCGCGCGGCAGCGTATCCTGGTTCGGAAAGAATCGATCATACGAGTCCAACCCTATCTCAGGCCGACGTTCCATGGTCTCTGTAAGAATGTAGGATCCCATCCGGCGGCCTAGGGCCGCAGGCAATGCCTGGGAAAAAAACAACCAGATATGGCCGCCATTGCCGGATCGCGATCGCTCCAGGTAGGCCGGCAGGTTTAGATGGTGACACGATTCAAGAACCGCTTTGACATCTTCCTGCCAACTGGCTTTGTCAAAATCCGCTGCCAGAAAAAAGCAGGTTTCGTCTTGCAGCATCGGGTAAACGCCCATCACAAATTCTTTGCCGTCGCCATTTGTTCCGGAAAGATGCCAGCGGACAACTTCATCCGTGACGGGCAAAAAACGGCTGTTGGCGCACTGCATGCACTTGATCTTCGGCTTTTCACAGATTCCACGAACCCATTCATTGCCGCACGCCGGTTGATACCCCGATTTGCCGGTTTTCCGGCTCTGGAATCGCTGCGGATAAACATCCGTGCGGCCGCGAAACAGTGAGCGAAATAAAGAAATTTTTCGTTCAGGTGACGAATCACGGGTTACTGGCCCAATGGGCTTTTCAAAATCCAAACCTTGGCTTGAAAGAACTTGTAATTCCATAAAATTTCTCCTCTGCCGCCGCCTGAAATATTGTGCGCGGCATAAGCCTAGTTGACGGCTTCAATATTCGCAACGGCCCTTGGATAAGGCCCTTGGATAAAGTGTGGCTATGGCGATTACGCCAATAGAAGTTTTTGACATCCGCGTGTAAGATGCATCGCAGCGGTAAAATCGATGCGGCACTGACAGATGTCGCAAGTGTCTCCGCAGTTTTACAGACTGCGACGTCGTTGGCATCAAGCAGTGGGCGGCGCTGCAAAAGTCAGTCTCCGCATGCGGGAATTAGTGATCTTAGCCGCGAAGAAGCTGGACAATGTGCAGATTTTTGAACTGAATGGTTGATGGGATGAACTTGCGGAGAACACCTTGCAGGATTTTTGCCGCTGTCGGCTTCATGGGCGTTATGACAATTGCCGGCCAAGGCGTTGCCGCGCCGAGCACAGCACAACTGCGAGAAGAACTCCACACGCCGGCACCAACCACACGCTGGAACGCTCAATGGATTTCGGCTCCTTTGCCATCCCATAACCCGCTGCAGAAATTAAGTTGGGTATGGGGTGCCGGCGGGGGCGGCGGCACGGCCATGACCCGTGCCTGGTTTCGCCGAGAAATTACCCTGCCGGCTAAGGCGGTCATTCACAAGGCCGTATTCCATCTTACTGCCGATGAGCAGTTCACGCTTTATATCAACGGGAGCCCGGCCGCACAAACGACACAATGGCGGGGGGCCAACTGGAATACTATTTATCATCCCAACATTACGCGATTGCTGCATGGCGGAGTAAATACGTTGGCGATTGCCGCCAGTAACGCCGGTGACAATATCAATCACGCCGGACTGATCGGATCGTTGATGATCGTGCTTGGCTCCGGCACCAGGATTTACGTGCCGATCAATACAAAATGGTTGGCAACCCAAGTGCAACCTCCTTCTGGCTGGAATCGCCCCGGCTTCCAAGCCGCGGATTGGAAACCTGCCCATAAGATTACCCGATTCGGTGGGGGGCCGTGGGGCCATCAGCCCGATCCTCGACATGCGTTACCGCTTTTCAGGCATGAATTTGCAATAAGTAAAACAATCGCGCACGCCATGGTTGATGTATCCGGTTTGGGCCAATACAAATTATTCATCAATGGCCGTAAGGTCGGTGATGATGTCATGCAGCCGGGCTGGACGGATTATAAAAAGACGGTTTTGTATAACCGCTACAATGTCACCCCTCTTTTACGGCAAGGGCGCAACGCCATCGGCGTGATGCTCGGCACGGGCATGTATGATTGCCCCGAGGGGACGCAACGTTACGAACATGCGCCAAATCCATACGGTCGGCCAAAGCTCATTCTGCAACTGCACATCACGTTCACCGATGGAACTGGGGTCAACATTGTCAGCAATGGCCGGTGGCGTACGAAGCCCGGTCCGGTGACATTTTCGTCGATTTATGGTGGGGAAGATTACGACGCGTTGGATGAAATTCCCGGCTGGAATAAGCCTGAATTTAATGACAGTCGATGGCCGCGCGCCATGGTGGTAAAGGGGCCGGGCGGCAAGTTGACGCCCCAAATCGCGCCGCCGGTGAAGGTCATGCGTGTTTATAAGGCCACTCGCATCACTCGTTTAAATTCAGGCGTAACGGTTTATGATCTGGGCCAGAACATGGCGGGGCGATTCGTTATCAAGGCCACGGGGCCGGCGGGATCCCGACTGATCGTGTACCCATCTGAATTGCTGCATTCCAACGGCACCGAGTGGCAATCCTGTGCCGGTCCGATCTGGTGTATTTACACGCTTGACGGTAAAGGTGTGGAAACGTTTCATCCCATTTTTTCCTATTTCGGTTTTCGCTACGTCCAAATTGACGCGCTTGCCGCAGGCGGTCCACATTCCAGTGCCAAGCCGGTCGTATTAAGCGTCATCGGGCAGGCGACGCACACGTCGTCGGCCACAATCGGCCAGTTTACCTGCGGCAATAAGCTGCTCAACAA
>JAJZGH010000225.1 GCA_021798635.1 Planctomycetota bacterium | reverse complement strand
GGGGCGATTCGTTATCAAGGCCACGGGGCCGGCGGGATCCCGACTGATCGTGTACCCATCTGAATTGCTGCATTCCAACGGCACCGAGTGGCAATCCTGTGCCGGTCCGATCTGGTGTATTTACACCCTTGACGGCAAAGGTGTGGAAACGTTTCACCCCATTTTTTCCTATTTCGGCTTCCGCTACGTCCAAATTGACGCGCTTGCCGCAGGCGGTCCACATCCCAGTGCCAAGCCGGTTGTAGTAAGCGTCATCGGGCAGGCGACGCACACTTCGTCGGCCACAATCGGCCAGTTTACCTGCAGCAATAAGCTGCTCAACAAGATCAGCCGCCTCATCACCATGGCCATGGTCAACAACATGACCAGTATTATCACCGATTGCCCCACACGGGAGAAAACCGGGTGGCTGGAAGACACCTATCTGGTGGGGCCGGGGATCATGGACAATTATTTCGTGCCCAAATTGTATGAGCAAACCGCCGCTAATATGCGTGATGCACAGTGGCCAAACGGCATGGTGCCGGATTTTGCGCCGGAATATTTCAACTATCCGGGCGGATTTACCGATTCCCCGGAATGGGGCAGCGCCTGCGTGCTTGATCCCTGGCTGACGTACCAATATTTTGGCGATAAGCGGATATTATCCCAAAATTATCAAATGATGGTCCGTTACCTGCGCTATCTGAAATCCCGGGCCAGAAATAATATTCTGGCGTATGGCCTGGGCGACTGGTTTGACCTGGGGCCTGGAGCACCGGGTTTCGAGCAATTAACGAGCATGGGTGTAACCGCCACCGCTACGTGGTATCGAGATTTGACCACCCTGGTAAAAATCTCCCGTATATTGGGCCATCTTCAAGCCGCACGGCATTTTGCCGCCGAGGCCATGCACGTCCGGGCGGCATTCAATCAACGATTCTATCATCCCGCGACCGGCCAATATGATCGCGGCAGCCAATGTGCGAATGCCATGGCTCTAGCGACCGGAATTGCCAGGAAAGCGGATCGATCCAAAGTGCTCGCTAACTTAATAGCCAATATTCGTAAGCATGGCTATCACACCACGGCGGGTGATATTGGCTTTCATTATGTGGTGCAGGCCCTAATGGACGCAGGGCAATCGTCTTTGCTTTATAAAATGGCCACGCAAACCACTCCGCCAAGTTACGGATATCAGATCGCGCATGGAGCCACAGCGTTAACGGAGGCCTGGAACTGCGACGCCAACGATTCGCAAGATCACTTTATGCTGGGGCATATCGAACAATGGTTCTACAATGGCTTGGGCGGTATACGCATTGACATGGCGAACGCGCCTGGCCATCAACTGGAAATCCGCCCATCTGTTCCAAAGAATTTAAAATGGGTTCACACGAGCTACGATTCCGTGCTTGGCAAAATTGTCAGCAATTGGCGACGGGGCGGACACCGCTTGATTATGACATTCATCATTCCGCCTGGCACTGTGGCCCACGTCTGCGTGCCCACTCATGACTCGCACACGATTCGCATCAATCACCATTTATTGGCGGGCGCGGCTGTGGGGGTAGTGCGCATCATGCCCGGCCAGACCATCTTGGCCGTTCAGCCAGGAAGTTATCGGTGTACCTGCCAATTCAGGTGAATAGGAATAGCTTGGATAGGATAACCATGAAGCGTGTTAAGCCAAGGTTAAAATGCACCATGCGGCCATGCGCTATGCAGCACGGCTAAAAAATTAATGTATTCGCCGGAACAACCATGATGCGGTCAGAAGGCTGACGACCGCAATGATTGCCATGGGAATCAGTTCCGGCAGCAACTGATGAACATCCGCCGCTTGGAGAAACGCCTCACGCGCCGCCTGCACATCGTAGCGTAGCGGGTTTATCAGCGTAATATCCTGCACTGCCTTGGGCATGTTGGATATCGGCGTTGCCAGACCGGACAACAGGGCGCAGGGCATCACCAGCACAAATGTGCCCAACAAGGCCTGCTGCATGGTGGAGGATATGGAAGATACCAGCAACCCCAAGCCGGCGGCCGCGAAAATAAAAATCACAAAAATAAGGATGATGGCCGCGGCGGTTCCGTAATACGGAACTTGAAACCAATACCGCACAATAAAAAAAATAACAGCCGACTGCCCCAGCCCCACCAGAATAGGCGGAATGCTTTTTCCCGCCATGATTTCCAAGGGGGTAAAGGGTGTCACCAGCAGTTGGTCAAAGGTACCCTGTTCGCGCTCGCGGGCCACGGACATGGCGGTCAGAATCATCACCGCCAGCATGGTGATCAGTCCGATCATCGCCGGGACAATCTGCCAGCGGGAAAGCAAATCCGGATTAAACCAGGAGCGTATATGCAACACCGCCGGCGGAGGCGCGCCGCCGGAATGGATCGAGAGAAAATTGGCGTTAAATTCATTGAGAATCTCGTTGAGATAGCCAATAGCCAGAGCGGCGGTATTGGAATTACGGCCATCCGCGATCACCTGCAGTTGGGCCGTCCGGCCGATCGACAGATCACGTTGAAAATGCTGCGGAATCTGGATAATCAGCAGGGTCCTTCGGGAATCCAGTATGGGACGGGCCTGCTGAATATTTCCCACCGCGGCCACGCAGGTAAAAATACCCGATCCGTTCATCCGGCTGATGAAGCGTGCGGATTCACTGGAGTGGCTCTGATCTACCAGTACATACGGGACGTGGTTGAGATCAAAGGTGCCGGCATACCCAAAGATAATCATCTGCAATATCGGCGGCCCCAGCACGACAAACCTGCTGCGCGGGTCTTTGAATATGGCGATGAGTTCCTTGCGGATCAGGGCCAGAATGCGAAATAATATGTTCATATCATACCAGCCGTTTCACCGTCAGCCGCCGGGTCAAACCCATAAAAATAAGGGCCATCACTACCAATACCGCGGTGTTTGGCAGTATCACGCTCCAGATATCGCCGGCCAGAAATAATGTTTGCAGCAGTGCCACAAAATAACGCGCCGGCAACAGATAAGTGATAACCTGAATGGCCGGCGGCATGCTGCGAATATCAAATATAAAGCCCGAAAGCATCATCGCGGGTAAAAAGGTCAACAGCAATGCCGCCTGACTGGCGATGAATTGATTTTTTGTGCGGGTGGAAATAAGCAGCCCCATTCCCAGCGCCACCAGCAGATACAGCGCCGAGACCAGAATTATGATGGGTAATGATCCACGAATCGGCACGTGAAATAATAGATGGGCCGCCGTTACCGCAACGGCCAACCCGATCATACCCAGGCAAAAATAGGGAATGATTTTGCTGATGACAATTTCTCCCGGTTGTACGGGGGTGGCAAACAGGGATTCGAAGGTTCCGCGTTCCCATTCCCGGGCCACCACCAGGGCGGTCATCAGTGCGCCGATCAACGTCATAATCAGCACCAGCAAGCCCGGCACCAGAAAATAGCGGCTGTCCATGCTGCGATTAAACCACATCTGCTGTTGAATGGTCACCGGCTGGTAATAATGTTCCCCATGGGTAAGTTCTCGTTGGGCCAGCCAGACCGCGATCACGCCGCTGGCGTAATTCTCGATGAGCCGTGCACGGTTGGCATCGATGCTGTTGGTGGTGAACTGGATATTGGCCCGGCTCGTCCGGAGGTTGCGGGAAAAGTTGTGCCGCAGTCGCACGATGCCATCGACCGTTCCCGCCGTCAATAAGCTATTGGCCTGAACCATGGAATTCACCGCCTGTGGCGTAAAGTAGCGCGATCCGGCAAAGGCACCGAATACCGACTGCGCCGCGGGCGAATGGTCCTCCATGACTATCGCCACTGGAACGTGATGGGCGTCTAATGACAGGCCATAGCCGAACAGCAAAATCAGCAGTAGTGGCAATACAACGCCTAACGCGAAGCTGCTGGGATCGCGTATCATTTGTCGCGTTTCCTTTCGGCTCATGGCGATAATCCGTCTGATTTTTCTATATTTGGCCTTGCGGTTCATGCGGCGGCGCTCGCTTTCCCAGCGGCTTTTTGTTCTTCCATTACCACATGAATAAACGCATCTTCTATGGTCGGTTCAGGTTTGTCCGGCGCAGCGCCGAGCTTGCGGATTTCCGCAGGGGTTCCGCCGGCCAGCACGCGCCCATTCATCATGATGACCATGCGATCGCAGTATTCCGCCTCTTCCATAAAATGCGTTGTGACCACCACGGTAACGCCTTGAGCCGCCATGGCGGTAATGCGTTGCCAGAATTCCCGTCGCGCCAAAGGATCAACGCCGGATGTCGGTTCATCAAGGAAAAGTATCGTCGGCTCATGCAGCAGAGCACAGGCCATGGCCAAGCGCCGCTTAAAACCATCCGGAATGCCGCCGGTTATATTGGAAAGCAGATGTGCCAGATCAAATTCCTTAAGGGCCCACGCCAAGCGTTGCTTCCGGCGACTGCCGCGCAAACCATAGGCACTGGCAAAAAAAGCCAGATTTTCCTGTACGCTCAATTGGCTGTATAGCGAAAATTTCTGCGCCACATACCCCACGGCCTGCCGCGCCGATGCCCGTGCATGGCGTAAGTCATATCTGGCGACGCGCAGGGTTCCGGAAGTTAGCGGCAGCAGACCGCATAACATACGGAAGGTCGTGCTTTTCCCCGCGCCATTGGGACCCAGTAAGCCAAAAATCTCTCCCTTTCGTATGGCAAAATTGACATGATTCACCGCTACAAATTCTCCAAATCGTCGGACTAGATCATGCACCTGCACCACGGGTTCAGCAGATTGAGCGACCGCGGCCTGCGCCGGCACCGGGGGCTGGGGTGGCACGGAGGGTGTTGCGGCGGGAGCACTGGCGTCAACCGTCGCCTGTCCCGGCTTGTTCGAAGTGTCTTTTGATGATGGTGCCCCCGACTCTACGGCCTGCCGCAGCAACACCATAAAGCCGTCCGCTAATTGCGGTTTAATCTTAATGGCGTTCGCCGCTTCCGGGATTTCCGCAGTACCCGCCGCATCCGCTTTGAGCACCATCCGCACGCCTCCGCCTTCCGGGACGGCGTCGGCAACATCCGGGGAACTTAACAGTGTGGCCACCAGTTGGCGGGGTTTAATTTCCGGCGGTGTGGCGATGCGAAATGTGCGCCCGTTCGCATGGTCCGCGACATCCTGCGGGGAACCCTCCGCAAGTATGGTTCCCTGGTACAGCACCACGGCATGGTTGCAAAATTCGGCTTCTTCCAGATAGGGTGTACTGACCAGCAGCGTCAGTGATCGGGTTTTCACCAGATTCAACAGAATCGACCACAACTCCTGCCGTGATACCGGATCCACGCCGACGGTTGGTTCATCCAATATCAGAAGTTGCGGTGATTGCACCAGAGCACACGCCAGCCCCAATTTTTGCTTCATTCCGCCGGAAAGCCGGCCGGCCAGCCGCGTGGTAAAGCGCCCCAGATTGGTCATCGCAAATAATTCCGGATAGCGTGTTTTGCGATCTGCCGCCGAGACGCCATGCAGATCGGCGTATAAATCCAGATTTTCCTGTACGGTCAGATCTTCATATAATCCGAACTTCTGCGGCATATAACTTACATCTGATTCCGCCGCGTGCGGATGCTGCACAATATTATGTCCTAAGACTGCAACGTCACCGGTATCCGCCGGCATTAACCCCATGATCAGGCGAATGAGTGTCGTTTTACCAGCGCCATCCGGTCCCACCAGCGCCACCATCAAGCCCCGGCGCACTTCCAGTGATACGCCCGCCAGAGCTGCGGTGGTGCCGCCGCGCCCATCGGGAAAAGTCTTGTGCAGGTCCCGGCACTTAATAATGAGTTCCGAGGCTGGTGCGGCGGAATCCATTTATGGCCTCGTTTCACTGGTCTGTGTCGCGGCGGATTTGACGGGAATATTTACCGTGGCCGGCATTCCCAACCGCAGTTGGTCATGCGGATCCTTTACATAGACCCGAACTTCATACACCAGGCTGGTGCGCAACTGCGTGGTTTCTACAGATTTTGGGGTAAATTCCGCTATCGGTGAAATGAAACCCACCCATCCCGCAAATTTCTTGTGGGGAAAACTGTCTACAGTAATCCACGCCTTGGAACCGCTATGAATGTATCCCAAATCCGTTTCTGGAACATACGCCCGCACCCATTTGGGGTTCATGATGGCAATTGTATACACCGGGGTTTGCGGCGTTGCCATATCACCGGGTTCAAGAATTCGCGTGCGGATCACGCCATCGGTTGGACTGATGAGATTCGTGTCCGCCAGATATTGTTCCAACAAGGCCAACGCTGCCTGGTCGGCGTGTAACTTCGCTTCGGCTTCAGCAATGTCTTCAACGCGGGGGCCCAGCACGGCAAGCCGCAATGTTTCGCGCGCGGCCATGGCTTTCTGATTGTCCACCGTCCACAACGCCTTGGCATCATCATATTGAATTTGCGTCGTATCGCCGGTTGACAGCAGCTTTTTATAGCGACTCACATTGACCAGATCATTGGCGGCCTGTGCCTGGGCGGCGGCATAAAGTGCCCGATCCTGCGCTATTTCCTGCGGTCGGCTCCCGTTCTTCAGCCGCAGCCACACTTGCTTTTGTGCCGCCAGAACAGCTTTGGCTTGCGCTGCTTCATGCACCAGCCAATCGGTATCCAGCGTGGCGGTGAGTTGGCCCTTTTTTACCGCATCCCCCTCATGCACCAGTTCCCGCGTAATGCGCCCGGATTCCTTAAACGCCAATTGAACATCCCGCTCATCCATGTTGCCATAAAGACGTATGCTGGTAATGGGGCCATGCTTTTGACTTTGCTTCCACCGATAAAATCCATACGCCACAGCCGCCAGCACCAGCAGTATCACCACGATCCGAATGACCACACGCTTCATCAGCACGGCCTTTCACGTCAGAGAGAACCTTTATGCCGCAAAATTCCGTTATCCGTGAACTTTACCGCACATCTGGCAGCTTAAATTTAACCATCTACCCGGGACCGATTGTATCGCTTTGCCGGCGTACCAGCCATTAAGTTAAATGACGACTACGGAGGCGTTGAAACATAATCTGTCTGCGGATCATTGAACACCGGCGTATTTTTTCGCCGGGGACGCCGGATTGCCGGTAACGCACAGTTGCCGCAGGCCCTCCAACCCGACCGGTTCATTGGCGAGCCACGGAATCACGATCACACGCTCGGTGCGCTGGGCCACCATCTTCAGTTTGTCAAACTCCGCGTTGGCGCGGGCGGCCAGCAAGCCGTCTGCAGGCCGGGCCGCCAGCAGACTGCTGTTAATTACCCAAGCCAAGGGATGAATGCCGGCGCGTTGCAGATCCTGCTGTAATTCACCGGCTTCAAGAATAGGGGTTGTTTCAGGCAGCGTCACCAGCACGGTGCGGGTGTAATTCGGATTCTGCAATTTCATCAGCGCGGTGTTCACCCGCATTTGCGCCTTTCCGGTTAAATTACGCATCACATCCCGATGGTAGGATCCGGTGGCATCCAACAGCAGTAGAGAATGCCCGGTCGGTGCGGTATCAATAATGACAAATTTCCCCTCCGCTTCATCCAGTCGCTGGGCAAATGCATGAAATACCGCAACTTCTTCTGTGCAGGGGGACCGCAAATCTTCTTCCAGCAACGCCTTGCCTTGTTCGTCCAGATCCTTGCCGCGCAGGGCCATGACCATCGTGCGATATTGGGCGGTTTCCCTTTCCGGATCAATCCGGCTTAGCGTTAACCGGCCCTCGGTGCCGCCTACTGTCTGCTCGATATGGGCGGCTGGATCAGTAGTGGTCAAATGGATCTGGTGCCCGCGATCCGCCAGCGCTACCGCTATCGCCGCGGCGACCGTCGTTTTTCCAACCCCGCCTTTGCCTAAAACCAGCACTGCTCCGTGCCCTGCGGCTGCAATCTCATCCACCAGTTCGCCCAGACCGGGGTAAGACGGCATTTCCTCTGCCGGTGCGGGAGCCGCAGACGCAGCGGAACCCTAGAT
>JAJZGH010000224.1 GCA_021798635.1 Planctomycetota bacterium | reverse complement strand
CGTGATTTTTCGTCCGGCGCGCACGATAAAATCTACTTCATGGTTATCTTCCCGCCAATAAAATAGCTCGCAGATTCCGGCGGTGGCGGCGTTGAGGAGGTGGGAACCGACTGCGGATTCTGTAAGTCGGCCCCAGAACTCATGGTCCGCCTGAGCTTGGTCAAACGGCAATTCCGATTGTGCAGACATCAGGGCGGTATTAAATACCTGCAATTTCGGGCTGGACGCACGGCTGCGCACCGATTGCCCGGCAAATTTGGACACACCGGTTAACATGCCCGCGCCGCGCAGCAGTTCCAGATAATGTGCCAGTGTCGTGGTATTGCCGGCATCCTGAAGTTGCCCAAGCATTTTGGTATAGGAAAGTATCTGCCCGGAATAGAGACACCCCAGTTCAAATAAGCGCCGAAACAAAACGGGTTTATCCACGCGCGACAGCAGCAGCACGTCGCGCGCAATGGTCGTTTCAATAAGGGAATCGCGGATGTACCGTTGCCAGCGGTTTACGTCGGGAATCAAAGCAGCTGCGCCCGGATATCCTCCGAAGTAGATATATTGGTTAACATTCCATCCAAAGGCGTCCCGCATTTCATGGTAGCTCCAGTGCGGCAGGTGGATAATTTCAAATCTCCCGGCGAGGCTTTCAGTTAATCCTCTTTGAATCAGCAGCGGGGCTGAACCGAGAATAACGACGCGCATGGAACGCTTTTCCCGGCTGTCTCGGTCCCAGAGTCGTTTAACAGTTTCGGACCAGTGCGGCACCTTTTGTACTTCGTCCAGCACCAATACAGCTCCGTGCCGCGCGGTTGTGGTGATACCACGCGCCGCTTCCCATTGCTGTTCGATCCAGTCGCCGCCGCGCAGTGTCGGCTCGTCGGCACTGGCAAAGCGGGCGGGCAGGCCGGTGCGTTCGATTACTTGCTGTACCAGCGTGGTTTTTCCCACCTGCCGGGGGCCGGTGACAACCTGAATAAACCGGCGCGGTTCCGCCAGGCGGCGGACCAAATCATCAGCGTAAAGGCGAATATAATTCATAAACCATTTACTCAATACATTGAGCAATTTTACTCAATGTATTGAGTAAATGCAATAGCACCCCATCGGCGTATGGTAAAGGCGGGATGCCAGTCCACTCTCTACTGTCAAGCCCTGATTAGAGTCCTGTAAAAAAAACCGCGGATTTCGCGGATTACGCGGATAAACACTGGGTCTTCGTGCGTCGGGGCTTCCCTATGTGTTGCGTACAGGGATATTTGATAATGAATAAGGACGTTAATTCACAGGAGGTAGCGGAGGTAAACGGAGGAATTTCAATGATCATGGATCACGGATCAGAAATTTGGAAGTTCCGATAATTTACTCATTACTCATTATTCACTTGTCCTGTTACCCACGACCTCGCAGGTCCATTAAAATCCCGGTCCTTCGTCAAACCCAATGTGCGTGGCAATTTTTCCGGGCGGGATAAAAAAAGCCGCCTTTTCACTGGAATGCTGAAGCCCACCGGGATAAACCCGGCGGCTCGCCGGTCGAGTTGATGCGGGGTGCCCGGAAATATTGCCACGCCCAACCCAATGTGCAGGCTTCTTGCAGTGCAGGCTTCCTGCAATTTACGGCGGCGCGTTTGGCGGGTATCCTAAGGATTATGCTGTAACGCCGTTTCCTGTTGCGGCGTGGGGAAGTGTTTTGAATCCGGGTTGGAGGTGTATGTATGGATAGTTTTCCGACCATCAAGGTAACGGACCATAATCCTGTGTTCGTTGTGGAACTGTTATGTTCTCAACTGCTCGATGGAGCCCTGCTGGACCGCATTGAACATGACACGTTGGAAGCCATTAAAGAAGCCAATCCGCCGCTGCTGGTCATCGACTTTTCTCAGGTGCAGCATCTTTCCTCCATGGCATTACGGACCCTGTTGAACCTGCGGCAACACATTACGGCAAGGCAGGGGCAAATCCGCCTTGCCGGCATCCGACCGGAAATTCGTGAAGTGTTTTCCACCACCCGACTCGATACCCTCTTTCAAATCCATGATGACAACGATCAGGCCGTGGCCAAAATCCAGAACTGGCTTCGGCTGGTGAAGGGTAATCGCTGAACAGCAACGGTGCCAGGAGCCTGTCTCCAGTAACTCTAATTACTGTTACGGGCAGTACCAGAGTCGCGGGCGGGGGCGGCGGCGGTTTTGGTGCCGGGATATTTCGCAGTCCATGCCGATGAAAAAAAGCTCACATAGTGGCTGGGAGATTGGGCTGTAAATATTCCCGCCAGCGGAAACGCACTGATGCTTCGCTGATGCCAGCCGGCGGAATCAAACCAGCTTGCTGATCCGGATGGCTTCATGGCCGCAATCAAATCCATCAGTGGCGGGGCGACGCGTGCCAGCGGGAGCGGCAATTGAATGCCGGCCTTGGTCAGCATTGTTTGCAGTTGCTTAGTAAGCAGCTTATAGCCTGCGGAAACCAGCTTAGGTGAATCGGTAAAGCTCACAGTTGCCGGGGAAGGCGGATTATTCAGTTCAGCCAATACATGCTTAAACGCCGGATTATCAAGTACCGATGTTTTCGCTTTTTCCTGGGTGATGGCCGCGCGCATACATTTGAGGTTAAGGGTGATAAAAAAGTTATTATTATCAATGACATAACATAACTGTGTGCCGGCGGCACCGATCTCATTAATGGTTACATCGCCCATTTGTACGGAATTCAGGGACAGCGTCTTGGCGCTCATGCCGCGCTGCCGGGCCATGGCGTTTCCACCCATCACGGCCACGGGCATCAGCACGGCCAATGCCTGCATAATACGGTTGGGGTGCCGCAGGCGATTGGCCAGTACGTAACCATTAAATGCGGGCAGCCCGGGCGTTGGTAATTCATACATGAGCCAGCGGGCACCAAGCGCGTGGATCAAATCCTGCTGCAAATCCACGCCGGTCATCTCATTGACGGTTTGCAAGCCCTGATTCACCATTTTGCTGTCTCCCCGGGCTTTTACCGCCGCCAGCACGCCATTGGCAATGGTGGTTAAGTTCAGATGAAAAACCGAAGCGTCCACGGCATTGACTGGTGCAAGTTTGAGCAGGGATATGGCCCGACCGGAATGTACCGGGGGATGCTGATAGGCAACGAAACTATCCTGCCGCCATTGGCCATCGACAAACCCCGCCGTCATCCCATAGCTTTTATAAGCTTGATCCTGTGTTCCGACATCGACATCGCCCAGATACATCCGCGCCTGCGGCAGGCGTTTGGCATAGCCGGCCAGCAGCAATTCGTCACTTTTCGCGGCAGCAAAGTCCAGGTAAACATCTAAAACCGGGTCTGTGATGCCCAAGGGGATGGCTTTTTGGAATCTCTTCGAGGCCGCTAATGGATCAGCTTTTCCCGCAAAGGCCTGCATCATCTCGGAGGTGGGGTTTATAAAATCGTACACCCAGGAACCGTAATATCCGATTTTGGCGTTCATGGGCTGTTTTGTGTTTGTATATTTTTGCCGCTTTTGCATGGCATGGAAGGCCCCGATAATTTTATCGCGATCTTTCCCGGCATCGACAAGAATGCCGATAGAAAGCTTGGATTGCCCGGGAGCCAGCGGCAACACATAAACCGCAAACGGGTGATTAAAAAACAGCGATGCCATTTTGCCGGCATGATTCGCCTGCCGCATCGTCCCCGGGTTGCCACGGGCACGGGCGGCCAAAATAGCCGGAATGTCCTGGCTGAAGAAATCGGCAATATGACTGTTTTTAAGAATCTTGGCCAGCCGCGAAGATTGATAGCCCGGCCATTTTTCAGGCTTCCCGGCCCAGCCCATATAAAAAGCGGCATCTGCCGGAACATACTTCCCGCAGGGTGTCCCCACGCCAGACACCGCAGCAGCTTGCGCCGGCGTTGAAGCATACGCCCCTGCTGTCAGTGAGGCTACAATAGCCAGGGCACAAAAATTTCTCACCGCAGTAGTTTGTCGTCTCATTGATCACCTTTTATGGCACTGCCCACTATTGCGTTAAACCATCTGTTCCATCGCCTATAGTATACCACCCTAACGCACCAACCACATCTAAGTGGCATAGTGCCCACCCGATACGTTGTACCCCACGGTATTCATTAAGTCGCGCCCATGCACCAAAACTTAGTGAGGTTCGCGCCGTAACCGCGCTATTGAAACAGCGGACACGCTGTTTTATTGCTTGACATGCTGAATAGAGCATGGTAGCGTCCGCGAACAAATTTGGAGAACTGATGCCAACGGAAAGACCTTATCGAATCTCAGGGCATGAGACGTTCTCGTTCCGTTATACTTGGCTTCCGAAAGCAATACGCGCGTTGTTGTCCGACCCTCGGCTTTTTTCCGACGAAGAAAATGCCATGGTGACGCTGGGCGTCGGCAAAAATATGGTTCGCTCAATCCGCTTTTGGTCACAAGCGGCGGCCATGGTCACGGCCGACCCCAAGGGCGGATGCCATCACCCCACCGAGGCCGGCGCGGCCCTGCTTGGCGAACACGGGCTTGATCCTTTCTTGGAGGACGTGCGCACACTTTGGATTCTTCACTGGAACCTGTCCACCGACACCAAAACCCCCCTCCTTGCCTGGGATTATCTACTCAACCGGTGGCAGGTCCCCGAACTGACGCCGGGCAAAGCCGCCGCAATATTGCTCAAGGAGGCGGAAAAACACGCAGCCCCTGTTTCAGCTGTGACTCTGGGACACCACCTTGACACATTCATCCATAGCTATTGCCCGACGCGCGGCCGAAGGGGGGAGATCCAGGAGGACACCCTTGATTGCCCGCTCGTCGAGCTTGAACTGCTTGTAAGGGTTGGTGAAAAGGAAGTCGAGGAGGTCTCCGGAAAACGTGAACCAATTTACGCCTTCCGCCGTGAGGAAAAGCCCGAAATAACTCCGGAACTTTTCATTTATTGTTTGGGCGATTTTTGGAACAAACACCACCGAAATGAAGAAACGGTCCCGCTTCGGGAAGTCGCCCACGGGCATGGAAGCCCCGGCCAGATCTTCAAAATCCCGGAAGAAGATATCCGGGCTCGATTGGACCATCTGTCGAAGCACAAAAAAGCGCCATTCGCCTACCACGATTCCGCTACCCTGCAGCAAGTCCGAAGGCGCGGTAACATAACCGGTATCGAGTTGCTGAAGGCAATTTATGCTGCGGAGTACATTTATGCCTGACAAAAGCATTGCGAGCCTGTTCACACTGGGCAGCCGCTTTCTGCGGTCGGCTAACTTGGGCCGCGATTTCCAAGACCCAAGTGCCCTCTCCGGATACGTGATGACCGATTTCACACAGGCCTGCCTGGGCAGGGTGGCCAGCGGATTAGAGCCCGGCTCCAGCCAGCGTGCATGGCGTATGACCGGCGACTACGGGTGCGGAAAGTCCAGTTTTGCGTTGCTGTTGGCCCACACACTCGCTGGCCACGGGGCTAGCATCCCTCGTCACCTTCGCGAGGCCGTAGCGTCCACGCCCATTTCGGCCAAGGCACCACGGCTCATCCCCGTCCTCGTAACTTGTTCACGACAAGCACTGGGCTTATCCATTTTAGAGTCACTGGCCGTGGCGATGGAACAGGCGTACAGAACCGTTTCTAAATCAAAACTCGCGACCGAAGTCCGAGCGCTCCTTCGCGCGGGCACGGAACCAACGGAGGATCAAATCTTTCGGCTGGTCCTCAGAGCCAATTCAACAATCACCGAGGATCGCAAGGGCACGGGGTTACTTCTAATCATCGACGAGCTTGGGAAATTTCTCGAGTTTGCGGCATTGCAGCCGCAGCGGCAGGACGTTTTCCTGCTTCAGAGGCTTGCGGAGGCAGCCGCGCGGAGTGGCGGCCAACCCTTGTTCGTGGTGAGCCTGCTCCACCAAGGTTTTAACGCCTACGCGGACAAACTCCACCAATCCGCCCAGCGGGAATGGGAAAAGGTCGCTGGACGGTTTGAGGAAATCGTATTCGACCAGCCGGTTAGCGAAATAGCCCACCTCGTCGCCTCGGCCCTTAATGTCAAGACGCAACAAATCCCGAAATCGGTAGCGCGAGAATTGAGACGGGCGATGCAGCAGACCGCCGCATTGGGATGGTTTGGCTCCGGGCACGGCAAAACGCTTTCTGACGTCGCTGTCCGGCTTTATCCGCTACACCCGACCGTGATCCCCGTGCTCATCCGCACGTTTCGACGTTTCGGCCAGAACGAGCGATCCCTCTTCAGCTTCCTATTATCCAATGAGCCGTTTGGCTTACAGGCATTCTCCGCAAGGCGAGCCCCCGACAGGGCCCCATACCGCCTGCACGATTTCTACGATTATGTCCGGACGAACTTTGGACACCGCCTCGCAACACAGAGCTACCGGAGCCACTGGAATCTGATCGATTCCACTATCGACAGCTTCTCGACAGAGAGCGAGTTAGAAGTCAACGTGCTGAAAACGGTGGGCATACTCAACTTGCTGAACGACGGGGACCTGCTGCCGACCGAGGAGTCCGTCTCCCTTGCACTTGAAGGCCCAACGCCAGGCACGCGGATACGGGTACGGGAATCGCTCGAGAAACTCCACCACGGAAAGAGAATTCTCTACAACCGGGGGCGAGCCCGCGGACTTTGTCTATGGCCACACACATCGGTAGATCTTGAAAAAGCTTATGAAGATGCATGCCGTGCCGTGGGCACAGCCCAGCAGGTCGCAACTTCCGTCAAGGAACTGCTTGATCCCCGCCCGATCGTAGCCCGGCGGCATTACATAGAGACCGGAACTCTCCGCCATTTTGAGGTGCAATACCGCTTAATGGCGCAACTGTCGGAAACACTCTCGCAGGTGCCGCCCGCCTCAGATGGCTTAATCATTGTGCCGCTCTGCGAAAGTGCCGACGACCGTGAGGCGGCAATAAAGTTTGCAAAACAAGATCGTTTTAAGCAAGAACCGAACTGCCTGATCGCCGTCCCCAAGGAACTGGAATTCCTCATTGGGCTGGTTCAGGAAGTACAGCGATGGGATTGGATTTCCGCGAACACGCCGGAACTGAATTCGGACAAATTTGCCCGTGAAGAGGTCTCGCGGCAGCGAACTGCGGCAGGGTCGCAACTGCAAAAGTGCATCGAGAGTCGCATCGGTATTACACAGTCATCCGGAGAGACGGGGCTAGAATGGTTCCGAATGGGCCGCTCCGTCGCGGTCAAGGGCGGACGTGACTTGCTACAGCAGTTGTCGAACATTCTCGACGAAACATTCCCACGCGCCCCGCGCATCTACAATGAGCTAATCAACCGACGTGCAATAAGCTCTGCCGCAGCAGCGGCACGAATGCGGCTCGTAGAGAGGATGTTCACAAGCGCGCACGCCGAGCTATTGGGGATGTCTCCCCTGAAGAAGCCGCCGGAAATGAGTATTTACCTCTCCCTCCTTAGGAATACCGGGCTGCATGCCAAGCAAGGGGTCCGATGGGTGATCGGAGAGCCTAACCCCGTCGCCGATCAGAAATGCCGAATCCTCCCCGTGCTGCATTTGATTAGCAAAATAATCCAGAGTGAGCCTGATCGGCGCGTCAGTGTTGCGTCCCTCTTCGCGGAAATGCGGAAACCGCCCTACGGATGCCGCGACGGCATCATTCCTTTGCTGCTCACGGTATTTGCCATCGCCCATGACCGAGACGTCGCCTTCTACAAGGATGGCACCTATCTCCGCGAACTTGGCGCGGAGGACATACTGGTTCTAACCAAATCGCCCGAAAAATTTGACATCCAGTATTGCAAGATTGAGGGCGTGCGAGCGGAAGTTTTCCAACAATTGCTTGCGGTGTTGGACGTAAAGACTCAACCGGAGCGGGAGGCCGAACTTCTCGATGTCGTCCGGAACCTCTGCGTGTTCGTTGCCCGGTTACCGGCCTACGTGCTGAACACAAAAAAACTTTCCCCGACGGCGCTGGCCGTCCGCGACGCAATTCTCAATGCCCGCGAACCTGCGAGGCTTTTATTCACGGAATTGCCCTATGCCTGCGGCTTCGCCCCATTTGCCCCAAA
>JAJZGH010000223.1 GCA_021798635.1 Planctomycetota bacterium | reverse complement strand
CCTGCCATCGTGAAACCCCCGGCAGCCACCCGCATTAAATCAATTTTGACGGTGTATCCGGAAATTGATCCGGTTCCTCCCGATTTACTGGAAATGGCCCGCTGGATCAGCCGCTACTATTGCTGCCCGCTGGGTATGGTACTTTCCACAATTGTGCCGGCGGCGGTCAAAAAAAATATCCGACTGCCCAGGCAAAACTTTATTCACCGCGTGGATAATATTGCCTCCGCAGCCGATAACGGCTTTACGACCCGCACAAAGGCCACATTCACAAAGGTTTTGGAGGCCTTGGCGCAAGGCCCGTTGACCGCGGATGATCTGATGAGCCAAGCGCCGGTTTCCCAGCCCATGCTTAAACGCTTTATTTCCGCAGGTTTGCTGCGGCTGGAGAAACGGATTCTCTGGCCTGATTCGGCCCGCCTGGGCTTGCCCCCAACGGCCGATGCGCCGCTTCACACCCGCAAAGATTTTGCCCTGACACCGGAACAAGTTCTGGCCATGGAGGCGCTGTTACCGTTGTTGAATCCGCCGCGGTTTGCCGCACGCCTGATCTTCGGCGTTACCGGTTCCGGCAAAACGGAACTGTACATACGCTGTATTGAGCAGGTGGTTGCGTCCGGGCGGCAGGCTATTGTGCTGGTGCCCGAGATTTCCTTAACCGCACAACTTGTCAGCCGATTTACCGAGCGTTTTGAACGCGTGGCAGTGTTGCACAGCGGTATGGCCGACGCCCAGCGGCATCAGCATTGGCACGCGATTGCCGCAGGCTGGGCGCAGGTCATAATCGGTGCGCGCTCGGCGATTTTTGCGCCCACGCCCAATCTGGGAATAATTGTGGTCGATGAAGAACATGAGCCTTCCTATAAACAGGACAGCGCACCGCGGTATCACGCGCGGGATCTGGCCGTGCGGCGGGGACAAATCAGCGGAGTTCCGGTGTTGCTGGGTTCGGCCACGCCATCGCTGGAAACCTGGCGCAACGCCCATGAGAATCCCAATTATGGCCTCATCGAATTAACTTCGCGGCCGCGCGGCCTGTTGATGCCGCGCGTCGTCACCGTCGATATGCGGCAGGAGCGCCACCGCCGCCGCGGTTTACACGCCCTTTCCATGGTGCTTGAACAGCGGCTTAAGGAAACTGTCGCGGAAAAAGGGCAGGCGATTTTTCTATTGAACCGGCGCGGCTTTGCCCATTACGTGGCCTGCCCCCGCTGTGATTTTGTTCTTATGTGCGACCGCTGCGACGCGACCATGGTGGTACACCGCCATGCCGCTGAATCGCGTGATGCGTCACCAGAACTGCCCGATCGGTATATCCAGTGCCATTACTGCCTGACCAGTCAATTGCTGCCCAGCCGGTGCCCGTCATGCCAGGCGCGTCTGGTGCAGCTGGGTCAGGGCACGCAGAGAGTGGAAGAAGAATTGCGCACCAAATTTCCGGAATTGAAAATTGCGCGGATGGACAGTGATTCCATGCGCGGAGCCGGAAATTATCAGCAGACCTTGCAGCGCTTTGCCCAGGGAGAGCTTGATCTGCTTTTAGGCACGCAGATGATTGCCAAGGGTCTGGACTTTCCCAATGTGACACTCGTCGGGGTGCTCAATGCGGATTTGGCCATGACCAGTC
Organism: Planctomycetota bacterium; assembly: GCA_021798635.1. Next base: position 6,513 of record JAJZGH010000223.1, on the reverse strand, counting down.
CGGACTTTCGCGCTGCGGAACGCACGTTTCAACTGATCTGTCAGGTGGCCGGTCGCTGCGGTCGCACGCAGAGGCCGGGGCTGGTGGTCGTGCAGACCATGCAGCCGGAGGAACCCGCCGTCATGTTTGCTGCGCGGCATGATTACAATGCCTTCGTGCAGCAGGAACTTCAGCACCGGCAGAGTTTTAATTACCCCCCGTTTGGCCGCATGGTACGCATTGTCCTTTCAGATTCCGATTATCTTTCCCTGCTGGATGAAGCGAAACGGCTGGCCTCGATGATGCAGCAATCTCCCGCCTGCCGCCCGGAAACAATGCGCCTCATCGGCCCACAGAATGCCCCCTTACAACGCATGGATGAGAAATATCGCGTGGAAATCATCCTGTTAGCCACCACGCCCGGGCCTTTACAGCAGGTGCTTGCGGAACTGCGGCAGCGCGGCCTGTTTCAAAAATTCAAGGCCGATGTCATGGTGGATGTGGACCCCATGGCCATGCAGTAATCCCATGCAGGCAAGTATCGCTTGAGGTTCCAACATCATCGTTGGAATCGGAAAATTATTGTGGTTGGTTTCCTCACATCATCTTGCCGCCGGCCTTTTGCATAGCGCGGAACAGTTTGGCCTTTTTTATCTCTTGTTGAAGGTGTAATTTTATTTTGGTCTGGTGCGGTGAAAGTTTTGGGAATTCTGAATATTGCTTCAGTGCCAGCTTCCATATTCCAATGGCACGGCCGCTATGACCGAGCTTATTCATCACCGCGCCCAGATGCTCCAGCCCCTCCGGTGATTGCCCGCCCGGAAGTTCCACCGCTTGTTTCAGTTGCATGAGCGCAGGATGATAATGCCCCTGCTTGTAAAGTACCCAGCCCAGGCTATCGCGTGAGGCCGCATCGCCGGGATGATTTTTCACAGCTAACGCAATTAGTTTTTCGGCATACGGCAGGTCCCGGTTTTCAACCGTCAATGTATATCCCAGATCATTGTCGGCCATGGAATTTTCCGGCTCCAGCCGCAGCACGGTTTTGTAAGCCGCCTGTTCTCCGGATAAGTCATGCAGTTGATAATCCACAGTCGCTAATTGCAGGAGATCAGAAACGCGCGGAACGGGTCCGGCCGTGACTTTAAGCAGAAAGTTTCGCTCCGCCGGATACGCGCCAGAGGCATCCAGATAATCGGTCCATGATTGTTGAATCCAGGGGGCCCAGGGGTAACGCGAAATAAGCGGGTATAAAAAAGCCTTGCAGGCCGCAAAGCGTTTATACTGCAGCAGCGTTTGAACATACGCTTGCTGGGCGGTCGGCGATTGTACATGGCGATGCGCAAAGGCTTCAGCCACGGCGATGGCTTGCTTGGGTTGTTTGGCCAGTAATTCGGTAAGCGTCTGGTTTAATATCAGGCTGTCGGGGTTAAGGACCATGGCGTGACGGGCCAACGTACAGGCGTTACCGGTTTGCTTGAGCGCCAGAGCTAATTCGATGCGGGCCAGCCAAAGTTGCACACTGGCGGGGTTATTCTTCAACGCTTCGGTGAGTATGCGCGAGGCCAGCACCGCGTTGCCCTGTTGTGCCGCCAGGCGCGATTGCAGGACCGTGGAAAATACATCGCCGGGAAAATTGTGGATATATCGCCGGCTGGTAGTTTCAATCAAAGCGCTGTTGCCGGTATTTTGCGCCACCGCCAGAAGATCCAGATATGCGGGCTTACAATGTGGAAAAGTGTGCACCATGCGGGTTAAGACAAGCTGCTGAATATTCGGCTGCTGGCGCAGGGCGGAAATACGCGCTACCAATACCTGAAATTCCGGAGTCGTCGGGTATTTTTCCGCCGCTTCCTGCGCTACAATCAAGGCCTTGCGCAGGCGATCCTGCGCGGCATAAATATCAATAATATCCTGCCAGGCCTGTTGCGTATGCCACCGGTTTTTAATGGCTGATTTCAGGATTCGTTGCGCTGCGGAAAATTGGTAAGCGGCGGCCGACTCCTGGGCCAGTAATTCCGTCGCGGGCCAGAATTTTGGCTTGGCCAGCCGGGCCGCGTTAAGCCAACCAATAGCCTGCGTATGCTGCGTGCATTCCGCAGCTGCAACCCCCAGCAGATAATCTCTCCATGCCCATTGATTCTGCGTGCCGTAACCGCTGTTATCGCGGGCACTGATGAGTTGTTCGGGAAGTTTTTGCACTGGCCCCCGGCGAATGAGGGCCTGAATAATATTTCGGCCTTGTGCAGCGCTGATGCGATGCTGTGCCGCCAAATCTGCAACCAGCAAATAGGCTGCGCCAAGCTGATGTTGCTGTCGGGCGGCGGCGATGAGCAGATTAATGGCGGCTTTCCCGGCATTTCCGGCGTGGATGGCTTTTCGCACATCCGCCATGGCGGTAAGCCACTGCCCACTTTGCTGCGCCGCAATGGCTTGGCGCAACAGCGTTTTAGACCCGCGCCCCGGAGGCACCGGAGCGGCACCGGCGATAGACGCGATAACATTGGCGGCGAGGATCACCAAAAAAGCACGGACGATTGGCGCATGTATACGCGGAGGCGTAACACACTGTCTGTTTTTTATTCGCTGGGGCGTTAATCGGGTCATGATATTTTTCCGGCACACACAAGATTCCATTGGCATATTCTAGGATCCTCTGGTACAAAACCAAACGCAGGGCTTATGTGCATGTTGCACGACCCTGATACGCTATGGGCCTGGGCCTGATTTTTACGGGGTTTTATATGCTTCATGCCGCGGCAACCACCCATTTAACGCTCTTTCAAGCGATATTTTTAGGGATATTACAGGGCGTTTCCGAGCTTTTCCCCATCAGCAGTCTGGGACACATTATTATAGTCAAGCATCTGCTGCATTGGCATTTCAGTACGAATAATAAAAATTTTCTCAGTTTTGTCGTGGCCCTGCATCTGGCCACGGCGGCGGCACTGGTTGTCTATTTCTGGAAGCAATGGAAAACCGTTGTGCTGGCGTATCTGGGCAGCGTCAAACGCCGCAAGCTGGTCTACGATCAGGACAGCAAATTCGCCTGGCTGCTGGTGGCCGGCACACTTATCGTGGGTTTGGTGGGCCTGGCTTTTGAGAAGAAATTCAAACTGTTTTTTGACGACTCCAGATATTACTGGATGGTGTGCGTATTTTTAATTCTTAACGGCGGCGTGATGTTCCTGGGAGATTACATGAAGAAACTGGCCGAAAAGCGGGCCGCTACGCAACAGCAGAAAAAAGCGGAAGATTTAACATTTCCCCAGGCAACGGCGGTGGGTGCGGCCCAGACCCTGGCGTTATTTCCCGGCATTTCCCGCAGCGGTGTGGCGATTGTCGGCGGCGTGCTGGCGGGACTGACGTATGAAGAAGCCTGCCGCTTTGCTTTTATGCTGGCCACGCCCGTGATCGCCGCAGCCGGATTATTAAAAGTACCGGCTCTGTTAAAACCCGAAGCACGGGCCATCCTGCATCTGACCATTCCGGCCGCCATCGCCGCCGGCATCACCGCTTATTTGAGCACAAAATTCCTGATGAAGTATTTTGAAACCCGCCGCCTGACACCTTTTGCGATTTATTGTGTGATTCTGGGAACCATCGCCCTGATTCTGGCGCGGTGATGCCTGCCCGTGGCAAAGCAGGACCAGCGGTCGGGTGGATGACGCCAGGGCGTGGCAATTTTTCCGGGCGGGGTAAAAAAGCCGCCTTTTCAAAGGAATGCCGAAGCCCACCGGGATAAACCCGGCGGCTCGCCGGTCGAGTTGGTGCGGGGTGCCCGGAAAAATTGCCACACCCCGATGACAAAATGACAGGAAAAAGAATTGTAAAATAAATCAGACGCGCTTATACTGCCGCCCAAGTCTGATAGGAACAGATAGAGTGATGATGAAATTCAGCATTGCCGTCCGGGAGTTGCCGACCATCAAATTGCGCGTAAAAACTCAACTTACTCAACTGTCATCGACGTGTGACAGCATCATCACTTTAATTTTCCCGCCGGACGGGGGTACAGAGACAGGCCGTAGCCGGTAAATTTGCTCGTCGGAAAAATGAGGAACGCACGCCATGATCAGTTTTGTCAGCCAAAATTCAACATTCCGTCATCTTTCATCCGCTCGAAAACGGCGGTTGATTCAGAGTTCCGCCATTGCTGTTTTGTCAGCCCTGTTCGTCGGCGGCGCGGCCCAGGGCGCAATCGCCCCCAGCCCGGTACCCGCACAGGTCATGGCCAAAGCCGTGGTTCCCGCGCGCGTCATTAATGATGGGCCAACTTACGCGGTTTCACCGCTTACGGTACGTTATGCCCATCCCGCGATGGGGCAGGTTCCCATTTCCAAAATTAATTCCATGTCGGTGGTGCTGGGCCTCGAGCCGTCCGGCTATGTCACCGCTTATGCCACAAGTGTCGGCGGCCAGCGCGTGTTGCGAACGGATGTGCAGATTATTCACGCCAAGCTTGGGCTTTTGGCGCAGGGAAGCGTGCAAAAATTTCACGCGACGGCCATACGTTCTCTTTCCCGCCAGATTGTGGCCTTTCTTAATGCCCACGGACAAGTGGGCGTGTATGTCAGCGTCTATGGTAAAGATATTGCCAACGGCAAAGACATGCGCCCCGCCGGCGATACCACGCTGCATTTGCAGGTGTATACCGCAGTGGTAACAACCGTTCGCACCGTGGCCTCCGGTGGCAGATTCAGCGGGCAGAAGAACCGCATTGATAATCCGATGGCGGCCGGCATACTGGAAAACTCGCCCATCCAGCCGGCTTCCGCCAATAAACCCGGTTCCACCGATTTGCTGGACCCCACCGTGCTCAACCGCTATATCGATCAAATTAACCGCCAGGCCGGCACGCAGGTGGCTGTGGCCGTCTCACCGGATAAAAGTTCCTCCACGCCCGATGCCGTGGATTTAGACTATCTGGTGCATGAATCCAAGCCCTGGCATGTGTATTTCCAGTTATCCAACACCGGAACCGAGCAGACCAATCCCTGGCGGGAAACCTTCGGCTTAGTGGATAACCAACTGCTGGGCTTTAATGATATTCTCAACCTGCAATACACCACGGCGGGTTTTACCAAGCAAAATTCAGTCAACGGCTCATACAACATTCCCGTTACCCGCAATAATCGCCTGCGGGTCCGCGTGTATGGCGGTTATGATGATTTCAGCGCCTCGGATGTGGGCTTTGGTAACGCTTTTTTCAATGGTGACGAATCCACTTTGGGCGGTGAAGGAATATTAAACGTATTTCAGCACAACCGGCTGTTTATTGATCTGATCGGCGGGGCCAAATATCAGCATATATTTGTTGACAACACCCTGCTGGGGCAAACCGGTACGGGCGATTTTGTGATTCCATATGTGGGTGTGCATCTGGATCATTACACACCCACCGTACAATCCTGGGCTGATGCCACGATTCTGGGTGGATTTACCACCTCTTCCAATGCCTCTTTGCAGCAGTTGGGCCGCCTGGATGTCAATAAAAACTGGCTCCTGCTTCAGGGTGATTCCGTATGCGAGTTTTATTTAGAGCCACTGCTGGACCCCAGGGGTTATCAAGCCGGCACCAGTACGCTGGCCAATCAGATTAAAATTTCCATTTCCGGGCAGGAAGCATTTAATAATCGACTGCCCGCAGAGGATGAAATGACCGCCGGCGGCCTGTACACGGTTCGCGGTTATCCGGAATATGTTACCGCCGGCGATTCTGTGGGCATTGGATCGGTGGAATACCGCGTGCATATTCCACATCTGTTTCCCGTGAACCCCAATGCCGGCAGCGTGTTTGGCCGGCCATTCCGCTGGGTGCCGCAGGAACCCTACGGCCCCACGGACTGGGATTTGATCGGCAAGGCGTTTCTGGACGTCGGGCAGGTGGTCAATTCCAATCGGCAGAGCTATGAAAAAAATTCCACGCTGGTAGGCACCGGCCTTGGCCTGCAACTGGATATCAAACACAACATGAGTTTGATGGTGGATTGGGGCGTGGCCCTTACGCGGCTTAGAGCCAGCAGCACCAGCCCGGGCGGCACGAATGTATCGCCCGGTTCCAGCCAGATTAATTTTGTATTCACTGTGAGTTACTAAGCTCAGGTACGCAACGAATTTTATCCAGCCGTGTTTTATTACCAGCGGCGAACAATCAATTAGGAGACTTCATCATGGCGGCAGGCACATCTAAAACGCGCAAAGCGACCGGTAAATTATCCCGTAAAAGCGCCCTTTCCCTGGGTATGACACTGGCCGCATCCATGGCCGTGAGCACGACGGTCCAGGCCGCCGCCCCCATTGTAGTTACCCAGGTGGAGCACGGTGCCGCCGGGTTTGCAACCTTGGGCAACACCACCACCATTACCGCCGCCAATCAGACCATTATTGATTATTCCAAATTTGATATTCCCACCGGTGATACGGTGCGGTTTATTCAGCCCGGCGCTGCCGCCACAGTGCTTAACCGCATCAGCGGTGCCTCGCCCACAGCCATTGACGGAAGCCTGTTCGCCAATGGTATTGTGTATATGG
>JAJZGH010000222.1 GCA_021798635.1 Planctomycetota bacterium | reverse complement strand
TTGGCCGTGGCCACGCCTAAGGTATCGCGATTAAGGTGACAGCCATCGGCGAGTATGCGCCAGGAAGGCGTTAACGCATTTTGCAGCCGGGCAATCCATGGGCTTGTGGCGCGGACATGTTCCAACAGCAACAGCTTTCCACCGGGTCGCAACACGCGATGAGCTTCCCGGAAGGCCATCGCCGGTTGGGGAATGGTACAGAACGTCAGGGTGGCTACGACCACATCAAAACTTTTGGACTGGAACGGCAGGCACTGCGCATCGGCCGCCACCAAGCTCGCCGTACGCGCTCCGAGAATGCGCCGCTTGGCGGCACGGCGAAGCATAGCCTCATCCGGCTCGGTGAGAACCAGTCGACAGTTGGTGCGGTAATGAGATAAATTCACCCCGGTTCCGCCACCGATTTCCAAAACTCGGCCCGCAGCCTGGGCCACGAGATTCTTCCGCCGCCGGGATAATCCCAGAACTTCCAGTGGAGAAACGGCCAAATCATAAAACCATGGCCACGCCATATCGCACCGCCTTAAGTATAGCGATGGCGGGCGCATAAAAGGGGCCAGGCGTGAATCACGTCTGGCCCCTGGGGAAACTTGCTCCGCTCTCAATAATCCATTACGCCGAGGCACCCGCCGGGGTTCGCAGGGCTTCGCGGGAAATTTCCTGTGGTGTCGGCTCCCATCCGGATTCCCGGCCCGCTTCTTCCAATGATTTACCCGCGGGTTCTTTGACAAACACCGCTGTGACAACCACGCCAAGCACCGCCAATCCGGAGGAAAGCAGCAGCGATCCGCGGAACCCCATCGTTGTGCTGATAACGGGGAACAGAAATACTCCGAGAAAAGCTCCAAACTTGCCCAAGCCCGCCGAAATGCCGTGGCCTGTGGTCCGCAGATTCACCGGATAGAGTTCCGCCGCGAGTATGAACGTGGTCACATTGGGGCCAAATTCAGTGAAGAAATAACTGATTCCAAACACCAGAATAAACGGCACCGCCATGGTGCTCAATTGCGGTACCAGACCGATAAGGCCAAAGGTGACCGCCATCATCGCGAAGCCTAAAAGTTGTATAAATTTACGCCCCAGCTTATCGCAGGTCATGAAAGCTGTTACATAACCAACCACCGCAAAAAGTCCGAAGATCAGTACATTCCATGCGGTGCTGGTGAGAATATTGGCGTGCGGGGCCACCTGTTTGATAATCTGCGGCATGCACACGGTATTGCCGTAGTACACATAATCCAGCAGGAACCAGGTGCCCGCCGTGCCGATCAACGTGGGAATGTATTTCGATAGAGGTTCTTTAATGACCGTATCACGGCCGCCGGCACGGGCGATGCCGTCGGAATAAGCGGCCAGATCCGCTGACGCCTTTTCTCCTTGGCCCATAGCCCGCGACTGCCAGCGCGGTGATTCGGGCATGGTGCGCCGCAGCAGAATAACCGCCGCCGCCGGGATGGCCCCGATGCCCAGAAGGATGCGCCAGGTCAATTCATGATTAACGCCCGCCGCCAGCATGGTCAAGGCAATCACGGGGCCGGCGAGAAAACCCAAGGCTTGGCCGGAAAACACCATGCCTACCATCTTGCCGCGATCGGTTCGATTGGCGTATTCGCTCATAATCACAGCGGAAAGCGGATAATCCCCGCCGATGCCAAAGCCCATGACGGTACGCCAGAGCAGCATGGCGATCGGTCCACCCGCAAAAGCGCTGCCGATAGCGCCAATCGCCATCAGTGCAGCTTCAATGCCGTAAATCCGCTTGCGGCCATACTTGTCTGCGATAGTGCCAAAAAACAAAGCTCCAAGAAATGTGGCAAATAGGGAGATGGATCCAATCAGACCGATCAAAAACGCGAATTCCACTTTCTGGTGCGCTGTGGGATGACTGCCATACATTTTCGTCATCCACGGCCCGGCGAATAATGCGATGGCCGTGCCGATGACCGCAAGATCATAAGCCGAGGTAAAAAATCCCATGCCCGCCGTGATGATGGCCCGCAGATGAAAGCCGCTGAATTTTACTTCATTCAGCGCTTCCGACACTTCCCGGGCCATAACGTCATTGTTGACCGCTGCCATGATAATTGACTCCTAAAAACCCGCGGTACCCGAAAAACCGACACTGGCTTTCGCTGGGCCAACGGACCATAACCGATCTATTTTTTATCCGATGAGTGTTTTAATTCTGCTTATTTTCTGTTAATTTTTCGTGAATATGCTGGTCAGCCGCCATCATACTATTCTGTTTAACGTATATTCATTATTATAAATATATTAGCATTGCGCTAACACTGCGTCATCCAATGGATAATGTTGCGCTAATATGGGCTTTTTCACTGGAAAACCCTTGCTCCCGTCCCTACCAATGTCATACTGTTATCTCACAGGCTTGATGAACCTTTGCTTTGGCGTATGCCGGGCAGACAAGCCAAAAGCAGGCGACTGAAAATCGCGGAGGTATTTACCATGACACCGCCAATTACAACTGAGTCCGCTTCACGCTCGCACGCTTCGCGACATAACGGTCATGCCGCAAACCCGCCACGCCTGATACCCGTAGCTCGGGATCCGCACGTCAAGCGGCAGGCCATAGAAATTAACAACCTCGAAGTATTTTACGGCAAAGGCCGGGCGGTTCATGGCGTGAATCTGCACATCGCCCATGGCGAAGTGACCGCGTTCATCGGGCCGTCAGGCTGCGGCAAATCAACGATTCTGCGCTGCTTTAACCGTATGAATGATCTGATCCGCCATTGCCAAGTCCGTGGCAGCATCAAAATCCATGGTGCCGATATTTATGACCGCCGGGTGGATGTGATGGAATTACGCAAACGCACGGGCATGGTATTTCAGAAGCCCAATCCATTTCCCAAAAGCATTTTTGAAAATGTGGCCTATCCGCTGCGGATTCATGGCATTCGCGGAAAGACAGTGATTGCCGACAAAGTTGAGAAATCTTTACGCGCTGCCGGACTTTGGGACGAGGTAAAAGACCGCCTGCATATTTCCGCGTTGTCTCTTTCAGGGGGCCAGCAGCAGCGTCTTTGCATTGCCCGGGCCATCGCGGTAGACCCTGAAGTGCTGCTGATGGATGAGCCGTGTTCGGCGCTTGATCCCATCGCCACGAAAACCATTGAATCGCTGATCAATGAATTAAGCAAAACCATGACCATCGTGATTGTCACGCACAATATGCACCAGGCCGTGCGCGTGGCCCATCAGACCGCGTTTTTTTATATGGGCAACCTGATTGAAGTCGGTGCCACCGATAAAATCTTCCACAACCCCGAACACCAGCAAACCCTGGCGTATGTCACCGGCCAATTCGGATAAGCAACGGGCCACAAGTAACTCCTTCACATAGCCGCCGGCTTTGCCGGTGATGGAACGCAATATATAGGAACCCTTGGACGACTCTCGGCGCGCCGGTAAAAAATGGTGCTCTGCCACTGATTCAGCGTTATTTCGGCGCTGCCCGGAGAAAAAAAGTGCCGCGCCCAACAAATCTAAGTCAATGGCCGGAAGGCTTCGCCTATGGTGGAGGAGACGCGGTATTAGTATCATAGAATCTGCGCATGCAATAATATGGGACCAACCTGCGCACATTCGGGAGGCTGTGGAAGGTTCGCTCAAACGGTTGCGGACGGATCACATCGACCTGCTTTATCAGCATCGGGTTGACCGCAAGGTTCCCATAGAGGACGTGGCCCGTACGGTTGGGGATCTGGTCAAACAGGGTAAGGTACGGTTTTTCGGTCTTTCCGAGGCTGGTGCCACTACGATTCGCCGCGCCCACGCCGTCCATCCGGTTTCCGCGCTGCAAAGCGAATATTCGCTGTGGGAACGGAACTTGGAAGGGGACATCATTCCGGTTCTCCGTGAGCTTGGTATTGGGCTGGTGCCATTTTCTCCCCTGGGTCGAGGCTTTTTAACTGGTGCGGTCAAGCGTGCGGAAGAATATCCGCCGGATGACTTTCGGCGTAATGATCCGCGCTATCAAGGCCAGAATTTTGACGCCAATATGGCCGCGGTGCAGACTGTGCATCATATCGCCGCCGCCACACACGCCACGGGGGGACAGATCGCCTTGGCGTGGCTGTTGCACAAAGGTCAGGATATCGTGCCGATCCCCGGCACCAAACGCCGTAAGTATCTGGAAGAAAACTTGGCGGCCGCGGCCATCACGCTTACACCGGCGCAGATGCAGGCTCTCGACGCCGCACTGGCCCCAGGCAAAGTGGCGGGGCCGCGTTATAACGAAAAACTGATGGCGACGGTTGATCGCTAAGCAGCAGGAACGGAATAGAAAACACGACCGATCGTTGATCAACAATCGGCCGTGACCGTCGATCCGCAACAACGCAAAACGTATCCCAATCGAGTCACGCAATACCTCCCCTACCGCTTACTGCGGTCGAAGAGAAACAGGGACAAGCTAATTACGCCAGATCAAAGCGATCCAGATTCATCACCTTGTTCCAGGCGGCGATGAAATCGTGGATGAACTTTTCCTGGGCATCCGCGGTGGCGTAGCATTCGGCCAAGGCGCGCAGTTGGGAATTTGAGCCGAAGATCAGATCAACGCGTGTTGCGGTCCATTGGGGTTGCCCGGTTTTACGATCCAAGCCCTCAAAGAGTTCGTTGGCTTCCGAGACGGGTTTCCACTGCGTGCCCATGGTCAGCAGGTTTACGAAATAGTCGTTGGTCAGTGTTTCGGGGCGCTTGGTCAGCACGCCGTGACGGGTTTGGCCGACGTTGGTATTTAACACCCTCATGCCGCCGATCAGCACGGTCATCTCGGGCGCGGTAAGCGTCAGTAATTGGGCTTTGTCAATAAGCAGGACCTCGGCCGGGATGGCGGATGGGCCTTTGACATAATTACGGAATCCATCGGCACGCGGTTCCAAGACGGCAAAGGAATCCACATCGGTCTGGGCGGGCAGGGCATCCATGCGTCCGGCCGTAAAGGGGACAACCACGTTATACCCCGCCTTTTTCGCGGCTTGTTCAACGCCCACGCCTCCGGCCAGGACGATTAAATCCGCCTGCGAAACTTTCTTGCCATCGGATTGGGCACTATTAAATGCCTGCCCGATATCCTCTAAAGTTTTCAGCACCTTGGCCAGTTGCACCGGCTCATTGACCGGCCAATTCTTTTGCGGAGCCAGGCGGATGCGGCCACCATTGGCCCCGCCGCGCTTGTCCGATCCGCGGAAGGTGGACGCTGAGGCCCATGCGGTGGACACCAACTGTGAAACCGACAGGCCTGATGCCAGAATTTTGCCCTTTAATGCGGCGATGTCCGCTTCGTTGATTAGCGGATGATTCACAGCGGGAATCGGGTCCTGCCAGATCATCTCTTCCTTGGGCACGAGTGTCCCGAGATAGCGCACGCGCGGCCCCATGTCGCGATGCGTGAGCTTGAACCAGGCTCGGGCGAAGGCGTCAGCGAACTGGTCCGGATGTTCAAAGAATCGTCGTGATATTTTTTCATAAATCGGGTCAAACCGCAGGGAAAGGTCCGTGGTCAACATGGTCGGGGCATGGCGTTTCGACGGATCATGGGCATCCGGGATGTTCGCCGCCGCGGATGGGTTCCTGGCGGTCCACTGTTGTGCCCCGGCCGGGCTTTTGGTGAGTTCCCATTCGAAGCCGAAGAGATTTTCAAAAAAGTTATTGCTCCATTTTGTCGGCGTGGAAGTCCAGGTAACTTCCGGGCCGCCGCCGATGGTGTCGCCGCCCTTACCCGTGCGGAAGGTGCTTTTCCAGCCCAATCCCTGCTGTTCAATGCCGGCCGCCTCTGGCTCCGGTCCCACATGAGATACCGGGCCGGCCCCATGGCTTTTGCCAAACGTGTGGCCGCCGGCAATCAGGGCAACGGTCTCTTCATCATTCATGGCCATGCGCGCGAAAGTCTCGCGGATATCTTTGGCGGCCGCGAGGGGATCCGGATTGCCGTTGGGGCCTTCTGGGTTGACGTAAATGAGGCCCATTTGCACTGCCGCCAGCGGGTTATCCAACTGCCGATCACCGCTGTACCGCTGATCCGCCAGCCAGGTATTTTCCGGCCCCCAGTTCACCGATTCATCCGGCTCCCAGGCATCTTTGCGGCCGCCGCCAAAACCGAAGGTCTTGAACCCCATGGATTCCAAAGCGACATTGCCCGCGAGAATCATTAGATCCGCCCAGGAAATCTTACGGCCGTATTTCTGTTTAATCGGCCAGAGCAACCGGCGAGCTTTGTCCAGATTGACATTGTCAGGCCAACTGTTCAGTGGCGCAAAGCGTTGCTGTCCGGTACCGGCACCGCCCCGGCCATCGCCAATGCGGTAGGTACCGGCGGCGTGCCAGGCCATGCGAATGAACAGCGGCCCGTAATGACCGAAGTCCGCGGGCCACCAGTCCTGTGAATCGGTCATCAATGCCTGAAGATCCTTTTGTACCGCGGGCAGGTCCAGGCTCTTAAACTCTTTGGCGTAGTCAAAGTCCGCATCCATGGGATTAGAAAGGCGCGAGTGCTGATGCAGCAACTTGAGGTTCAACTGATTGGGCCACCATTCACGGTTAGGCTTGGCGCTATTGGCGGTTGAATGGAACGGGCATTTGGATTCACTTGACATTGGTTTGTTCTCCTGGCAGGACCTGTTAGGCCCTGATCGTCATGCAGAGCTGTCTACTCTTCCGGACGGCCTTGGACCGTCTCCACAGAAGCTACAACAAATCTGCAGGCCTTTTAATATAGAAGCCTGTTCATAAGATGTAAAACGTGCTGTCCGAAAACCCCGGACGCGCTGAAGAAGAGCATCGGTTAAGGAACAGGCCCGTTCTACGCGTGAAGGGAAAGAGCGCTTTCCAGACGGTCGCAGAAGCGGTTGCAGAGGGTTTCCTGACTTAGCCGTTCGCGCAGCAGATGCTGGGCATTGCGGCCCATGCGGCTAAGCTGCGCCTGCGGAGTGCTGCGAATGCGCATAATCGCGTCCACGGTACCGTCGGTATCACCATGTCGAATTTGCCAGCCGATTTCATGCTCCTGGAATATATCCGCAATATGGCTGGGGCTGGGACCCAGAAAAAGTATGGGCTTTCCGGCGGCCATGGCTCCATAAATTTTGCACGGATGAATTATCCCCACCATATTTTCTCCGAGACTTACCAAATGCACATCCGCTGCGGAGAGTGAAAATTTAAGGGATTCCAGCGGTTGATAGGGTAATGACAGCACATTGGTTAATTGATGCTCCAAAATGCAGGCCTGAATTTGCTTTTTTCCCAATCCGCCTCCGACAAAAACAAATCGCAGGTCAGTATCATTTTTTAATGCTATGGCGGCATGAAGGACGGTATCCAGTGGATTGGCGGGGCTGTGATTGCCGCTGTACATGATAATAAATTTGCCGCGCAGGCCGTGCTCAATGCGGAAAGGGTTGTTCTGCGGCGGCACCGGTTCAATAACATGTTCATGCGGCCAAGGCGGATCAATGTGGATTTTTTTTACATAGTCGCCCCGTTTGGCCAAGCGGTCAGCCATGAATCGGTCCAGAACAAATATGGCGGCCGAACGGCCAAGAATAAAACGATTCACGCGTTCCAACATGCGGGCGCGAAGACTGTGCTCTTTAATTTTCCCCATCATGATGAGCTGATCAGGATTCAGATCCATCGCCCAGTAAGCAATGGGCACACGCCGCAGCAAACCAATACATGCGGCGGCAAATCCGATCATGGGTGGCGAAGTGCTAAATAGAATGCCTTTTACTTTGGGGGTAAATAAACCAATAAAGAAACATTGAATAAGAAAGCTGGCGGTTCCGATAATGCGGATCAGGAGGTTCTTTTTACCGAAGGAACTTAAACGCAGGCGTCGAACGTCCACCCCCTGCATGTTTTCTTTTAAGGGGTACTGCCGGGTGGGATCTTCGTATCCGCGGCTTGAGGCGTACACGCGCACGGCATGGCCGCGTTTGGCCATGGCAATAGCGGCATCGGTGATATGTTGCCCGACGGCCGCCGGATCGGGCGCGAAAGTTTGGCTGAAAATCAGGAGAATTCCAGCGGACGGAGAATTTTTATTTATCATGATCAAGGCGTCCGCTAAGCTACGGTGGAGACTGACAACAATCCAGTTCCGTTCATCGTGAAATGTACCATATTTTCTTTAATCTGCTGCTTATTTACGCGAGAACGTGCGAATTTAAGGCATTATTGTATTTTCTTCTGCCTGTTGCACGCACATGATTTAAAGGAGTGCTGATAATATTACCGTTAATGGGCCGCTTGCTTACATGTTGGGCATGTAAGGGAATTGTTAAGAATCGGTAAAGGCGTTGCTAAAATCAGGTTGACATGAAGGTTATCGAACATTATCCTCAAAAACCGTGTAGGAACGCCTGGAAGATGGAACTTTCCTTCGTCCCATAATTGGCGGGGACGAAAACGGTCGAAACCGTGGCGTTGGTTAGGGTATCCTTTTTT
>JAJZGH010000221.1 GCA_021798635.1 Planctomycetota bacterium | reverse complement strand
CGCTGGTTTTGCTGATGCGGTAAAACAGCAGCGATTGGGGAATCAGTTCCAGCTTATGCCCGGCCAGAACCGCCCGCGCAAAAAATTCCCAGTCTTCCTGATACCCGCTGAAGCGCTCTGCAAAACCGCCCAGCGATTCAAACATACTTCTCTTCATCAGGCAGTGCACATCGCCAAAGACGTTGATAAATGCCCCAGCCGCAGCCGCCGGTCCCAAGGGCACCCACATGGGAAAAGGTACGCTGGGAGCAGGCGGGGACTGGCCTTCAAAAAGTGTCATTGTGGAAGTTACCACGTCGGCATGGGTTCTTTGCGCCACTTGCATGGCGCAGGCCAGCCAGTGCGGTGTTGCAATATTATCATCATCCATAAAGGCCAGATAATCGCCGCGGGCCACTCGGGCGGCGTTATTTCGCGCCCGCCACATGTATTGATTGTCCTGCCGGATAATGCGCCACCCGCGCGAGGCAAATTCCTTTTCCAATGTTTTTAAAAGTGCCTGGGCCTCCGGTGATGGGCTGCCGTCATCAATCAGGATAACTTCATAATTCCGGTAGCTTTGCGATTTAAGAGAATCCACAGCCTGCCGCAGTGTTTCCGGGCGATTGTAATGCACCAGACATACGCTGATCATGGGCATTGCGGCATCGGCGGGAGGCGTATCGCCTGCGACAAGCGGATTCACCGCGTTCCCGCTTGGTGGTGGTTTTGCACATACGAGGGCCTTGATCAGGAGTTGCCACTGTTCTGCGGTATTGGATGCCTCCAGGTGATAGGCCAATGGACTAATGCCATTTTGAATTGCGGATTGGATCTTCTGCGATAATGCCGGTGCGGTGGGGGTGAAGCAGAGTTTCTCACACACTTCATTTGTAACAAAATCCCGAATACCGCAGTGCTCCGGAATCAAAACCGGAATGTTGTCCGCCACACAATTTATAAGTAATTGCGGTAGGCTTCCGGATCCTGGAGCAAAAATGGCAATGCGACCGGCACCGCGCAGATAGGCCAATTGCCGCTCCAGGTCCGCCTCCGCCAGAATGCTGAATATACAGTCTGATCGGCGCAGTGTCTTGCGAACATACCAGTCGCCGGCCAGTTGCCTGACTTCCCCGATTGCACCGATAAAGGTGATCTTTAATTTTTTACAAAGCGGGGCGGGCAGCATTTTGATGGCATGGCAAAATAATTCCACGCCCTCGGCGGAATCCATCGCACCGGCAAAAACCAGCTCTGCCAGCGGTTGGGCGGCAGGGCCGGCCGGCAGGGGGGGCAGTGTTGCCTTTGCATCTTCAGATGGGCTGTATGAGATAGCCCGGGGCGTCGGCAATGGCGGAAGCACGGAAGTGTTGGCCGGCAAGATCCATCCATCGCTTTTAAGCCAGTCGCGTAATCCGGAGGTGCACACCACGGCCGCATCAGTCCGACGTACCATGTCGCGTTCCATAAACATGACTTCAAGGGTCTCAACACTTGTGGGCATGGATTGCCGGGCGTGGTGGCGCCATTGCGTGGGAGCGGTTAAATACGTGACAAATTGTGTTTTTTCAAAGGCGATTCCCTGCTGCCGCGCAAGAACTGCGTAATAGGCTATGCCCTGCCAGGCGGGTGAAATCACGCAGTCATACGCAGCGGGGTGAAATTTAAGCCAGCGGAAAAATTCATAGCTGCGTCTGCGAAACCAGCCCCCGATAACCTGCGTTTCTGTAAGCCAGTCAAGCGTTATGACGTGCACGCCGGGCGGCGCGACCACTCCGGTGCGATGACCATGATCTGATTTTAAGGCCCCATCCCCGGAGATACACAAGGTAACGTCATGGCCGCCCGCA
Organism: Planctomycetota bacterium; assembly: GCA_021798635.1. The sequence goes on along the minus strand of JAJZGH010000221.1, from coordinate 6,766 downwards.
GCTAATACGCTGGCGGCATTGATGCACGCCAGTGGGGCGTCATCGGAGTTGGCTCCCGCCGACACTGCGGGTATTGCGATGCAAATTTTTAAGTTCATTATCCTGTCCCCGTTTTCAGGAAATCTCTTCTCCCCCCGATACTATACCGCCCGCATGACGGTTAGGGTAACAGCGCAGCAATCCCCACCGCATGTTAGCGGGCGTGGCAATATTTCCGGGTAACGCGCCGCGCGGGAAAACTTCACAAAGCCGCCGGCTCTGCCGGTGGTGGAACACCGGATAAAAGAATCTCTGGCGGGATCTTGGCGCGCCGGTAAATAATGTTGTGCTTTCCGCCTGATTTGGCGTTAATGCGGCCATGCCCGGAAAAATTGCAACCCCCATGTTAGCCGGCACAGTCATGTGCCGATGGAACGTGCCCGCTGTCACAGCAAGAAATAAGTGTTGATTGGCGAATCCTTGCTTTTCAGCGATAGTTGAAGATAATGTTAAATTCGTCAATGGAGCCGGGAAGCACATTGACATGCGCTCGTAGCTCAATTGGATAGAGCGTCGGTCTACGGAACCGAAGGTTGCAGGTTCGACTCCTGCCGGGCGCATTTTTGCCGCAGGCAAAAATAGAGCAGATGTTTGGAGAGTGAGTACAGAGTAGAGCACATAAGGCTGGGACAAAAGGGTAGCTGTCGCTGAAACACAAACCCATCTGGGGTCTACAGTCTATTTTGACAGTCTATTTTTATTGGCACGTCCCGGGGCTTCGATGAGGCCGGTATCCGGATGAGGCGTCGGCTCAAAGCATCCGCGAAATGCGATTCGATGACACGATGTGTACAAGGAATCTTGCTTAGCGGCGCGTGCGTCCGCGATGGCTCCTGCCGACGGCGCTTTCCGGAATCATGTCGCGTGGCAGTCCGTGACGCCCGGCCCTGCGGGATAATCAATTGAAATCAGGCCGTGTTGGCGCAACGCCTGAAGCGGTCCGCACGCCAGGAAATTGCGGCAGCGAGCGGAACCGATTATGGCTTAAACTGTCCGGTAAAAGACCCGGCCTGTTATTCCGAAGCTGGTTCGCCACTATCGGCGGCCGGTGTCGCTGCGGACGATTCGTCGGAAGCGGCGGCTTGGCCTTCGGCGGATTTTTCGCGGACGACCCAAATCTTGATTTGGCATTTCAGGTCGCCGGCTAATTGAACGGGAACCTGGAAGGTGTCAATGCGGCGTAATGGCTCATCCAATCGCACGTCATCCGCTTGCACTGCGTGTCCAAGCTTCTGAAGTTCCTCGGCAATATCGCGGCGGGAAACGGATCCAAAAAGATGTCCCTCTTCATTGGAGGCGCGGGCAATGGTGATTTCCAGGCCTTCCATGGCCAGAACCAGTTTTTCCTTCTGTTCGCGCAACAGCTTGAGCTTGGCGTCGTATTCTTTACGGGCGGCTTCATAGCGTTTGATGTTGCCGTCAGTCGGTGCCAGAGCCAGGTTGTGGGGCAACAGATAGTTGCGGGCATAGCCGTCGCGGACGTCCACGACTTCGCCAACGGTGCCGATGTTGTTAATGGTGTCGGTTAATAAAACTTTCATAGTGTACCTCGATTATTTTAAATTTCTCTAACTTCTTGCAATTCCAAAATCATTCCTATGGTCAAAACGGGATGTCATCATCCCGAATGGGCGGAGCATCAACTTCCGGCGGCGGTTCGTCCGCTGGGGCGGGCCGGGCCGGTGCGGTGCGAGCTGCCGGGCGATAGGGCGGCCGTGGGGCCGGGGCACCACCGGATTCATCATCCGGGGCGGCGGAATCACCACCTCCGGCGGGACGGCTGTCGATAAATTGGAATCCCTCGATGATCACCCGCATTCGGCTGCGTTTGGTGCCATCCTGGGCTTCCCATTGGTCGAGCTTCAGGCGTCCCTCGATGAATACAGGTTTACCCTTGCGGAGGTATTTAGAAAGTGTTTCCGCCTGTCGGCCATAGGAAACACAATCGACAAAGGTGACTTCTTCGCGCGGCTGACCGTCCTGGCCGTTCCAGCGGCGATTGACGGCCAGGCCCATTTCACAAACGGGCGTCTGGCTGGGGAGAAAGCTTAACTGCGGATCGCGCGTTAAATTACCCATCAGAAACACTTTGTTTAAGTTGGCCATACCTGCTCCTGCTTATGCACCCGCGCCCGGGCGAGTGATTTTAGGATCACGTTCATACCGCCGTAATACCGCCGTGCAGCATAAGATGTTACTTGCCATCCGCAATATCAACGACCGTGTCTTCGATCGCATCGACGACCGGTTCTGCCGCCTCAGCGTGAGGCGCACGATCCCGATCGGGCCGGCGCGGCGACGTGTGGCGTCCGAAGTGATCTTCGATAATCGGTTGCTGGGGCACCATGGCCTCAACGTCCTTCAACGCCAGGTGTTCAGCCTTGATCACCAGTACCCGGAGAATATTTTCCGATAACTGGGAATCACGTTCAATGCCGGCGATCTTCGGGCCTTCGGCCTTGAAAAATACCAGAACATACACGCCGCGCTTGTTGCCCTTTACGGGAAAAGCCAGCCGCCGTTCATCCCATTTTTTAAGGTGTAAAATTTCAGCATTGGCACGGTGAAGAATATGTTCCACCTCTGCTTTTGCCGCATCCCAATTCCCGCTGGCGTAGCCCGCGTTGAGAAGAAACATTGCCTCGTACTGCCGGATATGCGTAGCCATAAACGCTCCAAATCGCTCCAGACGGCGAGCAGCGCAACACGCGCCGCCATGGGTTTCACCGCCGGGCACAAAAATTCACTTCTCTCAGCCCTCGTTGCCGACGTTAAAGCGACTCATCGCTTTTTCCACGCCATGCAAAGCCCAATATTGTACCGCGTCCGCAGCCTGGCTCAAAGCGGTCTGCATCTCCGCCCATTGCCCGGGTGAAAATGCCGACAGCACATAGGCCTCCAGCGGCACGCGGCCCGGCTCACCAACGCCGATTCGCAGGCGGGCATATTGCGTCGGCGGCTGGGCTGCGGCATCCGCAAACTGCCCCATGTGTCGTTGCACATCCGACAGGCCGTTATGTCCGCCGCTTGAGCCGCCGGCCCGCATACGAATCTTGCCGCAGGGCAGATATATATCATCCACCACCACCAGCAGATCGGCCATGCTCAACGCATGAAATCGCATGGCCGCCGCCACCGATTGCCCGCTGCGGTTCATAAACGTCGCGGGCTTCAGCAGCAGCATTTTCTCTTCGCCGACCATCTGGCAGCATAATCCGTCAAAGCCTGATTTCCAGCGCTGGCCGGCCTGCTGGGCCAGAATATCCAGCACCATAAAGCCCGCGTTATGCCGGGTGCGGGCATATTCCGCACCCGGATTCCCTAAACCGGCAACCAGTTTCATGCCGTCCTGCCTGTTGTTGTTTACCGGACTATTTCCGTATCTGGTATCCGCACCAGGTGCCGGCAAATCATGCGGCCAAGCCGGACACAATTAACCGGTACCTTGCGTATGTTCCAACACTTATTTTTTCGCCGGTGCGTCCTTTTTGGCGGCCGGTGCGGCCTTCCCGCCGGCGGCTGCAGGCGCGGCGCCTTCTTCCGCCGGTTTCTTGCCAATAACTTCCGGTTCCGCCACTCCGGCAGCCACGGTGACTTCCGGTGTGACTTCCTTGACGGTCCGCACCTGACAGAGAATCTGGTCCGCCGGGTTCAGCAATCGGACGCCTGCGGGCAAGGGAATTTCTTTGGCATGGACCAAGCCGTGAATTTCCAGATGCTCCACATCAAAGCGAATCTTATCGGGAATTTCCAGCGGCAGAACTTCCACTTCCAGTTCGGAAATCTGCACTTCCAGGATGCCGCCTTCTTTGGCGCCTTTGGGGGTGCCGCGGAATTCCACCGGCACTTTAACCCGGACCTTATGAGTAGGATCAATGCGCATGAAATCAACATGCTCAATAACCGACTGCAGATAATCATATTGCACATCCTGAATCAGGACGTGTTCAACCGATCCATTGAGTTTAATATCCACCAGATGCGCACCGGAGTGAATGGCGCGTTCGGCTTCCTTAGCGCCAAGTTCGATGGGCAGGTTCTCTTTGGCCAGTCCATAAACCACGCCGGGAATTTTTCCATTTTCCCGCAAGTGCACAGCACCCTTGCGCCCCGGGGCGCTGCGGATATTGACTTCCAGTGTATGACGTTTGTGTTCAGTTGCTGCCACCATGGCTGATTCTCCTGATAAATGAGTAGTTGTTAACAAAACTTTCCGTTACATTCATTGAGCTATTTTTACCGCTTCCCGCCGTTACCGCCGTTATCAAACAATATGGACACCGACTGATTCAGGTGAATGCGCTTAATCGCTTCACCCAGTAAATCCGCAACCGACAGCACCACCAGACGGTCACGTATGGGATCCAGTCGTGAATCCAGCGGAACCGTATCCGTGATAACAATTTTTTCGATGGAGCTTTTGGCCAGGCGTTCGATGGCGTTGCCCGCAAAGATGCCGTGCGTCGCGGCAATGTGCACGGCCCGGGCACCGTGATCCTTGAGTATTTTGCTGGCTTCCGATACGGTTCCACCGGTGGTGATCATGTCATCAAACATCAGCACGGTTTTATCTTTTACGTCGCCGACAATGGCGGACATCGTCACTTTGGTGCTCGAGTGCCGGCGCTTATCAATAAAGGCCAGATCGCCGCCGAGGACTTCCGCGTAATAACTGGCGGCTTTCAGATTTCCCGGATCAGGCGAGACAATCGCAATGCGCCCGAGCTCGGGCAGTTGTTTTCTATACCAGGCTACAAACACCGGCGAGGCCAGCAGATGATCCACCGGCAGATCAAAAAATCCCTGTACCTGCGCCGCATGAAGATCCATGGCAATCACCCGGTCCACTCCGGCGGCGGTGATAATGTTGGAGACCATCTTCGCGGTAATCGGTGTGCGCCCCTCACTTTTGCGATCCTGCCGGGCATAACCAAAATAAGGCACCACCGCGGTGATCCGCATGGCCGAGGCCCGCATCAGGCAGTCCACCCAGATCAGCAATTCAATAAGTGTGTCATTGACCGGCTGGCAGGTGGGCTGAACGATAAAACAATCGCGCCCGCGCACGTCTTCATCAAGTTTGACGATCAACTCGCCGTCGGGAAAACTTTCCGTGCGGGCTTTGCCCAGCGGAATGCCGATATGATCGCAAATGTTTTTCGTCAGGACCGGATTGGACCGGCCGGCGAAAATTTTCAGCCCATGTTGCAGATCACTCATTGACAAACACCCGGGCGAATTATTTTTCGCCGTTCTCAAAACAAAACTTCCCCGGTGGCGCGTCGCCGCGCCATACCGAGTTTTTCTTCCATGACGCAAGGGCCTGTCGCACAGACACTTGAAATCCTTCGCGAATTTATGCGCTCAAATCCGCCCGTTATTCCGCAGGAAATTTCCCGCCACGGCCAATTACCGTCGAGGCCGCCACATGGCTGGCGGGTTCAATTTCCGCCCCGGCGCCGACCCATGCAAACGCCTCGAGCACAGTATCTTGACCGATTTTCGCCCCAAATTCAATCCAAGTGTTGTCCGGACTGACAATTGTTACGCCCGACTCCATCACGGACGCCTGAATTCGCCTCTGCATGACCCGGCTTACCAGGGCCAATTCCAGCCGCGAATTGATGCTTAAAATGTCCTCCGCAGGCACCGCCGCCAAGGCTGTGACCGTTCGGCCCGCGTGGCGCAAAATGGCCAATGTATCCGTCAAATAATATTCGCCTTTCTGATTATTAGGCTTAATATCGTCCAGCCCTTTGAAAAGTTGGGTCGAATCAAACAAATAATAGGACGGATTTACTTCATGGATTTCGCGTTGCTCAACAGATGCATCTTTTTCTTCCACAATGCCCAGAATTTCACCTGCACCATCACGGATAATCCGCCCATAACCCTGTGGGTTATCAATCACGCTGGTGGCCAACGTCATGGCAGCGTTTTTGGCACGATGCGCTTCCAGGATTTGCGTTAGAGTCTGGGCACGAATCAGCGGACCGTCACCGGCGAGCACAAATACTTCGCCAACAAAATCATGAAATGCCGCCCGGCACATTTGCACAGCGTGTCCCGTGCCTTTCTGTTCCGACTGATGAACCCACACAATATCGCTTTGCCCCGCAAATTCCCGCATGACCGATTCCCGATCATGGCCCACCACCACAACGATTCGCTGCACACCGGATTGCCGTGCGGCATCCAACACATACGCCAGCATGGGCCGCCCGCATATTTCATGCAGGACCTTGACCCGTTGACTTTTCATACGCGTAGATTTACCGGCAGCGAGGATAATAGCGGCTAAGGGCATGAATGAATTATCCTTTTTTCAAATTCTGGAGAATGTGTTTCGACTGCATGGAATCTCCCGCCCGCAGGTGGGATTTTCACGCTCCGGCGACAGCCACTCTTACAACCCAACCTTATGTGCTCTACTGCTCACCTCTCTAAATTCACCTGCTCTGTTTTGGCCTTCGGCCAAAACTGCGTTGAACAGGTGATCAGGTGAACAGGTGACCGCAGGTGGGATTTTCACGCTCCGGCGACAGCCACTCTTACGACCCAACCTTATGTGCTCTACTGCTCACCTCTCTAAATTCACCTGCTCTGTTTTGGCCTTCGGCCAAAACTGGGGGATCTGGATTCGAACCAGAACAAGCAGAACCAAAATCTGCTGTGCTACCGTTACACCATCCCCCAAAAAGGGCTTTGCCACCTGTGATTCGCCCGT
>JAJZGH010000220.1 GCA_021798635.1 Planctomycetota bacterium | reverse complement strand
CCTAATTTGGATGTTCGCCGCTGATAATAAAACGCGGCCGGATAAAATTCGTTGCGTATCTGAGCTTAGTAGCTCACAGTAAATACAAAATTAACCTGGCTGGAACCTGGCGATACATTCGTACCACCGGGGCTGGCACTGCTGGCTCTAAGCCGGGTAAGGGCCACGCCCCAATCCACCATCAAACTCATGTTGTGTTTGATATCCAACTGCAAACCAAGGCCGGTACCCACCAGCGTGGAATTGGTTTCATAGCTCTGCCGGTTGGAATTAACCACCTGTCCAACGTCCAAAAACGCCTTGCCGATCAAATCCCAGTCCGTCGGGCCGTACGGTTCCTGCGGCACCCAGCGGAACGGCGTGCCAAAGACACTGCCGGCATTGGGATTAACCGGAAACAAATGCGGAATATGCACGCGGTATTCCACCGAGCCAATACCCACAGAATCACCGGCGGTAACATATTCCGGATAGCCGCGAACCGTATACAGGCCGCCGGCAGTCATTTCTTCTTCAGCCGGCAGACGATTATTAAAGGCTTCCTGCCCGGAGATGGAGATTTTAATCTGATTGGCCAACGTGCTGGTGCCGGCCTGATAACCCTTGGGGTCCAGCAGCGGTTCCAGATAAAACTCGCATACCGAATCACCCTGAATCATCAGCCAGTTTTTATTGACTTTCAGGCGGCCAAGCTGCTCCAAAGACGCCTTGGAGGAGGTGGTAAATCCACCAAGAAGTGTGGCATCAGCCCAGGATTGTACGGTAGGCGTGTAATGATCCAGATGCACGCCCACATAAGGGATAACAATATCCCCGGTACCGGTTTGCCCCAGCAGTGTGTTATCAACAAATATATGTTGATATTTGGCCCCAGCGATCAGATCAATAAACAGGCGGTTGTGCTGAAATACGTTTAATATTCCTTCACCGCCCAAAGTGGATTCATCACCATTGAAAAAGGCGTTACCAAAGCCCACATCCGAGGCGCTGAAATCGTCATAGCCGCCATACACGCGGACGCGCAGGCGATTATTGCGGGTAACGGGGATGTTGTAAGAGGCGTTGACTGAATTTTGTTTGGTAAAGCCCGCAGTGGTGTATTGCAGATTGAAAATATCATTAAAACCCAGCAGCTGATTATCCACCAGACCGAAGGTTTCCCGCCAGGGGTTGGTCTGTTCCGTACCCGTGTTCGATAACTGGAAATAAGCATGCCAAGGCTTGGATTCATGCACCAGATAGTCTAAATTCACAGCATCCGGTATGGTGGAACTTTTATCAGGCGATACCGCAACAGCCACCTGTGTGCCGGGCTGCCGGTTAATTTGGTCGATATACCGATTGAGCACTTTGGGGTCCAGCAAATCGGTGGAGCCGGGCTTATTGGCACTCGCCGGCTGGATGGGCGAATTTTCCACTATGTTGGCGGCCAGTGGGTTATCAATGCGGTTTTTCTGTCCGCTGAATCTCCCACCAGAGGCAACGGTGCGAACTGTTGTTACCACTGCGGTATACACCTGCAAATGCAGCGTGGTATCCCCGGCCGGGCGAATGTCTTTGCCGTTGGCAATATCTTTACCGTAAACGCTGACATATACACCGACCTGCCCGTGGGTATTTAGAAAAGCCACAATCTGGCGGGAAAGAGAGCGTATGGCTGTCGCGTGAAATTTCTGCACGCTTCCCTGCGCTAAAAGCCCCAGCTTGGCGTGGATAATCTGCACATCCGTTCGCAACACGCGCTGCCCGCCGACTGTTGTGGCGTAAGCGGTGACATACCCGGACGGCTTGAGGCCCAGCACCACCGACATGGAATTAATTTTGGAAATGGGAACTTGCCCTGCTGCGGGATGGGCATAACGCACCACCAGTGGCGAAACGGAATAGGTTGGGCCGTCATTGATTACTTGCGCAGGAACCACCGCCTTGGCCGTGACCTGCGCGGGCACCGGGGTCGGGGCGATCTTGCCCTCAGCGGCACCGCTGACGAACACCGCTGACAAAACAGCGATGGCGGAACTCTGAATCAGCCGTCGTTTCCGAGCGGATGAAAGATGACGGAATGTTGAATTTCGGCTGACAAAACTGATCATGGCGTGCGTTCCTCATTTTTCCGACGAGCAAATTTACCGTCTAAGGCCTGTCTCCGTCCCGCGGTCCGGCGGGAGAATTAAAGTGATGATGCTGTCACACGTCGATGTCAGGTGACTGTCTATATAATTGACGCGCAGTGCCAGTGTCGGCAACTCCCGGACGGTCATGCTGAATTTCATCATCACTCTATCTGTTCCTATCAGACTTGGGCGGCAGTATAAGCCCGTATGATTTATTTTACAATTCTTTTTTTTAGCAACTTTGGCATTTTTATCGCCAACGCTCCTTCCGCTGGTCGCATGTTGCATCGCAGGCCGTGCCGACGGCACTCCCGGGAATTACGTATCACCGCGCCAGAATCAGGGCGATCGTTCCCAGAATCACACAATAAATGGCAAATGGTGTCAGGCGGCGGGTTTCAAAATACTTCATCAGGAATTTGGTGCTTAAATAAGCCGTGATTCCCGCGGCAATGGCCGCTGGAATGGTCAGGTACAGGATGGCCCGCGCTTCGGGTTTTAACAGTGCCGGCACTTTCAATAACCCCGCCGCACCAATGACGGGTGTGGCCAGCATAAAGGCAAAGCGGCAGGCCTCTTCATACGTCAGCCCCGCCAATACGCCGCCGACAATCGCCACGCCGCTGCGGGAAATGCCGGGAAATAAAGCCAATGTCTGGGCCGCGCCCACGCCTGTGGCCTGCGGAAACGTTAAATCTTCCACTTTTTTCTGTTGGCGCGTGGCGGCACGCTTTTCGGCCAGTTTCTTCATGAAATCGCCGAGGAACATCACGCCGCCGTTAAGAATTAAAAATACGCACACCATCCAATAATATCGGGGATCATCAAAAAACAATTTGAATTTCTTCTCAAATGCCAGGCCCACCAAACCCACGACAATCGTACCGGCGACCAGCAGCCAGGCAAATTTACTGTCCTGATCATAAACCAGCTTGCGGCGTTTGATGCTGCCCAGATACGCCAGAACAACTTTCTTCCATTCCTTCCAGAAATAAATAACCAAAGCCGCCGCCGTGGCCAGATGCAGGGCCACCACAAAACTGAGGAAATTTTTGTTATTGGTGCTGAAGTGCCAGTGCAGTAGATGCTTGACGATAATAATATGGCCCAGACTGCTGATGGGGAAAAGCTCGGAAATGCCCTGCAATATGCCTAAAAATATCGCTTGAAGCAATGTTAAATGCGTTGTGGCGGCGGTGTGAAGCATATAAAAACCCCGTAAAAATAAGGCAAAGTCGAACCACATTCGGGCGTTGTGCAACATGCACGGGCACCCGGCGTTTGGTTTTGTACCAGAGGATCCTAGAATATGCTAATGGAATCTTGTGCGTGCCGGAAAATTACCATGACCCGCTTAACCCACCAGCGACTAAAACACATGCATTTTGTTACCCCCCGTTGGTTACATGTGCCAATGGCCCGTGCTGTTGTGGCGCTCTTGGCAGTCAATGCCCTCGTGGCTGTCGCCATCGCTGCGCCAGTGCCGGAGAGCAGCGCCTCGAAATCGCTGTTGCGCCAGGCGATTACGGCGCAGCAAGGCGGCCAATGGCTTACTGCGCTAGCGGATGTGCGAAAGGCTATCCACGCGGGAAATACCGGAAATGCTGCCATTAATCTGCTGATTGCCGCCGCCCGACAGCAACATCAAATTGGTGCGGCTTATTTACTGGTTGCGGATTTGGCGGCACAACATCGGATCAGTGCGGCGCAAAGTCGGAACATTATTCAAGCGCTCATCCGCCGGGGACCCGTGCAAAAACTTCCCGAACAACTCATCAGCGCCCGCCATAACAGCGGTTACGGTACGCAGAATCAATGGGCTTGGAGAGATTATCTGCTGGGCGTCGCAGCTGCGGAATGTGGGCAACATCAGCAGGCCATCAGTTGGCTTAACGCCGCCCGGCTGGCCAAACCAAAGTTTTGGCCCGCAACGGAATTACTGGCCCAGGAATCTGCCGCCATTTATCACTTCACCGTGTCGCAACGGATACTCAAATCAGCTATTAAAAACGGGTGGCATGCGCCGCAGGCCTGGCAGGATATCGTCGGTATATATGCCGCGCAGGATCGGCTTCGCAAGGCTCTGATCGTGGCGCAGGAAGCTGCGGGAAAATACCCAACGAATCCGGAATTTCAGGTGCTGGTAGCGCGCATTTATGCCCTGCGTGAGCAGCAAAATATTCAGCAGATTGTTCTACAACGGATGGTGCACAGGTTTCCCCATTTCACGCCGGCGTATCTGGATCTTCTGGAGGCGGCGCAAAGCAGGGGCGACGGCCCATTGGTGGAAAATGTCAGCCATCAATATATCCACCAATTCCCCGGCGACGTATTTTCCACGGTTCTGCAATCGCGCCTGGCGGCTCAACAGGGCAACGTGAAATTGGCCTCGCGAATCCTCACCGAAGGTTTGAAAACCCACCCGGCCGATGCGCAACTCTGGCTGGCCCGCATCGAATTAGCTTTGGCACTCAAAAAGACCATACAGGCCGTTTCATTGGCTCGCCAGGCTCTCGTGCTTAACCCCGACAGCCTGCTATTAAACCAGACGCTTACCCAATTACTGGCCAAACACCCCAACCAAGCCATCGCCGTAGCCCGGGCGTTTGCCCAGCGGCATTTACAGTCACCAACCGCCCAGCAAACCTATGTTCAGACGTTGCTGCAATATAAACACTTTGCCGCCTGCAAGGCTTTTTTATATCCTCTGATCACACGCTATCCCTCGGCCCGCTGGATTCAACAATCATGGGCGGATTATCTGGATGTGTCGGGCGATTATTCTGGGGAGCGAAAATTTCTGCTTAAAGTCACGTCCGGATCAGTTCCGAGAATCTCGGATCTGCTGCAATTAGCCACGGTGGATTACCGACTTCATGATTCATCCGGAGCGGAAGCGGCGTACAAAACCGTGCTGCGGCTGGAGCCGGAAAATTCCATGGCCGCCAATGATCTGGGATATACCCTGACCGTGGAAAACAAGGAATTACCGTACGCCCAAAAGATTATTGAGTTGGCCGTGAAAAATCATCCCGGCGATGCGGCCTCACGCGATAGCCTTGGCTGGGTGCTTTACAAGCAGGGGCATTATCATCGTGCGCTCCAGCAACTGAAGCAAGCCGTGGGACTTCCCGGCGGCCAATCGCCGGAGGGGCTGGAGCATCTGGGTGCCGCAATCGACAAGCTCGGCCACAGCGCCCGTGCCATTGGGATATGGACCTTGGCACTTAAGCAATACACCGAATTCCCGAAACTTTCGTCGCACCAGAAAAAAATAAAATTACGCATTGAACAGCGCATAAAAAAGGCCAAACTGTTCCGGGATATGCAAAAAGCCGGTGGCAAGATGATGTAACGACGGTACCAGGACGCACTACATTCTCACCGACCGCCAGCCGTTAACGCAGCGCCGGTAGCTCAACGCGGCAGCGTTGAGTTTCCCGCGGAATGCGTTTTCCATCACACGACGCGACCTCCCTCTTCACGATTGGCGCAACGCGTGCCGGACCGAAGTGCTCCCTTTTCCCGCCCCCCCCCATCCCGCATCCAGCCGCGACGCCGCCGCGTCGGGCTAAAAACGTTTTCTATGACGGCACTTACCACCGGATCACGATGCGCCCGTAGCTCAATGCGGCAGCGTTTGCTGCGGCATGGAGGTTGGGAACTCGACGTTCTTCGGCCCCCGTCGGGGCGGCCGCTGCGATTGATCACTGGCTAAGTGTTTTTTTGACCGGATGTTTAATCAGCACCCGCGCGTTGCCGACTGCGGGAATAGCCACCGGGGGTACCACCACGCGCGGAAATGGACCGGGGATCGGCGGCCCAACCGCGGGTTTTGCGGCACCGGGTTGAATCGGGGGTCTCGGATTCACGCCGCGTTGTTTCCAGAATTTCAACATCGCTTTGATGGTGGTTTCTTCCTGCACCTGCGTGTTAAACAGCCAACTCCCGCCGTACAAGGCGGATTTAAAAAAATGATAATGCTGCGGCTTATGGCCGGAGAGCAACACCAGCAGATACAGCGGAATGGTGCGATTATCCCAATGCACGCTTTGGCCGTTAAATACAAAATTGATCTGATTGGCCTGCGGCCGGCAGATTAAATTCAGCAGATACGGTGCCGCCAGCAGCGGCTTATATTGTGAAAAGAGCTTAATGAAATTGCGCCCCTGCAACATGCTGGGGTTTTGAAGAATATCCTCAGGTCCGGATTGTCGCGCCATTTTCTCGGTATAGTTCACCAACATTGATTTCAAGTGACGCGGGTGCCAGTGTTGCAATAATTGGGCCGCATACTGCCCATCCTGGGCCTGTTGCCAATAATTGACAAAGTGCATAATGTAAATGTTCTGACCATTAAATCGCACGACCTGCCGCGTGGTGGCCCCGCTGTACATGGTCATGTTGCCCACGGATCGGTGGAAAACAATTTGTACCATTTTCTCGGAGGGCTTGCGGCTCCACAGGGCCGCCATGGTTGAAAGGTACACCACGCGCCGGCGGTCGCGCAGCAGACGATCCAATATCCAGTCGCTGTTGCTGCCCGGAATTTTTGCCAACCCCTGGGCTGATGACGCCCGGATGTCCGCGCGCCGCGCAAAGGCAGCTCCCACCAGCGGCAACACTGCAGGTTTAACGCCCCAGTTAAACATGGCCATGCGTTTGTCCTGCGGCAACTTGATCACGGCCATGGTCCAGCGATCCAGATTAATGTTAAAATTCAGCAGTTTAATCAACCGTGTCGCCTGTTCGGGACCACCGGCGTTGATGATGGCCTGCAACTGCATGCCCAGTGCGGTTTGAATAATTTTCGTAGCATGTTGCCGCACGCTGTAGCGTTCAGAGGATAAGTCTTTTAATCCTTGAGCCAGCAGGGCTGAAGCTTTTTCAGATATCGCAGGGGAATTTGTCACGCCAGTACTCTGGGCGTGAATGCAGGGGATGGCTGTCCATGACATCATCGTGCACGCCAGTATTGCGGCTCCGGCAAGTGCTCTTCCACGCCTGCAAATTGAGCTTGACGGAGGGCCAGGGGGTCGTTGGATCTTGCCGGTCATGGAATCAGATTACCTTGCCAAAAACAGCCGCATACAGGCTTTTTATCGCCCGCAACGGCAAATTTCATTACATTATTTATACCTAATTATCCCTCAGGAAAGAAATCCGCCACCCTTGCTTCGCGCTGCTTACGTCTGCATGCGCGACCCTAAGGCATCCAGCACGCTCATATAATTCATGTATGCGTCATAAGGGGATTCATACATGCTGAAACTCGGCGTATTTAAATCGCCAAAAAATCGCGTGTTCATATACAAAAAGTGGTCGCTGGAGCCTAATTTACGCCACGTGTTTAATAATGCGGCATCCGCCGAGTCCTTAACCGGCTTTTCCAGACGATACAACTCCTGCAGAGCGTTGGCCTGCATGGCATTGCCCAGCCAGGGAGATAAATCCCGCTGCACATCGGTCCAGCAGATGTTCCGCGGAACGCTTAATTCCGCTACTGGCTCATATTGCTTAATAACTTCCGAAGGCGTACTGAAGCGGTCCCCATTTTCCAGGACGAATCGGGGTAGCGCCCGCAGGAATTCAAATATACCACTGGCCGCACAATGCCGTTCTCCAAATGTTTCGTAATCCATTCCCAGCAGGCAATATTCCCCCTCCGCGCCTGTGCCGTGGAGCCATCGGGCATATTTATCCGCCATCAGCGGCCAATTAACCCAGTCTTGGGCGGAAAAACGCAGGGATAAATCATCACTCAAGCGATAATGCCGCAACAAGACTTTCAGTTGCTCACGCGCCGCTTTATACACGTGGCCTGCGCTGCGATTTCCCAAGGCTCCCTCCCACCCTTCGGTAATCACCGCCTGATAGTTTAATCCCGCCACCAGACGCCCGACTTCATTGGAGTAAATCAAATTGGTGTTACGGAAGATGGTCGGCTTCTGTCCAAAATTGTGTTCGATCATTCGGCTGTGCAAATGAACCTGCGCAGCAAATTCATCCGGCGAATAAAGACACGCCAGACTATGGTGCGATGTTTCCCCAAGAAATTCCACGCATCCCGTTTTCGCAAGTTCCTTCAATAATACCACCACCTCCGGCGCATCATCCGCAAACTGTTCCAGAGCAGTGTTGGTTACGCCCAGTGCCACGCGAAAGGCCGAGCCGTATTGCCGTGCCAAATCCAGCAATACGTGGGTGGCGGGAATATAACTGTGCCGGGCAATCTCCCGCGTGTAGCGCCGGTTGGCGTGGATATCAAAATAATCCGAATCGGAATCAAAAATACTGTAGCGTCGCAGGCGGAACGGCTGATGAATCTGAAAATATAAAACCACAGCTACCATCGGGTGTGTCCTGTTCTGACGCACTTCTCCAAAGCGAGATGATTATAACCACGCGGGGCCAAATACGGCAGAACGGGGCGCTGTGTCCGCGCTCTATGCCAGTAAGCGGCGCGGGGTCACGTTTACCAATC
>JAJZGH010000219.1 GCA_021798635.1 Planctomycetota bacterium | reverse complement strand
CCACCAGCCGCCGGCAAATAATGCCACGGCCACAACGGGCGTTGCCGCCAGCCCGGCTAAAGATAAAAGCGGAATAAATAAATTACCCGTTATGGCGATTTTCTTGTGGCCGTAACGGTCCCCCATGCGCCCACCCATTAAGCCGAATATCGCACCCGGGCCATAGCTGATGGCCGTGGCCAAGGCGAATACCCAGACCGCGGCGTGCAGATTCATCACCAGAAACAAGGGAAATATCGCCAGCACAGCCTGATAACCCAAATCGGCAAAACACGCCGACAGGCAGATAAACAGCACATCACGTGTGAGCCAGGGATTTTTTAGTTCCGAAGTTGTAGGATTCGTACCACTCATACTATGGGTTTTACGGGCATCGGTGCTTGCAGTCAACCGTTGTAAAAAAGAATGGCCATTTATTAGTAGTTCGCAGAATCCGCTCTCCGGCAAAGCGATTGCTACTTTCTCGGAGGAGCGGTTTCAAGGCGGTGGTGCGAGAGTCCATGCCTCGCGTGAGAATTTGTTCCGGCACGCGCCGCAAGGAAATCCGTGCGAATCAAGGCAAATAACAGCACCATCACCATCAGCGCAAAGGAAATGGCCATCGTCAGCGCTTTTAGGCGGCGGCCACGCCCATCCGCTTGCACGGGCGCGTGCAGCAGGCAAAAGGCTTCGTTGTGAATCTTGGCCTGGGCCACACCGGCTTCACGCAGGGTTTGAATCATGGTGGCGGTAAATGCTCCGGGGCCGCAAATCCAGAATGTTTTTCCATTTAAATCACCGGCGCAGTATTTTTTTATCAACGCAATGTCGATGCGGCCTTTTTCTCCCTGCCACTGACCATCCGCGCGGCTTAAAACATGAACAACCCGCACGCGGCCGCCGCTGGCATTACTGTATTGCGCCAGTTCGTCAAAAAAAGGAATATCCCCGGCGGATTTATTGGCATATAGCAGCAGCACCCGCCGATTTTCCGCGCGATCCACCAACCACCGGATCATGCTGCGGAACGGTGTGATGCCAATGCCGCCGGCGATAAAAACCAGTTCATCGTTTCCTTTGTGGAGCCGATGTGAGAAGCGGCCAAATGGCCCGTGCACCGTAACCACATCGCCCGGCTTGGTCATGCCTATGGTGTGCGTGAAATCGCCAAGCTCTTTAATAGCCAGCATCAATCCATCGGTTTCGCTGGGGCTGGAAGCAATGGTCCAAGCGTGTTCTTCGCCTGTTGCGTCAACGCCGGGACGGTTGAAATGGAAAAAAGCAAATTGCCCGGGCCGGTAGCGCAAAGACCGTCCCCCCGCACCGGGCTGCAATTTTACCTGCCACACACCGGGACTCATCTTCTGAACACTTTGAACCACATAGCGATATTCTTTCAACCGGTCCGGCCGAATGATATGACTCCATACCAGCGACCAGAATGCCACGGCAATTACCATGAACACAACCATTCGCAGCGGCCAGGGAGCAAAAGCCCCGCTGGAAAGCAGGCCGTGCGTAAAGGCTACTACCAAGACGGCCAAGCCCACAAGGCGATGCGTGATGCGCCATTTTTCAAAGTCCACGCGCAGTTGTGATCTATAAATGCTTACAATAATCTGCGCTGTCAGCAAGAGAATCGCAATTCGCCCGAGTTGCAAATGCCAAGGCAGCCATAGGCGGGTCAACAGGCCGATGTTCAGATAAGACAACAGGGCAAGATGCAGGAGGATGGCACAGAATCCGACGATGGCCATTCTGCGGTGGAAGAGCATCACTGCATCCAAGCCAAAAGGGTCAGTGACCCAGTAATAGCGGGCGGCGAGAACGAAGCTCGTGGCGATAATCATAAGACCGGCCAGGCCCAAGCCTAAGGCGATCTGTTTGATAAACTGCCCCGCGGGCACGACGCCGCCAGTGGAGGCCAAGGCCAAAGGCCCAAGGAGTGCCGCAATATACAACGCGATCAAGAGAACTGCCCGGTACTGGAGCGACGGGGTTTCCTCGGGGGCAGTGGTGGCCATTGGGTTTGTGTTCTCTGGGGCGGTTAATTCCATCTGTCCAATCCTAAACCATTTATTCTGCGTCCCGAAAAAATGGCGCAGCTTTGTAGTATACGTCTGGGCTGGCCGGAAAGCTGGCCGCCATGCAGAAAAATCGTAAGCGTCAAAATGGGCCAAGCTCACCCAGTGTTCCCAGGACACCGCCTTGCGCGATATCAGCGATCTGTTGCAACGGCGCATATTGCTTCGGGATCAAGCGGGCGGGCGCAGCACGTGCTATCAGTTATTTCCGCTGGAATAAGGCCAAACGCCTTATTGCGCCGTGGCATTTTGCAGGTCGCTCATGGTGACAAAGCGGAATTGGCCGGCGGATTGTTTGGCGAGTTGCCGTAGTTCCTGGCGTTCGCCGTTGATGGAAATGACGTCGATGTGCTGGCCGGGCATGCGGACTTTGGCGATCTGAGCGGGCAGGGCGGAATCGGATAAAAAGACCTTGGCGGTTACAAAGATAATCTGATCGCCGCCGAGTTTGAGCGTTTCTTGCATCGCTTTGGCGGCGCTGGTGCTGCCGTAGGGGGAATAATTCAGCAGCGTATGTTCAGCACCGGCGGCCTGCGGTGGAGTTATCCAGCCCTGCGGGGGCAGAAGTTTGAGGCCATGGGGCGTCCAGATGGCGAATTTTATCTGTTGACTGGTGTCGAGCTTTGCAACAGTGGCTTTCACATCGGCGGCCAAAAGATTAAAGCTATTAAGATTGGCCGATGAACCGTCGAGACTGAAGATAATGTGTTTTCCAGTCAAGGGGATTCCCAAAAAGGACGGCCCGCTTGCAGCGCTGCTATTTGATGCTCCAGTCCGCGCCGCGGAGGGCGTGTGGGAACGGCTTAACGCTACGACGAGAACGATAATCACCGCGATAATGAACACGAGAAAAAAGCCCGCCAAGGTCCATAGGAGCAGAGTATTATTTTTCACGGGGGGAATTGGTTCCCTCGATTTCTTTTTGGTAACTGGGCGAATCGGGGGCACCTTGCGTGTGATAATGGGTGATTGCGGGACGCCGGATAAGGAGTCCGGAACGCTGGGGCTGGGGGTTGGGCGGCCGGCATTTTTACCCTGCGGTTTATCCGAAGGCCTAGGCGACTTGGTAAAGGCTCCGCTGCCGGCCGATGGCGGAGTCGCCGGCCTTTGTGGTGATTGATCACGAAATCCACTGGCTGATAGACCGGGGTCTTCATTGGGGTCGCGCGGGCGGCTGCTGGCCGCGCGGGTGCCGGGGTCTGCGGGGCGCGTTCGTGCGGAATCGGGCGTGCCGGCGGTAGCGGGTACCCGCAACAAGGACCCGCATTTGCTGCAACGGCACACGCCGCCGCGGAATCCGTCATCGAGTTCCAGGCGGCTGTGGCAATGATAGCACTCAACAACAATGGCCATAATGGATCAATCCATTTCCACATACGTTCCCGGGGGTTGGTTACGCACCTTCGGGTAACTTTAGTGTATTTTATCACGGTTCGACTTCAAAGCGAGAAAAAACCGGATTTATCATCCGGTGCAGCGAAGTGATGGCTCGGGGGGAAAGTGTGATGTCCGCATCAGGAATATCTCCACCGGCCAGAATCAGACGGGATCGGCCACTTTCCGATTGCAATATCCATTCATCGAGTCCCAGAGGGCCGGGCAAATAATTGATGACGCGGTAGCGTCCTGGCGTGGGCTCAATGGGCGCGACAAGGTGAAATGGATAATCGGCGATAAAATGGCGGCGGATCGTCACGTCAATTCGCGAGGCGTGGAGAATCAGATGGGCGTCCATGGGGCCGAGAATAACTTTCACTCCGGTGCCCGCGACCAGGGATCTGGCGTGCAAGCCGGGATTCAATTGTAAAATCATCTCTGGTGTAATGCGATATAACCCAGCGAGATAATCCAGAGAATTTCCGGGTTGGACCGTGATAAGTTTCACCAAGGTATCGCCGGGAACAATCGCGGAACCCAAAATACTGTGTCGATTAATGTCCATGAGCATGGATCGGATGACCGAGGCCGGCTTTTCGCCAAAGCCGGAAATATGCCGCAAGGCTGTTTGCAAAGTGCGCCGTGCCTTAAGCAGTCGACCATGGTGCAGGTCCAGACGGGCTTGGCCGACTTGCCGGCGCGTACGAGCCAGCAGACCTGGCGAGAGAACACGAATAACCTCCGGCTGCGCTGCCGGGGCCGGATAAGGCATGAGGGTTGGGGTCATCTGCCCGGTGTCAGAATTATCAGGCGACGACGGCGGAAGATTTTTGTCGGTTGTCGGCTGCGTAGTGGCGGGAGCGGTTGCGGCATGGCGCGGGTGCAGGGCTTTAAGGACCTGCCTGCGTACGTTCAGGGCTTGCCAAGCGCCCCATATCACAAGTATGCCAACGATAATCCAGAGCAGGGCATCGCGTGATTTAGGTGCCGAACCTGATTTAAAGCGAATAGCCATGCCGCCCACTGTACACGCACAATGCACCTTTCATCCACTGATGCCAAAGGAAATTCAACACAAAACCGGGCAAATCCGTTAAACTGGCTTCCCCCGTGAGGAACCGTCGCGGCAATGCGGCAGGGAATCCGGAGCCGGGGACCGGCCATCCTTTGCAATGCTTGCCCGGGCGCACATGCAGGCTTCTGGAAAATGAAGATGCAAACTAAAGGATTAACACCATGGAAACCCCGTATCTGACAAGTGATTTACCCGGGATTGGCGGACAAATTAAAATCCGGCCCGAAGATTTTGTTGTGGAAGAAATTCCGCTCTATGAGCCTTCCGGCAACGGCATTCACTGTTATGCGCACATTGAAAAACGCGGCATTCCCACGCTGGCCGCGGTCAACGTATTTGCCAAGGCTTTGGGAAGGCGGTCGATGGAAGTGGGCTACGCGGGTTTGAAAGATGCTCAGGCGGTGGCGCGGCAGACGTTCAGCATTGAACATGAAGGGCATGAACGGATCGCGGCGTTGAAATTGCCCAACATCAAAATTCTCGCAGTCAAACGCCATACGAACAAACTTAAAATCGGCCATCTGGCGGGCAATCGTTTTACGATCAAAATTCGCCGCGCCGAATGGAGTTTGCCAGGCGGATCGCCATCAGAGGCACAGACGCGGGCGGCGGCGGTGCTGGCAAGATTATCGCAAACCGGCGTGCCGAACTTTTTTGGCATGCAGAGATTCGGCATGAGAAGAGATAATCATTTGCTGGGGCTTTATCTGCTGCGCGACCAAAGCAAGGAATTTCTGAATCGCTGGCTGGGAGAGCCGGATGAAAGCGTGGATCATGGTTCCGTGCTTCAGGCCCGGCGGCATTTTGCCAATAACAATCTTGAATTAGCCAACGCCCATTGGCCGGGACATTTGCGTGATGAACGCCGCGCGTTAAGCATTCTGGCAAGAAATCCGGGGCAGTGGGATAAAGCCATGCGGGTGGTGGATATTCGTTTGAAGCGTCTGCTGATTTCAGCGTTGCAGGCGCATTTGTTTAATGAATTGCTGCGCATGCGCATGGGCGAGCTAAATAAAATTCTGCCCGGTGATTTGGCGTGGAAGCATGATATTGGGGCGGTATTCCGCGTGGAGATGGCGGAGGATAAAGTGCAAATTGAGCAGACCCGCTGCGATCAACATGAAATTTCCCCCTCCGGCCCCATGTTTGGCTACCGTATGACGCAGCCGGAGGGCGTTGCGTTGGAGATGGAAAATAAGGTACTGGCGTCAAATGACCTGACACTGGAAGCCTTTCAGGGGCCACGGGCCTATAAGACCAAAGGCTCCCGCCGGCCCATGCGGTTTTTTCCCACAGAGGTACAGCTAAGCACCGGTACCGATGACGTCGGTCCATTCCTGGAATTAAAATTTGTGTCACCGCCCGGCTGCTTTGCCACAGTTTTGCTGGGGGAAATCATGAAAACGGATGTGCCGGAACAATGAAGTCCGCCGGAGCGTGGATAGGGGATCGACTTACCCTCTATTTGCGTGCTTGCTGCTTTGATCTTCGGGCATCCGTTTTGATCGTCAATAATTCTTTCGCCGGTGATGTACCCAGAATATCCTGTTCAATAATGGCAATGGCCTGCCGCTGAACTCGCCAAACAAAATGCTGCGCGACATCGGCCAAAGCAACCCAGCGGTAATCATCATGCTCGGCGTCGATGATCACTTTTGCATGGGGTGCCACCTTCGCCGCGAACACCGGCAAAATCGTTACGCGATCTCGGGCACGATGATAAAAGCCTTCCAGATATTCCACCTGAAAAAACTTTGTCGGCACCAGTTGCGTTTCCTCTTGAAGTTCCCGCAGGGCCGCGTTGATAGCAGTTTCACCAGACTTTATCCCGCCATAAACCGTTTGCCACGTGCCGGCATAATCGCCCGACCCCGCCGCGCGGTGCAATTGCAGGAACTGCGTTCCAGCGGGCAATTGTCGAAATACATAAACCGCCACGCGATTAGACTTCACCTTCGGCATAAACCCGCTCCATAATAACGCCTGTGTTGTACCACAGCACCGGTGGTGCGGGCAATTATCTGGTACAGATGCGGCAGGGCACCCCCGATCAGCCCAACCGCTTACTGGCCTGAACAAGCCATTGGGCACTGACACAATCAGCGCGATATTTGCGCCCTATGAATTTTGGATAATTCGTGTGGCAATGAAGTTTTCCAGCGAGGAAGAGGAAATTCCCTTGGCGGCGGTATGTAACCATTTAATAACTCGCGCTTTTACGGGGAATTTCGCCGTGCCGGGGTTGCGCATGCGGCCTCTACCGAGTCCGTTTGCCGCCACCGGCTGTGCGGTAAACAATTACCACCAAGCCCGAAGAAAACGGTACACGGCGCGGTTGTTACTAAAGTCCTATAATCAGAAAATCAATTTTTGGAGCACTCTTGGCCGCGGAAGAAAGGGCAATTAATCCATTGAGATGCGTATCGCGCAGAAAAACTGTGCACACGTTGATTAATTGACCTGGAAACGCTGGTCAAATAACCGATAGTAGCCTATGATTCTACAGTTGCGCAGGTTTTCTGCGCACCCGGGTGCTCGGGAGACGGTTATGCTTGTTGAATTTTATGGCCAGAACTATGGATGCTTTCGGGATGAATTTCGTCTGTCCATGCTGGCTGCGGATATTGATCCTGGATCGGATCGCGGCATTGTTGAAGTGGCGGTGAAGGGGGACGACGATCCTTTGCGGCTCTTGCGGGCTGTGGCCATTTATGGGCCTAATGCGTCTGGAAAGTCAACGTTGCTGCGCGCGGCAGGCGAACTGGGATCCCTTATCTCCGAAACGGCATCGCTTGAATCAGATTCCGCGCTGGAACCCTACAGGCCCTTCGGCCTGAATACTCAACCGGTGCCCGTACGGTTGGGTGCCAGTGCAGTAATCGACGGCGAGGTGTACGACTACGAGGTCCAGTTCCTCGGATCGCATTTCACCTCTGAACGGCTCAAACTGTTGCCTGCAGATG
This sequence comes from Planctomycetota bacterium, assembly GCA_021798635.1. Next base: position 1,147 of record JAJZGH010000219.1, on the reverse strand, counting down.
GTGAGGTTAATGTGTTAGTGGATCGTAAGGGGCAGGAGGTCTCCGGCCACTGGAAAAGCGACCCGCAGTTTGCGCTGATATCGAAAGACTTTCGGCCCAACGCGTTGTTACTATCGCTGGCGGATCGCCTTGCTCCGGCGCTGGCCAAGAATATAGCGGTCGGCTTTCGCCGTCTCCTGGTGGGAAGCGAATCCCCGAGCGCTCGGGTCTTTCAACCTCGTGGGGACATCTCGGCGAGACGGGCCTATGCCGACAGTGCCTTCGCTGACTGGCTGATTTCGCGATTAAAGTCAGCGGATATCGGCGTCGCTGGGCTGAAATCGGAGGAGTTTGAAGCCCGTGGCATGTCTTGGGCCGCGGCAAAATCTTCTTACCCGGATGATGCCGAGCTGGCTCGCAAGCGAAAAGCGTATCGGCTCAAGCTGACGCACGGCACCGCCGACCGCAGCTTCACGGTCCCGTACCAACTTGAGTCGCGCGGTACCAAGAGGCTGGTGGACCTCTCCCCCTTGCTTTACGACCTGATCCATGCGGCACCGCCAATCGTCGCGTTTGTTGATGAATTGCACGAATCTCTGCATCCGAAACTGCTCGAAGAAATCATCCGTGATTTCAATTGCGGTATACACATGAAGGCAGCCTGCGGCCAACTTATTTTCGCCACGCACGAGACCTCCCTGCTGGACGCTGAGGCAAAAAACGCCGTATTGCGACGGGACCAGATTTATCTGACAGAAAAAGACGCCTCTGGGGCGGCGCGGCTGTATTCTGTTGCCGAGTTTCGAGAACGTAACAATCTCAATATTCGGCGGCGCTATTTGCAGGGGCGCTACGGAGCGCTGCCATCGCTGGGTGATTTTTCTGATTAAACCGAGCTCGCGGGAATAAAAAGGGTATCAAGGAATACAAATTATGCAGAACCGTAGGAGATTCACACGCCCTGCCCCGACCCGCAAGCCATTACCCGTTGTCGTGGTTGTCTGTGATGATTCCAGAACCGCCGTCGCATATTTCACAGAATTATACTCTGTTCGTCGAGGATTGATACAAAACACGCTTTGGAATTGGTGGCGTGTTTCTGGGATAATGGTTGATGAAGTAACCTGTATGGAAACGGGTTTGGCGGCGGTATTAAAGATGGAGTGCA
>JAJZGH010000015.1 GCA_021798635.1 Planctomycetota bacterium | reverse complement strand
ACAGCAGTACAAATCCCATTGACATCAGTGCCGGCACAGCGGGATGGGCCTACTATGGCTATGGCGGAACTACCACGGGTACATTTTCGCCGGGTAATACGGCTAATTTCACAAATTTGACGGGTAGCCCGTCACTTGGCATCGCCCCCGCGGGCAATAGTTACGTGAATTTGACATTTCCTTCCGCCCCGTTGGGACCGAGTACGGCGTTTGTTTATACATGGGGGACCGGAGCTTCTGGCTCCACTTGGAGCTACTCGCTGACAACCACGCTGTTGGCACCCTCGGAGACGCTCAATTTTTACCTGACTTCATACAACAGTGCCTCCAACCTGTCGGCGACGCTAAGTTCCGGCAGCGGAAGTTACACTGCTAATGGAGTAGTGTTCGCCGCCCCGACAGGCACTTCATTTACTAATAATGGAAGTGGGCAGGGCCATGGTTATGCTGTGCTGTCACTTATGATCACCGGTGGTAGCACCGGGGACGTGCTGACATTCACGGATGTCCCCAATATATCCGGCGTCACGGGTGTAACAAGCCCTTCTGGTAATGTCGGCATCCAAGCGGCCGATGTGGCGGTGGTTCCTGAGCCATTAACGCTGGGCCTATTGAGTGTCGGCGGCATGGGATTGCTGCTATTCAAACGCCGCAGAATAGCCTGATATTTTGGCAGGAAGGCCAATATCCTGGATCTGCATTGGCCTTCCAAGACTGGCGGACTGAGCTACACGAATCTGACGGATCTTGCAAACTACACCACGGGACCTCGTGCCCGTGGCCCCGATTCGTTGGACGGAGTGTACTATACTGCTTCTGCGGGCGGACATTACAATCCGGGCGGCACTTGGAATCTCGGCGACATTCTAACCCCCGGCGATATCACCAGCGGGGCGCTGGATTTCATGTTTAACGAGTTTAATCCGAGCAGCAGTCTGTCAGTCACGTTTGATCCCGGCACGATCAACTATACGGCCGTGCCGGAACCGGCCACGCTGGGCCTCTTTGCGCTGGGCGGTCTGGGGCTGCTTCTGGCAAGCCGGAAGCGTAAGGCGCGGGCTTAACCGCAACGTAATTCCACATTGTGGTGCAGGCTTCCAGCCTGTTCGACCGGAACTCCGTGAACGGTTACGATAATTCTAACACAGCGCCAAAGCTGTCGTGGCCCGGTGTTCGATCATTTGGATGGTCGGTTTCACGAGGCATCGGCATGCCGGTGAGTATGTTTGGCTACGAAAGGCTTCATTGTGATGAAAAAATATTCGCGGATCAGAGGAGTGCTGCATAGACGCGGCGGTACCAGAAAGTTTTCAGTGGGTACGGTGCTTCACCAATGGACAAGCATCGGCGGGGGAATAACGAATCAATGTTCCGCTGAACAAGCCGGCACGACACCCGGCCGAGGAACTTCGCGGTATTGGCTGGTCATGATCGTGGCGTATGCGATGCTGATCTCGGGCATATCCGCTCTCAGAGCGCAAACGAATGCACAGGTCATCCATAAAACCGCGACGGATCGGATCATCAATCCGGTGGGCACGGTGGCCATGACGCCGAATTTTGCGATTGGTGTTGTCGGCACCGGCAACCATGTGGTAGTGGAAGCATCGGGCGCGGCATTTCGCCAAACGCTGACGGTGTTGAATCCAGGGGATCTGTCCGAAGAATCACAACTGGGCTTTCTGAAGGGTAAACCGGGGCACGGTAAGTTGATTTCCGGCATATCCAAGCAGAGCCTGTTTCAAGGGGTGGCCGCCGGGCCGCATGGTATGATTTATGCCGCCGGCGGAGTTTCCAACAACGTGCTGGCATTGCGGATACAGCCCGGCGGCAAAATGAAATTAATTCGCCAATATCCCCTGGCGTTTCAGGCCTTTCCAAAGACGCAATATCCGTATCAATACCAGGGGCGACAAACAGGTTTGAAAAGCCGCAACGGACCAGTCACTGAGGGAAAAATTATTTCACAACCCAAGCGTCGGCATAGCGCCTGGAATTTTTATCCCGATTCCGTCGCGGTAGGATTGCGTGGCATCCATATATTCACTACCGGGCTGTTAAGCAACAGCGTGGCGCGCATTAATATTAAAACAGGCCATACCCGTTACGCCAATGCCGGCGCCATGCCCTTCCAGGTAGTTGTCTGCGATCATGGCCGGCGGCTGGTGGTAAGCGATTGGGGAGCAAATCGTGTAACGATTCTTGACGCCCGGACCATGCAACCGTTGGGTTTTATCCGCATAGGCGCGCCTACCGGCCCCGATAATCGCCTGCCCGGTGTACATCCGACGGCGTTGGCGGCGGTGGGCAATTCCGCAACCGTCTGGGTGGCCTGCGCCAACGCGGATATTCTTACCGAAATTAATGCCGCACATTTGGCCATTGTCGGCATGGCCATGGATCGCCCCTACCGCGATGCCCCGCCGGGATCATTTCCCGACGCGCTGGCGGCAGCGGACGGCAAGGTGTTCGCGGGCAACGCGGGCAATGATGACGTGGCGGTATTTAACGCCGCCACGGGCAAGCCGGAAGGATTAATTCCCACGGGCTGGTATCCCACTAACCTATGTATTTATCAGCACGCATTGTATGTGGTTTCCGCGAAAGGACTGGGGTCCACACCCGATTTACAACATCAATGGGTTGGCGATTCCATGCCCGGCACGGTCCAACGCATCGCCCTCGATGATTTGTCAGCGCACCTTGCCCAGTGGACCCATACCGCTTTGGCAAATAACGGCTTTTCCCGGGACCAGAGGGCGAAGTTGGCTCGGCAAAACGCCAGTGCCACCAAGGTTATCCGCCGCCATATCCGATATGTGGTGTTTATTCTGCGGGAAAATAAGACCTTTGATGAAGAATTTGGGGCGTACCAGCGGGCCGGTAAATGGGCTGATCCACACTTGGATCTTTACAACCGCACAGAACTGCCGAATCTTTACGCCATGGCCGATCGATTCGGATTGTGCGTGAATTTCTATATGGATGGCGAAGTCACCGCGCAGGGTCACCAATGGACAACCGCCGCGGAGGATTCCGATTATGTCCAGCGCACCTGGCCGATGTATTATTCCGGTCGCGGCATAGCGTCAAGTCCGGGATGGACGCAAGACCTGCGCCCGGCGGGTTACAGCGCTAAAACCGGCTTTAGCGGCGGCGATAATCCGTATCCTGAGGACATCAACTTAAGTCGATTAAAACACTGGTCCAATCCGTGGATTTCCTATCCCGGCGGGATGTTTGTTTTTAATGATCTGCTGACCAACCACGTTTCGTTCATAAACTTTGGGGAATTTGTCGCGCGAAATCAGGCGGGAAAAATCAGCGCGGCCATGGTCCAGCACATTGGGAAGCCGTACCCGGAATGGAATCGCTTTATTCTGGATACCGACCGGGCGCGTGTGGTGCATGAATTCCTTGCCGCTCATAAAAACAATCCACCGCACTTTATGTATGTCTGGCTGCCGGATGATCACACCGCCGGCCGATCACCCGGCTATTACACGCCGCAGTATTACGTGGCCAACAATGATCTGGCGACGGGGCGGATTGTTGCGGAATTAAGCCGCACCCCGCAATGGAAGCACATGGCGATATTTATCACCGAAGATGATGCGCAATCCGGGGCGGACCATATTGACGCCCATCGGTCTTTTGCCGTCATCGTCAGCCCATGGATAAGGCCGGGCATGTTAATTACGCACCGTTATTCCCAGGTGAATCTGCTGCGCACCATTGAAGCCATCACGGATGTACCGCCCATGTCCCAATGGGATGCCAACGCCCAGGTGCTTTCCGGAATCTGGACACGCCATCCGGATTTTGCTCCGTATGATGTGCAACCGATTCGCGTACCGGTGGGATATAATCCCGGAAAAATGTGGCAGGGCGAACAACTGCGGCGTAAGGCCGGCAAAACGGGTCATTGGCTTTCGCCCCATTGGCTAAAAACGCACGGGGCTGCAGTAGCCAAAATCGGCCACACCATGTTTACGCCTACAGAGTTGATGAAAGTTCCCGGCCCCGAGCAGATGCGGCAGGAATGGATCGCGGTAAAAGGGAAGGCATCCTACAGGCGTGTGATGGCGTACCTGCGTCATTTGGCCAAAACGCAAGATCAGCCGCTGACCCATTACATTGCCAGTGATGCCGGCGACGGCCCGGCGGATGGAGATTAATGGGTGAATAGCCTGCTGGAAAAAATGGATAATGCCCCGATGACTCCCTTGCATCGGCGATTGGCCTGGGCAGCGGGGCTGGGCATATTTCTCGACGGCTATGACACGATTATTGTCGGTGCGGTGCTGGTACTTCTGGCCCGACAATGGCATCTTGGGCCGTCACAATATCGCTGGGTGGGCACCTCCGCATTGGCAGGGGCGTTTCTTGGAGCGCTGATCGGCGGGCACGTGGCGGATCGCTATGGGCGCAAGGCCATTTACCTTATTGATTTGATCACATTTTTCTTCGCGGCTGTCCTTTGCAGTGCGGCGTGGAATATTGAGTCTCTGGTAGTGTTTCGCTTTGTGCTGGGTATGGGCATCGGCGCTGACTATCCTATCAGCGCCACGTACATGGCCGAGTTCATGCCTAAAAACAAACGCGGCGGCGTAATTACCTGGACCTTCGGCCTGTGGACGGGAGGGGCTATTGTCGCCGGTTTGGTGGCATACAGCCTGCTATCATTTGGCCCGATCGCCTGGCGGATTATGTTGCTGATTGGCGCAGTCCCGGCGTTATTTGTCATCGGGTTACGGCGTAATTTGCCGGAGTCGCCAAGGTGGTACCTGCGGCATGGGCAGGCGGAAAAAGCGGCGGCGGTTTTAGCGCGTGTTGATCCCACTATTACACCGGCCGATCTCACGGCCATCTTGGCGGCGGAGCAAAAGCGGGCCGTGGCACCCAGAACGCCATGGCGTGTATTATTTCAAAAGCGCTATATTCGCGCCACGCTGCTGGTGTGCATTCCATGGTTTATCATGGATCTGGTGGGTTATTACCTGACCATTTATACGCCGCTGATTCTAGGCCATCTCGGGTTTAAGACCGCACACCAGCAGATACTGGGTTCGGCGATACTGTCGGTCACGTTTTTGGTCGGTTATGTGCCTTTGGCATTAACGGTGGACCGCATCGGGCGCATCTGGCCGCAGATTATTGGCTTTGTGGGCAGCGCGGCGGCGCTGGTACTGGTAGCTGTCACCGCCATGAACGTTCCCGCCCACCAGGTAATGAAACATGGCCATCCGCAATGGGTGCTGCAATATAGCACGCTGGCGTTGGCCATGGTGTTTCTGGGAATGATGCTCTCGCAGGCATTTAACGCGTTTGGTCCGGGCAATACCACGTATGTTCTGGCGGCGGAAGTCTACCCCACCGACGTGCGCGCTGCTGGTCATGGCTTTGCGACTGCCTTTTCCCGCTTGGGAGCCGTAGCGAGCACGTTTTTTCTGCCCGTGTTGGGCAAGGCGATCGGCACGCCAAAACTGCTGCTGGTGCTGGCCGCAGGGTCGGTTTTAGGCGGCGTGACAACCTGGCTGTTTCGTATCGATACGACCAATAAATCATTAGCGCAGGAACGATAAACGGCTGGCGAGGTCCAGTCGAACCATTCCGTGCCATTAGCTCAATGCGGAAGCGTTGAGCTTGATGCGGAATGCAGTTTCCATAACACAGTGCCGTTCCCTCGTCACGATTGGCGCAATGCGTGCCAAATTGGAGTGCGGCTTTTTCCGCCACCCCATCCCGCATCCAACCATGACGCTGCCGCGTCGGGCTACAGTTTCAGTTTTCGCAGCCGCAGAGAATTGGCAATAACTGATACGCTGCTGAAGCTCATCGCCGCGGCGGCTATCATTGGGCTTAGCAGAATGCCAAAAAATGGATACAAAATGCCCGCGGCAATCGGTATCCCCAAAATGTTATAACCAAAGGCCCATAAAAGATTCTGACGGATATTACGCATGGTCGCGATGCTTATGTGCCGCGCCTGGAGAATGCCGGCTAAATCTCCGTGCAGTAATGTCACACCGGCACTGGCGATGGCGACATCCGTACCGGTACCCATGGCAATGCCCACATCCGCCTGCGCCAGGGCTGGCGCGTCATTAATGCCATCGCCCGCCAGGGCGACTTTTCGTCCCTGACTTTGCAGGCGGCGCACAGCCTCGGCTTTTTGCTGCGGCAAAGTATTGGCTTCGACCATGTCAATGCCCAGTCGCCGGGCGACGACCGTGGCCGTAGCCTCGTTATCGCCGGTGATCATAACCACAGACAAGCCCAGAGACTTTATACGCTTAACCATTTCCGCCGCGCCGGGACGAATCGGGTCTTCCGTACCCAGAAGACCCATAAATTTTTCGTCCGCCGCCACATACATAATGGTCTGCCCGCGGCTGCGCAGAGCTTCCGCTTGTTGTGCCATAGGTTCAATAGCAATCTGCAGTTGCCGCATCAAGGCCGCATTGCCGATGGCCACATTCCGACCATTAATTTTACCGTGGACTCCCTGTCCGCTGGTGGATTGAAATTCTTGTACCGGCAGCAGGGCGATGCGCTGCTCCTGGGCGGCGGAAACAATGGCCGCCGCCAGAGGATGCTCGCTGCCACGCTCCAATGAAGCGGCCAACTGCAGTAAATCATCGGCCGAAACGGCCGGCTGCGGCTGAAGTGTTACTACTTTCGGATGGCCTTGTGTCAGTGTGCCGGTTTTATCCAGAGCGATGGTGTCAATTTTTTCCATCACCTCAAGAACTTCCGCGTTTTTTATCAGCACACCGGATTGGGCCGCCCGGCCAACACCCACCATGATGGACATCGGCGTGGCTAATCCTAAGGCGCAGGGGCAGGCGATCATCACTACCGCCACAGCATTCACCAGCGCATAAGCCATCGCCGGAGCGGGGCCAAAGATGGACCACAAAATAAACGTCAGAACCGCTGAGGCAACCACAGCGGGCACAAAGATTCCGGCAACTTTATCAGCCAGACGTTGAATCGCCGCACGGCTGCGCTGGGCCTGCGAAACCAAAGCCACAATTTGCGCTAATAGCGTATCGGCTCCGACCTTTTGCGCCTCCATTATCAGGCCGCCGGTACCATTCACCGTGCCGCCAATGACTTTATCGCCCGCCGCCTTGAGCACGGGAATGGGTTCCCCGGAAATCATCGATTCATCGACGGTACTGGCGCCTTCCAGTACGATCCCATCAACGGGAAGTCTTTCCCCGGGACGCACTTGGAGTTTATCCCCCACCGCAATCTGTTCCAGCGGCACATCGTGTTGATTGCCATCGGCGGAAATACGCCGGGCATGTTTGGGTGATAAATCCAATAGTTCGCGGATGGCCGCACCGGTTTTGCCGCGTGCCCGCAGTTCCAGCGTTTGTCCTAGCAGCACCAACACGACAATCACCGCAGCAGCTTCAAAGTATGTCGCCACCAGGCCGGGATGGACTTGAAATGCCGGGGGAAAGATTTGGGGTGCCAGCGTGGCAACAAAGCTATACACGTACGCCACGCCCACGCCCAGAGCGATCAGCGTAAACATGTTGAGATGCCACGTTTTAATAGAGCCCCACCCTCGTACAAAAAAGGGCATGCCGCACCAGAACACCACCGGCGTAGCGAGCACAAGGTTGACCCAGTTTACCCATGCGGAGGCATTGAGATGGGCGACATTAAAATCCGCCAGCATGGATAAGATAAACACCGGCACCGTCAGCGCCAGACCAATGCGGAAGCGCTGGGACATATCCACTAATTCCGGATTCTCCGGATCGCCCATCGATTGAGCTTCCATCGGCTCCAGAGCCATACCGCACTTGGGGCACGCACCGGGCTGATCACGAATAATTTCCGGATCCATCGGGCAGGTATACCGCGTTGCCTTGCGGGCAGGCGGTGATGACACATCGAGTTCCAGGGCCATGCCGCACTTGGGGCACGCTCCCGGGTTATCACTGCTGATTTCCGGATCCATGGGACAGATGTATTTGCGTTTCGCGGTCGCAATCGGCACTGCCGGACTGGCAGCCGTGGCCGTGATCGTCGTCGCTTTTTTTGAAATCCCGAGTTGCACCAAGCCGCCAGTCCCCGGCTTCAAGGGCTGCTTATTGAGATATTTTTCCGGATCGCTCTGAAATTTTTCTAAACAGCCTTGGCAGCAAAAATAATAGGTAACGCCACGGTGATCCCATTTTCCCCGCGCCGTTTCCGGAGCAACCTTCATGCCGCATACAGGATCAACCGTCTCGGTCCCATGCGATGACGGATCAGGTTTAATATTCACGATATTCATAGTTTAATTCTTCCACTTAATGGTCCAGATGAGATACGAGTTTCAGAAGTTCATCGCAGGCAGCCTCAGCCTGCGCACCGCCGGCTCGGATACCATGCGCGACACAATGCTTGACATGATTGCCCAGCAATTGCCGTGCAACACCCGAGAGGGACTTTTGCACGGCAGCGATCTGGATCAGAATATCAGCACAGTAGCGATCCTGTTGCACCATATCATGCAAGCCGCGAATTTGACCTTCAATTCTTCTAAGGCGATGGAGGTTGGCCCTTTTTTTATCCGCATCCACCGCGAGAGCTTTCCCGCCCGGGCCAAACTGTTGTAACCCCAGCAAATCCTGATCAGCGGACCTGCCGTGTTGACCGGGCGTCCGTGGCTTTGAGGTCCGTTGTTTTAATTTCTTCGACATAAGCCGATACTCCATTTTATATACCCCCAAGGGGTATATGATTCATCTTAGCCACCGGGGCAACGGGAAGCAAATTTTAGCGGTTCGCCGATCTCTGGCCCATCATTTATTTGACCCCCTGCGGTTGATCCCCTATTCTTATGGCTTGGTTGATTTTGTTGTAGTTACGTTACAGTAACAGGCTTTAATAGTAAAAGGTAAAACAGATGGCAGGAAACGAAACCACACTTAAGATTTATTACGAGAATGAAGCACCTATTTCCGGTCTGAACGGGAAAACCGTGGCGGTTCTGGGTTATGGCTCGCAGGGCCATGCCCACGCCCAGAACCTGCGTGACAGCGGCGTGAAGGTCATCGTGGCCAATCGGCGCGATTCCGCCAATGGCAAACTGGCGATCGAACACGGGTTTGACCCCATGCCGATTCCCGACGCGGTCAAGGCCGCGGATCTGATTATCGCCACGCTCCCGGATGAATTGCAGCCGGATATTTACATCCGGGATATCGGGCCGCATCTGAAAGCCGGCAAAACATTCGGCGCCACGCACGGCTTCGGAATTCACTTTAAACAAATCGTCCCTTCCAAGGACGTGGATGTCGTCATGATTGCCCCCAAAGGCCCGGGCCATCTGGTGCGCAGCGAGTATGTCAAAGGCGGCGGCGTGCCCTGTCTGGTAGCCGTGCATCAGAACGCCAGCGGGCAGGCCATGAAAACAGCTCTGGCGTGGGGCAACGGCGTGGGCGGTGCCCGAGCCGGCATTATTGAAACAAGTTTTAAGAATGAATGTGAAACGGATTTGTTCGGTGAGCAGGCCGTGCTGTGCGGCGGACTTTCGGCCCTCATCAAGGCGGGGTTTGAAACGCTGATCAAAAACGGCTACCCACCGGAAATGGCCTACTTTGAATGCGTGCATGAAGTCAAATTGATCGTTGACCTGATTTATCAGGGCGGCCTGAACTATATGCGTTACAGCATCAGCAACACCGCGGAATATGGCGATCTTACCCGCGGCCCGCGCATCGTTACCGAAGAAACCAAGAAAGAAATGCAGAAGATTCTCGATGAAATTACCTCGGGCAAGTTCGCCGCGGAATGGATGGCTGAGCACCGTGCCGGCAAGCCAAAATTTAAAGCTCTTTACGAAGCGGATGCCAAACATCCCGTGGAAGTCACGGGTCGAAAATTGCGTAAAATGATGCGTTGGATCAACTCCAAGGAAGTGGATTAACACGGTCGCATCATATTTGCCTGAACTGACACACGGAGCGCAAAGGGTGACAATCAAATTAACCAGTGGTCTGGATCATGTGGCAATTGCTGCGGACAATACCGAGCAGGTCGTGCAATGGTACAGCCGAATGCTGGGCATGGTCATTATCGCACAAACCGAACCTATGGAAAGCTCCGGCCAGCGAACCTACCTCATTGGTCCGCCGACATGCGACGACGCCTTTGGCGGCATGATGCTTGAAGTCATGCCCCGTAATGAACATGTGCGCCGCCCCCGTGAAAGTCATGATCCCGGCATCAGCCATATTGCATGGATGGTGGAGGATTTTGATGAGGCCTATGCGCATCTCGCCGGGCAGGGCGTGGGCTTTGTCGGATCGGTCGTTGGAGCAGTTGGCGGCGGGCGATTGATTTCATTTGTCGATTGCGAAGGCAATCTCACGCAGATTGTGGAACGTAAAAAGCCCTGACTGTAACCGCAAACCTGCATCGGACACCCTTACCAGGAATTAAATTTATGCGGCAAAGCTGTAACCTTTCAGGTATGCGGAATGGGTCTTCTCTCTTCGCTCGCCGCTTTTTGGCGGCCGGTATGCTTGTCTTGCTTGCGACACTCGCCGGATGCAGCGACCGCACCGTGCAGATCAGTCTGGTGCCGACGCATGGAGGCATTCATCCCCGGATAGTGCAAAAAAGCGCGCACTGGTTTGTCAGTAATCGAATCGCCATTGTTAATATCAGCGGCATGCTCATGGACGGCACAGCGGGCGGACTATTTGGCAACGGACATAATCCGGTCAGTGATCTCAAGCAAACGCTTGCCAATATCCAGCGCGATCCACGCGTGAAAGCGGTGGTGCTTCGGATGAATACGCCCGGCGGGACGGTGACTTCCAGCGCCATGATGTATCATGAAATCCTAGCTTTTAAGCGTAAAACACACCTGCCTGTGATTGCCTCCATGATGGATGTGTGTGCCAGCGGCGGATACTATGTATCGTGTGCCGCCGATTATCAAATGGCCTATCCGACAACCATTACCGGGTCCATCGGGGTGATCGTGCAGTTGTTTAATTTTCACCGTGCCTTGCGTTATCTTGGCGTGCAGGCCCCGGTTTTTGTCAGCGGCCCCAATAAAGATACCGCTTCGCCCTTTCATGCCATGACGCCGGAAAACAAAAAAATTATCCAAGGCTTTGTCACGCAGTTCTACGCACGATTCCTCAATATCGTAAAAACCTCACACCCCCAGGTGAATCCCAAGAATTGGCCCAAGCTTACGGACGGACGCCCCGTCACCGGTGAAGACGCGTTTCATGATCATCTGATCAATGGGCTTGGCGGACTGGAATCCGCGATCAAGTTGGCAAAAAAGATGGCTCATATTCACCACGCCAATGTGGTGCTGTACCGGCGTTACAGCCAATCCAGCGGCTCCATTTACGCCCGCAGCGAAATGCCGTCGCCGCAGAGCCGACAGGTCAATTTAATGAATCTCAATTTGGGCGGTGCGGATGTCAGTACCCTGCTGCATCCCAATTTCTTATATATGTGGCAATAATATTGCGGCGGCTACTGCGGAGGTGAACCATTATTCTGTGGCGTCGCCGCTGTCCGGGCTGTCCAGATTCAGCAAAGTCCCTGCCTCCTGCGCGGGCAATTCCTGCACACTGCGAAGCTTGGCGCTGATGGTGCGGGATTTTCGCGCGGTATCATCAAGGGTGTTGGAGGCCTGATCCAGTTTCTTTTTTACCCCATCCAGCAGATCGCCAAATTTTCCGAATTCGGTTTTTACCGCTCCCAGAACCTTCCATACTTCGCTGGAACGCTGCTGAATGGCCAAGGTGCGAAATCCCATTTGCAGGCTGTTAAGCAGGGCCGCCAACGTGGTCGGCCCGGCAATGACGACGCGGTAATCACGCTGAATCTGCTCCACAAGTGCCACGCGACTGATGACCTGGGCGTACAGTCCCTCGCTGGGCAAAAACATGATCCCAAAATCCGTCGTCCGCGGCGGATTAAGGTATTTAGTGGATATATCCTGGGCAAAAAGCTTGATGCGTGCCTCCAGGGACCGTCCCGCCGCTTCCATCGCCGCCGTATCGGCTCGATCCTGCGCTGCACCGATGGCTTCGTAATCTTCTTTTGGAAATTTTGAGTCGATGGGTAGCCAGACGGACTCTTGTCCATCCTCGGTCCGGCCTGGCAACTTAATGGCAAACTCCACAACTTCCCCGCCGGACTCCCGGGGCTTGAAGTTCTTTTCAAACTGACCGGGACTTAAAATCTGGGATAACAGATTCTCCACCAGGACCTCGCCCCAGGTTCCACGTGTTTTTACATTGGTCATCACACGTTTAAGATCGCCCACGTTCACGGCCAGATTCTGCATTTCTCCCAAGCCCTTGTGGACCTGCTCCAAGCGGTCGGAGACCTGTTTGAACGATTCGCCCAGCCGCTTTTCCAAGGTGCTTTGCAGTTTTTCATCCACCGTGGCCCGCATCTGTTCAAGCTTCAGGGCGTTATCGGTTTGCATGGCGGTTAAGCGCTGCTCCACGGCTTGGCGCACGGCGTCCAGGCGCTGTTCCGTGGAAAGCGTCATGGCGGTGATTTGCTTATTTAAACTGTCTCCCACATTTTTCAGACTCGCCGCCAATTCTTCCCGCGCCTTCTGCGAGGCCGTGGTGTTTTCTTCGCGGTTGCGGGCCAAGTCATCACGAATGGAACGTTCCATTTTTTCCTGGGACTTTTCGAGATTCTCCACGTGAACTTTAAGGGCCACACCGCTTTGCCGCAGCAGCAACATGGCTTGCATGGCGGCTACTGCCAGCAGCACAACGAGAATTAAAACCGACAGTATCAGCATCACATCTCCATTGATTCGACGTTTCAGACTCCGATTCGCATCAGCCGGTTCGCCAGCACCCACGCGATTGCGATGGCATCTGCCGTATCCGCCGGCGTTGGCGGTTTGGGTAAATGACATAACATCATGACTGATTTCTGAATTTGCGCCTTGCCCGCATGGCCATTACCGGTAATCATTTTTTTTACCAAGGTGCTGGGCAAATGCGTAATGGGCACCTGGACCTGGGATGCGGCCAATAAAATCACACCGCGGGCGTGCCCCATGAGAATCGCGGTGCGCGGATGCTTATAGTGGGCGTAAAGCTGCTCTACTCCCATTTGATCAATCGCAAATTCCTTCAACAGTTCTGCGACCTGCTGGTGCAATTCCACCAAGCGCTTGGATGCATCCATGCGGGGGTTTAATCGAATCACCCCCGCCTCGGTAAGCGTGGGCTTAAAGCGCTTAGCTTCCACCACGGCATAGCCCGTGAGATGCAACCCCGGATCAATACCCAATATTCGCATGAATGCTCCAGTGCGCCGCACGGCTTGCCGCAACTCAATCCCAGCCATTACTCGGGCAGGCTCTTAAGCCGGTCGTTTCAGCAGCGCCACACAATGGCACGCAATGGCCTGGTCCATCCCCACCGCATCCACCGATTCGTTAGTCTTCCCTTTGATATTAACCAACTCCCGCGAAATGCCCAGCAATTCAGCCAGCCGCTGCTGCATGGCAGCCTTGTGCGGAGAAATTTTGGGGCTTTGGGCAATAATCACGACATCCACATTGTTGATCATCCAGTGCGTTTTCTTAAGTTCCGCTATCGTGTGTTCCAGCAAACGCGCGGAGTCAATGCCTTGATATTGCGGATCAGAATTCGGAAACAACTGACCTACATCCGGCAAACCGGCTGCCCCAGTTATAGCATCAATCAACGCGTGAATGACCACATCCGCATCCGAGTGCCCCAGCAGCCCGAAGGTGTGAGGAATGGTGATATTTCCCAGAACCAGCGGCCTGCCCGCTTGCGTCCGATGCAGGTCATAGCCGAGTCCAATACGGTATTCCATCATTGATTATCCAATCATCTTCCGCGAGTAAAAACCTCGCGCCATCCGCGCCACCCAACAGCACGAATTAAAAATAGTAACCGAAGCTGCCAAATGGTGGCAAATTCCTGACTGCGCGGTCCTGATTGCGCGGCCGAAGTAAAAAAGGCGTCAGGTACCTTTTACAAAAAAAGGTACCTGACACCTTTTTTCAGTCGCAACGGTGGAAAACGCACCGTTAAATGAAGCCGCAGTTCCGCGTAGAACTCAACGCTGCCGCATTGAGCTACGGGGGATGTCGCTGCTTGGGCGTTACGTGCACAATGCGCGATTGGCCGCGCGGGTCAGTTTCGGTGAAACACATTGGCGATTTTCCGGATACAGGATTGGCGGCGGCGATGGCTGCGGCCAGGTGGACGGCACCGTCGGTGGGAAAACTGTGGATGTTTAGTGTTGGGGAGGCAGAAGCCCCGCCGGTATTGGTATCCGGAAGTTCCAATAGGACATCCGATGGTGTCGCATCTTGGTGCCGCTTTAATACCAGAGCCACGGCTCCGTAACCCGTTTGATCGGAGGTGAATCGGGAAAATTCAGGGCGGTGCAGGGCCGTCACCCCGCGGCGGCACAAATCTTCGGCTATTTTGGACGACTGATCCGCCCAACACGCAATGACGTGATCCACCCGACGCGACGCCAGTAAATCCGCGGCGCGATCCAGTACGCTGCAAACCGGCCATTGCCCATGCGTCAAGGTTTCACACGGGCCATGAATATTAAAATAAATCGCGGCATGGGAAGCCACGGTCGAATAGACCGATCGCGTAAAATGCCGGGGCGATGCGTATCGCCCCTGTGCTTCCAACATGCTGTCGAGAAAGCTTATGGTATTGTCCATCGGTCCCCAGGTTGATAAAAGCAGCAAAGCCGCACGATTCAACATGGCACGATCACGACCCGCCAGGGCGTCTTGGAAGGCACGAAAAGCATATTGATTAATACTATCCAAGCCTTGCAGGGCTGAATCCAGGTCTGGATCGGTCGTTTGGGCACTATCAGCAACTGCGCAATTCAAGCTTACCGGAACGCCTGACTGTGCTTTCACTGCGGCGGTCAAAGCCGCGGCATTTGCGAATTGGTCTGTGTAAACTCCCCAGCTATACACCGCTAGTTTCGATACAGTCATGCATCAGCCTCCCTCTGATTGTCCGCTGGCAGTTCGCGCGAAAATACCATTGCGGTGTTATTTCCCCCAAACGCCAGATTACAGGATAACGCTGTGGCAAGAGGTTTTGCCGTCGCGGAGCGTACCAGTGGCAACGCACACTGCGGATCAGGATCTACTGAACCCGCATTGGGCGGTAGAACGCCGTGCTGCAACGCCAGGATACAAATGGCCGCTTCTATGGCCCCCGCAGCGCCAAACGTGTGACCGGTCAGCCGCTTGGTTGAACTTACGGGCGGGATACCCGAGCTGGAATCAAATACCATGGCGAGAGCGGCAGCCTCCGTGATGTCATTGTCATGCGTGCCGGTGCCATGGGCGTTAATGTAATTAATACTGGACTTGGTTAAGCCCGCTTCCTGCAGGGCCTGCCGGATGGCCTGCGCTGCGGCCGCTCCATTTGGTTCGGGCTTGGTAATATGATAGGCATCGCAGGTGGCGGAAAAGCCTGTGATATAACCTACCGGCTGAACACCACGCTGCCGCGCACTATCCACGGATTCCAGCAGCAGCATAGCCGAGCCTTCGCCGACCGTGATGCCCGGTCGATTCCGATCAAAAGGGCGACAGCCATCGGGTGACACCAGCCGCAGGGAATTAAATCCGGATATCAACAATTGGCAGAGGGCCTCGGTTCCCCCGGCAACGGCCACTTCACAGCGGCCGGCGCGAATGGCATCACATGCCGCACCAATGGCCATGGCGGAACCGACACATGTTGTAAGATTCATATATCCGGGCCCGGCAAAACGATGCCGACGGGATAACAGGGAAAGCACTTCGTAGGGCTGCATGCGGCGCATGAGATTGACATCCGCGGCGTCAGCGTTGAGACGATATTGCTGATAGTACCGCTCCGATAAATCCATCCCGCAAACGGTCGTGGCAACAAAACATCCGATGGGCGGATTCGTGGCTATTTGGCGGCGCGGGAAGCCGGCGCTTTGCAAGGCCTCATCCGTGCTGATGCAAGCGAGTTGCTGCGTGCGCGAAAGCTTGTTCCATAAACGCGGCGGCAAATCCACCGGCCGGATTAAGTTGGTGCACGCGGCAACTTTTATCTGCCGCAGTGCCGCGGGCAAAGGTCCATCCCACGGCTTAAGTACATCGGCACCAGAACTAATTCCGCGCCAGGATTCTGCCGTACTATTTCCCTGGGCGGTAATCATACCGATGCCGGTTACTGCGATGGGTTTAATATGTGCTACTGAATTCATCAATTTCCGGAATATGATGTTTTATAAAGCTGTAACATTTGTCGCCATGCAAGAGGCCGAAGATGCGGCCTGCAACTCTTCCAGCGTGGTCGGACCTGCAGAGGCGGCCCGGCTTACATTCGTCGGCTTATTTGACTGCAGCATTGCAATAAGCGGATTGGACATATCCCAGACATGGCCTGCAAGAATGTTAATAATAGCGGCTCGCATCTCGGGATTTTTATCTGCGGAAAAAAAGAGATTCCGCACAAGATCGCGCTGATAAAACCGTTCCACAAACGCCTGAAATACCCCCAGGCCCGCGTCCATATCCGCCTGATATTGCTGCAGAGCAAGCTTTTCCCCGCCGCGCAATAGTGCATCGACTCCATCCGCCGCCCGCGCTGCGGAAGTAACTGCCAGATGCACCCCGCTGGAAAATATGGGATCAAGAAAACCCGCCGCATCGCCAATCAGCACATGATGCGGGCCGATTTTTCGGTCGCAGTGATAACTGTAATCACTGGCCGGTCGATACGCAGCTATCGGTGTGGCCTTTGAAAGTCGATCAAATAAAATCGGCGATTGTTTCACCGCCGCCCAGAACTGCCCCGCCAATTCAACATCCTTTTTAATAGTTTCGCGTTTTAATACCACGCCAACACTCGTGCTGCCGTCACGCAGCGGAATAAACCAGATCCATCCGCCTTCAATGAGGTGCATGGTTAAATACTGACGTTCAAACGGATCCGCGGATGGCGGTGCGGGAATATTCCTAAAATAATTGTAAATAGCCAGGCGGCCAAAATCTGGAAGCACTTCCCGGCAGCGATTTTTTCTCGCCAACATGGCCGACGCCCCGGTGGCATCCAGGAGAAAATTGCAGCAATACGTTTGACCTGATTCGCTGTGAAGTTGCACCGGCGATTGTTCTTCTTCCACCGCGGCAATCGCCATATTTTCGTGAATGATGCATCCGCGTTGGCGCGCCATATCGCGCAGTTGGATGTCAAAGGTTTCACGTATGACGTTGAATGTGGGAGGGGGGACACCCTGATCCGGTAGCGCGAATCCGAATACTTCAAGTCGATTAACAACCGGATCGAAAAACCGCGCCCCATATTTCCCCTGATGATGGGCCTGCATGTACTGGCTATCCATGCCGATGCTTTGCAAAATGCTCATGCTCGCGGGCAGCAGCGATTCACCGACATGATGCCGCGGATGAGAATCACGATCAAAAATGGCAACGGAATATCCCTTGCCAGCCAGCAACGCCCCGGCCACCGCCCCGGCCGGGCCGCAACCAATAATGGCAATATCACTGTGATTTTTCATATCCCCATTTTCCGCGTATCGCAGGGCTTAAGCAAGCGACTTATTTCTGATACAGGCCATGCTTACGGATATATACCATAACTGCTTCTGGAATCTGGTCCGATACCGGTTGGCCTTGCGCAATGGCCCGGCGAATGGCGGTTGCGGAAATACTGTATTGCGGAATTTGGAGCACTCCGTCTATTACTTTTTTCCATAGATACTCGGCGATATTTCCGGGTGGTTTTTCCGGCACGTCAAAATCCGGGCGCGGCAACACGGCAATGGGCGTGGTGGCCAGAATCGTATCAATTTCTTTCCAGGTGTTTAACGCCGGTAATTGATCCGCACCGACTAATAAAATCAGCGTATCGCCCGGTCGATCGCGGCGCAGGATCGCCAAGGTATCAATGGTGTAGCTTGGTGCCGGCCGCAGCAGTTCCACGGCCGATACCTCCATAGCGGGATCATCTCCAACGGCCAGTTGCAGCATGGCCAGGCGATGTTGTGGCAGCGCTGCAGAATGCGGCGTTGACAATTTATGCGGGGAGGTATTGGCCGGCACAAACACGACACGCTGAGCTTGCAATATGTTAAGCGCCGCCCGGGCCGTAAGCAGATGTCCGTTATGCACGGGATCAAATGTGCCGCCAAAAATTAATAGTTTCGCCATAGTCATTGCTCATGTTGCGTGCAACTCCTAAACTGTCAGCACAACTTCCGGCCTGGGCCGGAGGGATTTTTCAGGAGTTGCCGATGCGCATTTATACCCGCCAGGGGGATCAAGGCCAAACCAGTTTGTTTGATGGCACGCGTGTAAGTAAAGACGATATGCGGCTGGCCACCTACGGCACCGTGGATGAATTAAACTCCTGGCTGGGGATGGCGACCGGCATTTGCCGCCATGAACAACTGCGCCAATTGCTGAACCAATTGCAGCATCAATTATTTGATCTGGGTGCGGATTTGGCTACGCCGATTGATTCGCCCAACAGTTCACGGGTGAATCGTATTAACACGCAGCACGCGGCGGATTTGGAAATGCATATCGATGCTGCTACCGCGGAACTTCCCGCGCTGAAAGAATTTATTCTGCCCGGCGGTTCCCCGCTGGCCTCTCACCTGCATATAGCACGAACCGTATGCCGGCGGGCGGAACGCCATCTGGTGGAACTCATGCGGCAGCAACCCACGGGCGAGGCTCCACTGGTTTATCTTAATCGACTAAGTGATCTGCTTTTTGTTCTCGCGCGATTAGCCAATAAACTCGATGGGCAGCCGGAAACGCATTGGCATAAACAGCCGTAAGTGCAAGGGAATCCGTCTTTTTCATTGGCGTGGGCGCAATACCCCAGTGCGTCAGCAAGCGCGCAGGTACGGCGCGCTGCCAAATGATTTTTATGAACATTTATGATGGCATTCGCCGGACAATTAGACCGCCCCCCCGCCACCGCTGCGCTTAGCTGCACTTGCCGAATTTTTTCTTACCGTATTTCTTTTTGACTTTTTTCTTTTTCATAATATCGCTCGATTCCATCTAATTTATTCATCAACTGCATACGCACGACAGTTCTTAATTATGTGCGGCAATTTAGCAGTTTTGGCGTCAATCGTCAAACCGGTAGCCGCGCGTAGCGGATCGCAAATGAGCAAAAATGCGACTGATTGGCGAAAATAACGGGGCATAGTTACAATCATGTTATTGGTTTTTGAAACCATAGCGTGGGCGATCTAAAATTAAATTGTTCGTTGCGCTGTTGGAGGCTTTATGCAATTTCGCCGCCGGGCTGCCGCCGCTGCATGGCCGTTGTTGGGAGTGACTATTTGCGCCCACGGAGCCGGCGCTCCAACAAGCTCGATTATCCGCGAACTTCCTTCAACCAGCGCCTTGTGTGTGATCTGCAACAATGTGGCACAGCTCGATCAACGCATTACCCGGCTTGAACGGCGCATCACGGGCCGGCAACCGCAATTTGATGAATTTACCGCCCTGAAAATGGTTCTGGGGCCTTATTGGAATATCTCCGCTCCAATGGCCTGGGTGATGCCATCACCGGCCAAAGGAAAAATCCTCGAATTGCGCCAGTCCGTGGTGATTCTGCAAACGACCAACACCGCAAAATTTATCGCCAGCCTCAAAAATGGTGCCGCCCGGGGCGGAATAACACCGGCACGCATTGAAGGCACTCCCGCCTTTATCGCAACGCGCGGAGTATGGACGTTTATTTCCGCCTCGCGTTCAGCATTAAAAATGTATCTGCAAGCAAAATCCCACCTGACGCTGCCTGGCCATCTGCCTGTGGCGCTACGCCATGCAGATATCGCCGTGGAAGCCGATACGCACGCCATACGAAAAGAGTTAGTCGATCCGTCAAAGGCCATGTTATTTTCAGCGATGCCCGGTAATCCGTTGCCAGTTGGCAGTCCCGCTCTCAAATCGCTGCTGCAGCAGATAGGAAATAAATTAAGCAAACAATTGAGCACCGACCTAAACCGAAGCCTGTTAACGCTGCATTTTGGCCGACAGGCTTTGATTGTTAATTTGACCAATGCTTTTCATGCACATTCTCCCATGGCTCAACTAGTTGCCGCGCAGCCACCTCTGCCGGCCCACGCCCTCGCCGGGCTGCCAGATCAGCGTTATTTTTCGCTCTATGCCGACAGCATCGATGGGCCGTCGGTTGCCAAATGGTTGAAAACCTTGCTGCCCGCCAAAGTAGAAAACAGCCCAGGCTCTCCAAGGCATAAGCGCTCCACCGCAATCCAGGAATTTCCTCAGATTTTGGCCGCCGTCGCGGATCACACCGGCGCTGCCGCGATCGGGCTGCCACCCTCAACGCCCTCGAGCGCGGGCCGAGGGCCGCTAAATCATTGGGGTTCAGGCCCCGCGATAATCATTATGCACTGTAAACATCCTACAACAGAAATGCACGACCTGGCGGGTTATTTTAGCCACCTAGCGTATGTGCGGACTAAAACCGCTCCACCGGATGATAAGAATCTTACCCATAGCACCCTCATGGGCTATCAGGTGATCCGCATTGTCGGGCCGACACAAAAGCCCATAAGAACCTCGCCTACTGTTGAGCTAATCAATATGAGGACTCATGGCGTGCTGCTGTGCGTGGGTGTCCCGCATCCATTATTAAAATCAGCCGTTACCGCCGCCGGTAACAATCTTACAGCCGTCATGAAGCGGCCCGGTTTAACGCAGACCTTAGCGCGAGTGGTACCCGGAAGCTTCTTGGTTGCGTATTTGCCCATCGCCCGCTGGACGCAGCAACAAAATGCGGTCCCCACCTCGAAGGCCGCCAATGCGCTTGCCTTGGGGCTTCCCCCGCCGCCGGCGGTGGTCAGCGTGGGGGCCGGCGGAAAATCGTTAGTTATCCAAGTATATATACCCGTGGCAACGTTGGAGCAAAGTTTGTCCGGCAATCCTGCTGGCGCACTATTCTAATGAATGCCCGATTTAGTGTTCCTCTTACCTTAGGAGATTTTTCAGATGTTGAACCGCACGAACCTACTTAAAGCAGCCGCGATAGCATGCCTGCTACTTGGTGGCGCCCCCATACTGGCCGCCGGTACGAACCCAGGAAATTCCGCCGCTGACGCCAAGATCCTCGCTAATATTCCCGCCACCGCACAGGCGGTGATAATTATTCATGACATGGCGGCCTTGGATAAAAAAGTCGCAATGCTGGCCCAAAATCTGAAAATTCCGGTATTGCCGCCATCCTTACGGCACATCGAAAAATCGTTGAATTTGCCGCGTGGAATCACGGCCCATGGCACGGCAGCAATCGTGGTCATTCCCAACAGCGCTACGGGAGGCCCGGGCCACGCTGTTATGATTCTGCCCGCCAAGGACCCCGCGGCCGCCATTGGCAATATGAATTTTTCCACCGGCACCGATGGCGTGGAGCACGGCCAAACCGCCAATGGCCAGAATATTTATGCCGTCGCGGGCAAACATTGCATTATGGTTTCACAACATCATGGAGCCTTGTTGCAATGCAAAACCGTCGGCACAGCCATAACCCCTATGCTCACGGAATCCGAACAACCTCTGGCCGAGAAGTCCGATGTTTATGTGCTGGTGAATATTCCCCAGCTTCGTAAACCTCTGGAAGAAGCCCTTCATAGAACCGGCCCAACCGCGGCGGACCAAACCAATGCCGGCGGTAAAGCTACCCATGGATCGGAACTGAAAACCATTGGCCGGAAAGTCGCCATGCGTTTGGCGGATGATACACATTCCGCACTGCTTGGATTGCGGATTACCTCCAGTGCGCTGACACTGTCGATGGTTTCAGATGAAAAATCCGGATCGGAGATTGCCCAAGCCCTGAAATGCCTGAGGCCACTGGCGGAAAAGCCGCTGGCGGGACTGCCGGACTCCGCCCAGTTTTTCGAGGCGGTGGCCAATAATATTGACGGTGCGATGGCCGCAAAAATGTTGAATCATTGGGCGGGGGAACTTCCCAAAGCCGCAGCGTCGGGCACTGGCAGTCATGTACAGCTTCCTAAGATAATCAGGCAAATTGCCGCACTTATACAACCGCTCTCGCAGTGCAACACGCTGGTTATTGACTCTTCCAAGACCAAGGGTCCTGTTATGTCCAGCGTCGGATTAGCCAAGTCCACAACGCCGGCCGCCACCGCCGCATTGATGGTGCACCTGTTGGCCAGTGAGGGGCGTTGGCTCTCACATTTTCAATTGAGCATGGGAACCAACGTGAAATACGACATGGCTGTCGCACCTGAGAAAGTTACCGTTGGTTCAATACCTTTCACCACCGTCACTCAATCTATGGTTTTACCGGCGGCCGGCACGCCCCAGAACGATGCCATCCGCAGCGCGATGAAAATGCAGCAAAATCTGCTGGGAATTAGCACACAGACTTATTTAATAGGCAGCAACAGCAATCAACTGATTGTGGGCGGTAACTGCAGTCATAAATTCCTTGCCGAGTCAGTCAAAGCGGCTGCGGCAGGCTCCGATGCCCTGGATTCTAATCCCGGGATCGTTGCCGCTAAGAGCCATATACTTCCGCATGCTTCAATGGTTATGTATGTCGATCCGTCGCCGATTATTGCGGCCATCACCCAGCGACTTGAAGCCATGGCTAATATGAACAGCCCGATAATGAAGTTACCGGCTACCGAGCCAATGTCCATGAGCCTGGCAACGCACCATAACAGCTTAACGGGGCAGTGGCGCATGCCCATGAAGAATTTGGAGCAACTCTCCACGCGTATTCACGCCCTGCTGCCGCTGGCGATGATGATGGAAATGCAGTCCATGCAAGCCGGCCAGGGAGCCGGTCCACCGCAATAAGGGAGGGCAAAGCGTCCGGAACCTGGCGTCTATGCGAAAGCCAACGCGCGGCATTAGATCAATGCGGAAGCGTTGAGCTGGCGGCGAAATGGGGTTTGATGACACAATACGTTCCAACCCGTCGCCACTGGCGCTTAGGATGGAATCTTGAGCACCTGTCCCGCTGCAATGGTTCGGGCATCGCGAATATGATTTAACGACATGATGCGATGCACATTAGCATCGGTGCCTGCCCCCATGGTTTTCCGGGCAATGCCCCATAGCGTATCGCCGCTTTGAACGCGGTAAGTGTGTACCGAACTATTAGATGTCGGCGCTACTTGACGCGTGGAATATTGACTACCGTAGGAACTGCCGGTGCTTTGAGCCGCCATGGTCAGCAGATGCACGGATGATGTTCCGGACTGTTGAGCGGCAGGAATAGTAAGCGTTTCGCCGACTCGGATCGTAGCCCGGGCGCTGCTTAATTTGGAGGCATTGGCATGGACAATTCGTCGCACCGCCAGCGGGCCACTATCGTGATAGAAGTGCCAGGCAATTTTGCCCAGTGTATCGCCGGGCCGCACAATATACGTGGCCGTCTGCCCCGTGTCCGAGGTGTTGTCAGCAGGGGCTGCCGTGTTTGAAACGGGTTGTTGCGTCGCCACCACGGATACAACCTGCGGCGTAATAATAGCGGCGGCGGGCGTTAAAGATGCAACCGATGAGGTTGGAGCGGCTGCCGTGCCGTAAGGCAACTGTGTTACCTGATTATACGGCGTGGAAACTGCCACCGAGGACGGCGAGCTGACAGGGCGCACCGGCGCGGTGGCCACGGTTTGAACCGGGTTCACGGGTACATTTTGCGGAACCGGCACCTGCGCAATTCCCACCGGATTGCTGATCTGCTTGCGCAGGCCCCACCCTTGCCCGGCCACCGCCAGATCGCCAACGCTGTCACGCGGCCCGCTTAAATAGCTTGACAACATTGCCCCAATAAGGACGATCAATGTCACGCCGGTTACCAGCCCGATTTTTGTCTCTTTGTTCATAGTGGCTTAGCTCCCATAGAGTTGACCGCAACACGTTACTGCCCATCACCCGTGCTGTTACTCATCCATCCGCATTCGAGCAACCCGCATTTTAGCGCTTCGGCTCCGTGGATTGGACGCCATTTCAAATTCCGTCGGAACAATGGGCTTGGATGTTAATACGTCACACCGGTTGTCGGAGGCCCATTGCCTGAACATCTGTTTTACTACTCGGTCCTCTCCGGAATGGAAACTGATAATCCCGATTCGTCCACCGGGCTTCAGCCGGGATTGAGCGGCTTTTAACAACTCGGAAAGATTCTCCATTTCATGATTCACTTCCATGCGTAAGGCCTGAAACGTGCGAGTCGCTGGATCAATCTGGCCAAAACGTGTATACGGCACGGCCGCTCTTACCAGGGCTGCCAGTTGCGCGGTTGTCGTAATTTTTTTTACGCGCCGCGCCTGAACAATGCTCCGGGCAATTCGCCGGGAAAGACGATCCTGCGCATTGTTAAATATCAGATCCGCGAGCTGCTTTTCAGGCAAGCCGTTTACCAGTTCCTCCGCGGTATGCTCTAAACGTGGATCAAGTCGCATATCCAGGGGGCCGTCAACCGTAAAACTCAGACCATACTGTTCAGACAACATCTGATTGGTCGACACTCCAAGATCCGCGAGAATCACATCCACGGCGGGAATATCTGCCGCATCCAGGACATCGCCCAATTGCGCGAAATTTGCCTGAAAGAACCGGCAATGAGGGGCAGCGTCTTTTAGCCGTTCTCGGGCGAATTCCAGGTTGCCCGGATCGACATCCAGACACACCAGGGTACCGGATTTTCCAATCTTCTTCGCCAGGGCCAAAGCGTGCCCCCCTCGTCCGGTGGTGCAATCAAGAATTGTTTCGCCGCTTTGCGCCGACAGTAATTCCAATGCTTCATTAAGCAGGACGGGTTCATGACCATGCTGGGCCGTATCCATGTGCTGCAACGGCTTACGCCGCAGCCCCAAACCCGATAACATTAAAGCGGGGACGTGGAACGGCCACGGCCCGGCAGAAAAATTAAAAAAAAGACAGGGACACGACTGGCCGGTACGTGTCCCCGCCATGCCTTCCATGGCCCGAGCATGTTCGTCCGTGAAATTCAGCGACGCCAAAGCCTCAGTCCTTTGAGTTCCTGGCGAGCGGAAACTGAACGTCCTGTTCAGTCGCACTAGGCCGTTGTTCGGGGGCGGCGGTACAGACATTTCGTCCATGAAGTGCCTGTACCGCTATTCGCCCTGTGTCGGCTTCTTTTATGTCACGTCCCTGCGACAGCAGAAGCCTTACGTACGCACGCGTCCTTGCGTGGGGAGCTTTACCTTCGCGACCATCCTTGGCTGGAAGATTTGCTCCTGATTGTATTTTTTACACCGCCCGGACTCTGCCGGCTCCATCAAAACGGCGGTGATATTCCTCGGCGTTCCAAACCTGCAGACGGGAACCAACTCCCGCAAGTACCACATCTCTTCCCAGAATATTGATTGCGAATCGGCTGGCCTTCTTTTCGGGACGATCCAGAAAATCATCCGGCATTACAACGCGACCCTGCTCATCAATTTCCAGAATCTTGACGCCCGCAAACAGACTTAACTGACGATCCTGTTCGTCAACTGCCATTTCCAGGCTATCCTCTTTTTTTTCCTTCTCCGCCAGCGATAAAAAAACCGGCTCCGGAATCAGTTCAACAAAACGTCGCTTTTCGCCGTTGGCTTCGGGCATCTGGACCGGGCGAGCATAGAATCGCTTTTTTCCAGATGGGGATTCAGGCACTTCCTGCCGATGTGCGGAAGGAATTGCCAAGCGATTCTTGGCATCGATGACGTGCTCGTATGACCCTACCAGATACATCCAAGCTCAACCTTCAAACACACTTAAATCCTGCTGTTCTCTTCATCGGTTTATAGGATACAAAAACTTTTGGGAAAGTCAATACTTTTTGCTCCACATTAGGGGAAAACATGGGAATAGATAAAAGAGCACAAACCAGTTGACACAATATATAGCGAAAAATATGGATACAACACTATTAGTGGACATTTTGAAAATTTTTATGCCACAAAATATTTTTTCATGCTCCTCCACATTTCCCCACTCCTCAAAAAACGTCCAGCAGATTTACCTCTTGGCAAATGCCAACTCCTGCACCGAACCCTCTCCGCCCTCGACGGAAGCATGTTTGGCGGCATGAAATTGAATCGTATCAACATTCCAGTTGATCCAGGCCATGGCAAAACAGCACATCCAACGGCAAATTTCAAACCCATTAGCCGCAGAGGCTGACAAACGTTACAATTCCCCACCTATGGCAACATTGACTTATCGTACAGCGGGTGAATCACATGGTCCGGCTCTGGTGAGCATTATTGAGGGTCTGCCGGCCGGATTGGACTTGGATATTGAGTTTATCAACGGCGAATTACGCCGCCGCCAAGGTGGCTATGGCCGGGGCGGGAGGCAACGCATCGAAACCGATGCGGTCAATTTCCGTACCGGATTTCGCCGGGGTAAAACCATTGGTTCTCCGTTAGTGCTGGAAATACCCAACAAAGATAGCCGGCTTGATGATGCCCCCGCCTTAGTCAAGCCGCGGCCCGGCCATGCGGATTTGGCCGGGGCCACCAAATGGCTTACCACCGATTGCCGAGAAACACTGGAGCGCGCCAGTGCCCGGGAAACCGCTAATCGTGTGGCGGTGGGCGCCATCGCCCGGTGCCTCCTGCGGCAATTTGGCATTGAGGTTGTCGGGTTTGTCGTGCAGATTGGTTCCGCTAAAGCCGCCGTCGCCGCGGATGCCCCTCTGGACCAGTTGCGGCGGCAAATCACCTCCAGTGAAGTTTACTGCCCCGATGCCGCCGCATCCGCTGCCATGATTGAGCAGATCAAAGCTGCAAAAATTCAAGGCGATACGCTCGGCGGAATCGTTGAAACCCGCGTGATAGGTTGCCCGATAGGCCTGGGCAGCTGCGCTCAGTGGGATTGGAAGCTCGACAGTCGAATTGCTGCCGAAGTTATGGGCATACAAGCCATTAAGGGTGTGGAAATCGGCATGGGCTTTAAAACCGCTGAACTTCCCGGTTCTGAAGTGCATGATCCGATAGAATATGATCCGGCTTTGCGCGATACGCCGAAACTCGGCTTCAACCGCCCCACCAATAACGCCGGCGGTTTGGAAGGCGGCATGACCAACGGGGAAGCGATAGTAGTTCGGGCGGCCATGAAACCAATCAGTACGCTTTTGAAAAAAGCGATGCCCAGCGTGGATTTGAACAGTAAACAAGCCGGCAAAGCGGATTATGAACGCAGTGATGTTTGCGCGGTTTCCGCGGCAGCGGTAGTAGTGGAAAATGTTATTGCTTTTGAAATCGCCCGCGCCATGGTGGAGAAATTCGCCGGGGACTCCATGCGTGAAATGCGTCAGAATTACGACCAGTTTTTGGCCGCCGCGCGACAACTTGGAACCTGAAAAAGCGGGCGAAGGGATTTGAACCCTCGACATTCACGTTGGCAACGTGACGCTCTACCACTGAGCTACGCCCGCATATCGAGTTACGAATTATAACAAAACCAGTCCGGCTGTAAATACCTGTCGCAGGCCGCACGTCGCCGGGGGCGGATAAGTCCGGCACCGCGCAAGCTGAAACACAGGTGTCACGGCTTATTAATGCCATCCTCAGGACGTGAAATATCCCAGCTCGAATTTTCGCAGGCTTGCCGAAACTTCATTCCCGGCATATATTTTCCGCATTGGTATTTGTTTAGTTTCATATACGGAGGTATCCACCGATGCCACAGCAACTCAACAGTGTACGGAAACTCTCTCGTCGAACCTTTTTGGCCGCCTCAGGCGTCGCCGCAGCCTGGGCCATAACCGGCTGTAAGAGCATGTCCGGAACGGATGTCAGCAGCCTGCCTAAAAAAAGCGCCATGTACAAAGCACTTTTCGGCACACTGCCGGATGGTCAGAAGGTGTATCAGTATACGCTGACCAATTCCAATGGGATGATTGTGCAACTCATCACTTACGGCGCGCGTCTGCAGCGTATTCAAGCGGCCGACCGCAACGGCACACCGGGGGATGTTATCCTCGGTTTTGATAATCTGCCTTCTTATGCCACGCATCACGCCATGGACCCCTACTTTGGCGCCACCATCGGCCGTTATGCCAATCGCATCGCCAACGGCAAATTCACACTCAACGGCACGACCTATCACCTGCCGATCAACGATGCGCCATATCCCAACACGCTGCACGGCGGCCCCCATTCCTGGGATCAGAAAGTCTGGACGGCCACGGAAGTCACCGAACTTGGCGCACCGGGCGTGCGCTTTAATCTTTTCAGCCCGGCGATGGAAAATGGATTTCCTGGTGATGTGGAAGTCGCGGCGACCTACACGCTCAATGAAAAAAATGAATTGCACGTTCACTTCCGCGCCAATGCCGATGCACCAACAGTTATCAATATGTGCAATCATGCCTACTTCAATTTGAATAAACCCGGCACCCGCGTTCTGGATCATGTTGTCACCATTAATGCCGATCATTACACGCCGACCAACAACTTGTTGATCCCGACCGGCAAGATAGCGCCGGTGGCCGGTACACCCTATGACTTCCGCAAACCCGTGCTGCTATCCACGCGGTTAAAACCCGCATACCATGGAACATCCAACATCGCATTTGATGAAGTCCCCTACGGCTATGATATGAACTGGTGCCTGAACAATCAGGATGAAACCAAGCTCGCGTTCGCCGCTCGAATTCAGGAAGCCAAAACCGGTCGCGTGCTGGACTGCTACACCACGCAACCCGGAATTCAGGTTTATACCGGAAACTTCCTGAATGGAAAAATCAAAGGCATCGGCGGTCATTATCCGTACCATGGAGCGATCACTTTGGAAACCCAGCATTATCCCAATTCGCCCAATCAGCCGAATTTTCCGTCCACGGTTTTAAATCCCGGGGAAGCATTCTTCCAGCGGACGGTTTACAAGTTCAGCACCATGTAATATAGCGCTGCTGACATATAAACATTTATTCATTAAGCCGATCAGGACTCCTGATCGGCTTTTTTTGCTATCCGAACAGGCCATACCCCGCTACAATCGCCTCTCAATGAAGATTGTCGGATTATTAGTGGAATCCTCGCGCGGATATGGCCGCGGACTGCTGCGCGGCGTAGCGCGGTATGTGCGAGCGCATCGCGGATGGTCCATTGTGCATCAGGAGCGATCTCTGGCCGATGCACCTCCGCCCTGGTTGCGGGCCGGGATGTGCGATGGCCTGATCGCCCGGATTGAGCAAGCCTCGGCCATGGAGTTGATCCTGAAACAGGGCATTCCCACCGTTGATTTGCGCGGCCTGCACACGGCTGCCGGGATTCCGCGGATCATGGTCAATGATGACAGTGTAGCTAAAATGGCTGCCGATCATCTGCTGGAGCGCGGGTTCCGCCATTTCGCGTTCTGCGGTTTTGCCGGTGCGGAGTATTCTCTGCGGCGGCAGGGTGCCTTTGCCGGTTACCTGCTGACAATGCACCACATCAGTGGCAGCTATCAACTGCGAACGTCCCTGCGCCGCAACAATACCAGCAATGTCGAATCTTCAGCGCTCATGCACGAAGCGGATTTAAGCCGCTGGCTAAGCGATCTGCCCCGGCCCTGCGGTATTATGGCGTGCAACGACATCTGCGGCCGACAGCTACTCAATGCCTGCCGGGTATGTCAGATACCGGTTCCCGAAGAAATCGCGGTCATTGGCGTCGATGATGACGAAGTGCTTTGCGAATTGGCCGATCCACCGCTGACCAGTATCGCGCTGCCCACCGAAAAAATCGGATATGACGCCGCCGCCCTGCTGGCGCGCATGATGGCTGGCCAAGCGCCGGATCGCATGGAAACACGCGTAGATCCCATGGGAGTTATTCGCCGGTTATCCACCGATATTGTCGCAACGGATTCACCGGTGGTTTCCAAGGCCGTTCGGTACATTCGTGATCACGTTTCCGATGGCATTACCGTGGAAAATGTTCTGGACCATCTCGCAGCCCAGGATGTGCGCGTTTCCCGCAGCACCTTGGAGCGACGCTTCACCGAACTGCTGGGACGCTCACCCAAAGACGAAATTCTCAATGAACGCGTAAACCGCGCCCGCCATCTGCTGCTGGAGACCACCTATCCCCCTGGGCCAAATCGCCCGACTCGTCGGCCTGCGCCGCACCGAACAGCTCATTTCCCTCTTCAAAGCCCGCACCGGCATGACCCCCGGAGCCATCCGCCGAACACTGTGCTAAACATCACAGCAAGATTCCAAGCCAATTCCTCCCATATCCGCACAATCCGCAGTTCTTCCCCGTACCAACTGCCCCGAAGATCTGCTCTGCCCATTGCCGCACCTGCATCCTCGCGCCAGGTTCCACGCCCCTGAGTTGCAGACCGCTTCACAGTGCAGACCTTTACCCGCCACGGCCGCCCTCATTGAATTTCTATCTTCAAGGACATATCCGTTTCCACAGACTCCAAGCGGCGGTTGTACCGCTTGAGTATATCAGCAAGCGTCGATACAAATTGCTGCTGCTGCCCAACGGACATTTCGATAGGGACGCGTAATGACATCGGTGGAGTTCAAGCAGCTGCCTCCGTCGGCCTTGCAGCACGTGCATTAAGCAGTGGACGCAGATAATATTTCGCGATCCACTCAACGACTGGAACGCACACCGCATCGCCGAACCCGAAAAGAGCCTGATTCAGGGGCACGGAAATTTTGAAATCGTCCGGAGCACCCTGCAATCGCGCACATTCGCGTGCGGTCAACAATCGCACCTGATACCGTCCTTTGCCGGCCTTGAACAGAATTTGCCGCCCGCTGCCTCCGCGGGGCGTGCGCAGGCATCCCGCCAATCCGTCAGTACGCAATTCGGCCATCGATCGCCCGTGACGAACCCGCCGGAACGCTGTCGCGTAGGAAACATTTCGGCCGGCGATCATGGTTTTGGCCGCAATTTCATGCCGTTCGCTTACTTGTTCCACGCGGCGGATAGTGTCCCACCCTTATCCTACAAGTTTAACCCGCCGTATGGAATAATTCCATTTATTCGAGTCTGGCATTGGCAACCGCCCCGGCTTCTAAGGCGTAGCTTCTAACGTCTAACTGACTGCTGCCTGCTGCCCCAATCCTGAATCCGCAATCGGCTGCTTAGTTTGATGGAATGATGTATCCGTCACAATGGATAGCGCCAATCCAACCAGCGCCATAATCGGGATGCAGTCATATCCCACCACGTGTACCAACCAGCCTGCCATATACGTGCCCGCAACCGTACCTACGCCGTTGGCGGCGTTGTTTAACCCCTGCGCTGCCCCTTGGCTTATGGGGCTTAGCTCTGAGGTTAATTCCGTGCCGGTGACACTTAATACCGGCCACGCTAATACCACTACCGCAAACCCCACAAGGGCAATGATATTGTCTCCAGGAATGTGACGCAAAAGCAGCGGCAGTAATAGTAATATAAAACCGCTGAGCCGAAGAATCCGCCCATAGAAATAAATTTTCTGCGCGCCGAGTTTCTGCGCCCAGACGCCCGACAAATTGTACAGGGCTATACCAATGCCGGCGGCCAAAGCGTAGGTCAGCGAGGTTGTTGCGGGCAGAACGCCAAAACTCTGTTTGAGAAAAATCGGAAAATACGCAAAAAAGCCCGACACGCCTAAAAACACGAAAAACCATGACATCAAAAATCGGCCGAAGCGCGTTGGCAACAGTTTGGGAATATTTTTTAATCCGGCGATATTCACCAGATGAAAGTGCTTAAGCAACCCGCCACCGATCAGTTCCACGCGGGCAAAACGCGATAAGGCTTCAAAATCCAGGCCCAGCCCTGCCCGGCTAAGCTCCCGGATGGAGCTTTCCGCCTTGGATGCTCGCGGCAGAAGTATTAAACCTGCCACCACGGCTGCCCCCAGCAACCCCGCCCCCATCCATAAACCGAAGCGGTATCCAATGGCAGCAAATGCACCGGCCAACAACAGCCCAATAACCTGACCGCCGCCATTAAACGTCTGCAACCATCCAATGCGGCTCGTCCATTCTTTATGCGGATAAAAATCAACAATTAACAACGTCGCGCACGTGCTTACCGCGGCGCTCCCGGCTCCCATCAACAGCGCCAAACCCAGCCACGCCCCCAGATTCGCCGCCAGCGGAAACACACTCATGGCCGCAAGTTCCAGCAGCAGACCGCCGCAAAAAACCAGCCGATACGCCTTCTTCTCATCCGCCAGATTGCCCCACAAGGGCGAGCTTAATGCCCCCAGATTAAACGCCCCCATCACATACCCTACCGCCGCCAACTCGTGTGGCAGAAGCTCCACCATCATTAACGGCAGCAGAATGGGAATCAGCCCCGATGATACCGCCCCCACCAGCGCATACGCCGCAAACCATGATGAGATCCATTGCCTCGGGCCGCGCAGCGTATCCCAGAAAATTTTATCAATTCGACTCATGATGACGGCTCAATTGCTGGCCACAAAGCCCAGGCGTTTGGTAACGGCCCCATAGCTGAACCATTGGGCCAATAGGCGCTGATTCAAATGCCCCATCAGATACCGCCCCACACCGGCCAAATCCGTCGGGTTGTGCAGGATATTTACCGGCACCGGCTTGGCGGTGACCAACTGCATGACAAATACTTCCAACTGCGAATCCAGCGCCACACTTGTACACGGATGCGTGAGAACTAACTGGGCCGCAGCTTGTCCGTTGCCCGAAGACTTATGTTCGGCCACGCTATGAGTCGCGCCGGGTGTATGCGATGGAGTTGCCCGGCCCAAAGCCTGATGCGCCAATAAAAATGCCGCCTGCATCAGTTTGGTGCTGCGAACCTGCACGCCCGGCAGGTGGCCGGGAGCCAACTGATATTGCGGCTGCCCGTCCGGCGTCATTCCCACCAACTGATTCTCCAGCGCCTTAAATGACGACGGGCTGAAGACCGCAAGATGATATTTTTTCGCGGCTGCCGGCAATCCGATGCGCCCCGCCTCAGCCGCTAATGCCTGACCATTTTTCTTATCCGCACGATAGGCCGCCAGCAGTTTCGCATCGTGCACCACAGCCGAACGCACCTGCGCCAGCGTCGCAGGATTATGCGCCTTGCTGACCGCAATAACACGATACAGATACATGTTGCCATGCGAATCGGTCAACACCGGGCCGTCATAACCCACCTGCAGATGCAGCAGCAACCCGATATTTTTTGAATGCGGATCCAACGCATGTACCTTCATCGCCAGCACGCTTAATCCTAACGCCTGCGATAATCCGGCCTCCTCCGTTGTGGCATCGCCAATGCCCTTTAAGCCGGCAAGGTCACTGCTGTTCAACCAATGATTCCACCGCCCCACCACCGGCGTATACCCATATTGTTTTCCCAGATCGGCCGCCAGCGTGCTGTAAGACACCCACTTCGCCTGCGGTATGGCGTGATGATAACCGTTAATATCCACCGTGCTCCAGGGCTTATCCGCGATATGCCCCGCCTGATTTAACATGCGATGGAACATCAGGTTCACACGCTTAATAAGTTGCCGCCGGATCAACTTCTGCCGCACCTGATCAAACGTCTTGTACTTGGGTTTAGGCGCGGTCGCCGGCGCCGTGGATGTGTCCGGGGGTGTAATTTCAAAATTATCCAGATTGGCCTCATAATAGGCATACGCCGCTTGAATATCTTTGATCGTGGGTTTGAGTTTGGCTAACACCGCATCGCGATTAAATTTCAGAAATTCAATTTTCACCCGATCCGGATAACGATAGCCAAACGGATACCG